>DATAOY010000076.1:0-20719 GCA_036265495.1 Nocardioides sp. | reverse complement strand
GTGATGAGAGAACGGATGGAGTTCATGATCCATACCCCTTCGTGTACGCCGCGACCGTCGCGGCTGCCGGAAACGTAGGAGCGCCGGCACGTCGTACGCCTCGGCCCACGGGCGGTTTGCCGCCGGCACGAGGCGGAATCGGCCGCGCCGCAGGTCCCACTGGAGGAGGAGCGACGACCCCACGTCAGGGGGACGCGCAACGGCCTGACCTGGGGATACCGTCGCGCTCATGACCCGACGCGACGTCCTCCTCCGACTGCGCCGGTTGGCGCTGGACTGGGCGGCGCCCGCGGCGATCCTGGTGATCGGCATCGTCAACGTGGGCCAGCATCCGCACTCGGTCGAGTACCCGGGCCCCCCGGCGCGACACCTGGCGTTCCTGGCCGTGGCGGTCGCCGGTCTCGGCGTGCGGCGCCGCGCGCCGCTCCTCGCGCCGTGCCTCACGATCGTGGTGGTGACCTGGTGGACCACCTTCTGGCCGGTCGGGACACAGGGGCCGTTCGAGGGATTCCTGCTGATGGTCGGCGCCGCGTACAGCCTCGGCACGATCCACGAGCGTCGCAAGCTGGCCATCGGCGCGGGGGTCCTCGGTGCGTGGTTCGTCCTCGGGTTGGCGGTCGGCCTGGTCGGCGGCCGGGCCGGCGACGTGGTGCCGATGGCGGTGTGGCTCGCGGTCGGGTTCGGCGTCGGCTACTTCGTCAGTCGCCGGGCCGAGCAGGCGAGACAGGCGTGGGAGGTGACGCGAGTCCTGGCCGCGGAGCAGGAACGGCAGACGGCGCGAGCGATCGAGGACGAACGCGCCCGCATCGCACGCGAGCTCCACGACGTCGTGGCACACGGCCTCTCGGTGATCGTCGTGCAGGCGGGCGCCGAACGTCGCTCGCTGCACGGCGCGAAGGTCGACGAGGCGTCCATCGACGCGGCTCTGGGTTCCATCGAGAGGGCCGGACGTGAGGCGCTGGTCGATCTCCGGCGCCTGCTCGGACTGCTGCGTCGTACCGATGAGCCGGTGGCGCTGTCCCCCCAGCCGGGCCTGGCCCAGCTGGACGACCTGCTCTCCTCGGTCCGCGAGGCCGGGTTGCAGGTCGAGGTCGAGGTCTCGGGCGACCGTTCGGCGTTGCCGCCCGGTCTCGACCTGACGGCGTACCGGATCGTGCAGGAGGCGCTGACCAACGTGCTCAAGCACGCCAACGCCCGCTGCGTGCGCGTCTGCGTCGCCTTCGAGCGCAACCACCTCGACCTCGTGGTCAGCGACGACGGAAGCGCGGGCCCGCGCGACGGGCTTGCCGGGACCGGGTCCGGGCACGGGCTGATCGGCATGCGCGAACGGGTCAACGTCTTCGGCGGGACGATCAGTGCCGGCGCCGACGGCGGCGGGTGGACGGTCCATGCGCGGCTGCCGGCCACCGCGGCGGGTGTCGGATGAACGGGGATCGCGCTCCGCTCACCCTCGTGATCGCCGATGACCAGCTCCTGCTGCGCGCCGGCTTCCGCAAGCTGCTGGACGGCGAGGACGGCATGGAGGTGGTGGGCGATGCCGCCGACGGGCAGGAGGCGGTCCAGCTGGTCGAGCGGCTGCGGCCCAGCGTCGTGCTGATGGACATCCGGATGCCGATCCTCGACGGGATCGAGGCGACCCGGCGGATCAGTCAGCGATTCCCGGGGACCGCCGTGCTCGTGCTCACGACGTACGACCTCGACGAGTACGTGTTCGCCGCGTTGGACGCCGGTGCCAGCGGATTCCTGCTCAAGGACTGCCCACCCGACGAGCTGACGTCGGCGATCCGCGTGGTCGCGCGCGGCGACGCCCTGATCGCACCCTCCATCACCCGTCGGCTGATCGCCGAGTTCGCCTCGCGCGCCGACCGGGGCAGGCCCCGCGAGCTGCCGCCGATCTCCGACCGCGAGCGCGAGGTTCTGGTCGGTGTCGCGCGAGGCCTGAGCAACAGCGAGCTCGCCGCAGAGCTGTTCATCGGCGAGGCCACGATCAAGTCGCACGTCAGCAGCCTGCTCAACAAGCTGGGCTGCCGGGACCGGGTGCAGCTGGTCGTGGCGGCGTACGAAGCCGGGCTCGTGACTCCAGGCTCCCCGTAGGGCTGAGACGCGGCAGCGTCTGTCGGCGAGGCGGCAGGGGACCTGAGCGGTCAGCCGGCGAAGGCCGTGGGCAGCTCGGGCACCGCTGCGTCGAGCAACGACAGCTGCTCCCTGAGGTGGTCACGCAGCTGCGTGCGGTGGTCGGTCTGCAGCTGACGGAGCGTGGCGATCTGCGCCTCGAGGGCGGCCTTCTGGTCGGCCAGCTCGGCCAACGCCGTCGTGCGCTCCTCCTCGAGCTCGGCGGCCTGCTGCTGCTTGTTCCGGGTCAGCTCGGCCGCGGCCTTCTCCGCCTCGGTGCGGGTGGCCTCGGCGATCGCGTCGGCCTCCGCCTGCGCGGTGGCGACCAACGACTCGGCCTCGGTCTGCGCGTCCGAGACCAGCCGGTCGGCGGTGATGGCAGCGAGCTCGAGGGTCCGCGCCGCGGCGCTCGTCGGGCTCTCCTGGACCGGCTCGGTCGGCTCGGTCCCCACCTCGTCGATCGGCGCGTCCACGGCCGGACTGGGCGTGACGGTCTCGTCCGGTGCGTCTTCGAAGGTCATCATGGTTCCCCCAGGGGATTGACGTTCACTGCTCACCAGTGTGCGCGCCGCATGCCCGACCTGTTGCCGAAACGCACAATCCCGCGATCTCGCGGGGCGGCCGCAACGCCCGCACCTCCGTGCGCCATCACTGGCCGAGCATGACCCGCCCGCCGCTGGTCGTGGGGTGGAAGTGGTGCACCCTCGGGGCGTCCTGCTGGACCGAGGTGTGCGACTGCTGTGCGGGCGCACCGGGCGCGTCGGCGTCGTGGGAGACGGCCAGGGCCACGGAGCCGGCCGCGATGGCCGCCACGGCGGCAGCCGCGGCGATGAAGGGAGCCGGACGCTGGTGGATCGACAAGGTAGTCATGGTGACCTCCGTAGTTGTGTTGGTCGTTCGACTGTGATCGGCCCGCGGGCGGAACGGAATGCGACGTTCTGCGGTGGACGATCGACGTACGCGTTAGCGCGTATGTCGCGAGACGCACGGTCGCCGTAGCCTGGCGGTACCGACAGAACGGAGCATGGCCGTGACGGATCACTGGGTCATGACCGATGCCGACGTCCACGCGCTGCTCGGCGTGCTCGATCGGTGCCAACCCGCGGCCGAGGACGACATCTTCTATGCCGACGTGCTCAGTGGCCTGCGCGAGCTGATCCCCTGCGCCGACATCTCCTTCCAGCTCATGGACGTGGCCGAACAACGGATCAAGCAGTTGATCGTGACCGACACCGGCGTGCTCCGCGAGGAGTCCGTCGGCGCGAACGACGAGTTCACGCAGCTGTTCTGGCAGGAGTTCTGGGAGGAGGACGGCTGCGCCGGTCCGCTGACGACCGGCGACTACGCGACGCTGCTCCACCATGCGGAGCGGACGCGTACCCGCGCGTACGCCAACAGCCCGCTGGGTACGGCGTTCCGCGCACTCGGGGTCTCGGACGAGATCCTGGTGCCGATGACGCCGCTGGGTGGCATCGACCGGCGCCTCCTCCTCTTCCGCAACGAGGGCGAGCCCGACTTCTCCGAACGGGAGAAGGCGATGCTCGCGCTGGCACGGCCGCACGTGGCCGAGCTGCACACCCGCCGCCACCGCGAGCTGCGGGGGGAGCCGAACCTCACGCCGCGACAGTGGGAGGTGCTGCGTCAGGTGGCGACGGGAGCCAGCAACACCCAGATCGCTCGCACTCTCGGCCTCTCCGAGGCGACCGTGCGCAAGCATCTCGAGAACGTCTTCCTGCGCCTCGACGTGCAGAGCCGTACCGAGGCCCTGGCTCGCGTCCACGCCTTCCTCGACGCTGCCTGAGCGGCCGTGCTCCTCCTGGCGCTCGCCTGGGTCGTGGTCCCCGTGGCGCTGACCCTCGCCCTCAACCCCGTCCGAGGTCGGCCGCACCCGCCACGAGCGCCCGCTCGGCAGGGACGAAGCTCTCGGTGGACCACCAGTCCCGATAGCGTGCCGGGCCGACCAGGTCCTCCAAGGCCCGGGTCTGGGTGGCGTGGGCGCGCAGCGCTCGGTGCTTGCGCGCCAGCATCGAGCCGGTGAGCCGGACCGTCACCGACAGGTCGGACGGGCGGGTGACGGGAGGCTCGGCGTCGTCCATCCACACACCCAGCTGCTCGCTGAGCTCGCCCCACTCGCGGTGGAACTCCTGGGTCAGGGTGGCGTACCAGAGGTCTCCGCGCCGGCCCGTACGGCGCCACGCCTCCGTGACCCAGGCCGAGATCGCCCGATGATCGGCGTGCCCGGTCATGCCTTCCGGACCGAACGTGACGATGACGTCCGGGGCCACGTCCTCGATCAGGGGCACCAGCTCGGCCGCACCCTCGGACACGGGGACCCCGGCGAGCTCGCCGTCGCCGTGGTGGAGCCAGTGGTGCTCGTGCACACCGACCTCCGCCAGGCTCGCCCGGAGCTCGCGCTCACGCACCGCACCGAGCCGTTCGGGTGGCCAGCGCGCCGGGTCGTCGGTGCCGCGCTCCCCCCGGGTCGCGGTCACGACGACGACGCGACCGCCGTGGTTGCGGACCCGTGACATCAACCCGCTGGACAGGTACGCCTCGTCGTCCGGATGCGCCCAGACCCCGAGCAGGGCGCCGATGCGCGGCAGGTGCCCGACGTCGGAGGCGTCCGCAGGCATGGTCATCGCAGCGGTCCCGCCAGGAGACGCTGCAGCCACGGGGCCGGTGCCGGATCCAGCGCGAGCGCGAACTCCGCGGTCTCGTCGTCGAGGGCGAGTCGCTCGATCTCACCGGGGGCCCGGTGCAACAGGCGGACAGCGGCCTCGTTGTCGGGGGCCATCGCCATCGTGAAGCGGCGTACGCCGACCTCGCGCGCTCGTCGTACGAGTGCGGTCGTCAGCATCGTGCCGACACCTCGGTCCTGCCAGTCGTCGACGACCGCGACCGCCACGTCGGCGGTGTCCGGGTCCTCCGGCTCGCGGACGAAACGGGCGACCCCGATCGGGCGGCCGTGCCGTGCGTCGACCGCGAGGATCGCCACGTGGTCGTACTGGTCCACGTCTGTCAGCTGCCGGAGGTCCGCCGAGGTGAGCCGGGGCTTCGCAGCCAGGAAGCGCAGCTGGCGCGAGCGGGGGCCGAGGCCCTCGAAGATCTCCAGCACCGCTCCCCGGTCGCCGGGCTCGAGCGGTCGGAGCTCCAGTCCGGAGACGTCGATCGACGGGTCGGGCTCGCACGGCCGCGCCAGACAGCCCACGCTCATGACGTCCTCCGCGGTCCCGTTGATCGGTCCGACGTACGGCGGGTCGAGGTCAGCTCCGAACGGATCGCCCTCCGGGGGCGCGCGCGGGTCTGGGCGTCGCGGAGGTCCGCGCCGAACAGGGCGTAGACCAGGGCGGCGGCGGGCATCATGGGGAATCTCTCCTCGGTGTGTGCTGGTAGGGGTTGTCAGGAACGGAGCTGCCCGAGGCCCGCCCGATCAGTGCAGTTCCGGCGGCGCTGTCCAGCGCCGCCACTGGCCATACGACGTGGAGGCGCGTGAGGTTCGGCGCGCGGTACGACGCGTGGTCGCCGCCGGTATCCCCTCGGGCCGCGCGCGGCGAGCCCGCGCTGCCATCTGCTCCTCACGTTGGGACGCGAGCTCCGTCAGGACGGAGTAGGTCATCACTGGTCTTCCTCTCAGACGATCCCGGCGGTGCGCCGGCGAGAGAAACGCTGCCGTCCGGCAGGGATCGCCACATCGGTGTCCACTACCCAGTTCGCGGGTCGGCACTGCCCACGTGGCGGTCAGGGATGCGTAGCCACCGTCGCCGCGCGGCCGGATCATGGCCGACGACGCGAGATGTGTGGGATGAACCGGGGCGTGACAGCCGCGTAGGCGTCGTACTCCGGGAGGTCGGCCGACAGGTCGCGCTCCTCGAGACGCACGCCGACCAGCACGTAGGCGACCCCGAGGCCCGCGAAGAGCAGGTGACCGAGGGTCATCGTCGGCGTCGCGAGGAACGCGGGGAAGAAGCCGAGCATCATCGGGTGCCGGACCAGCCGGTGCGGTAGCGGAACCGCGAACGACGGTGCCCGGTCGGCGAGCCCGCGCAGGTGGCGCGACACCTGGCGGAGGCCGAACATGTCGAAGTGGTCGATCGCGAACGACATGGCGAGCACCCATCCCCAGCCGAGGCCGAAGAGCGTCCAGAGCAGCACGGCGGCGGTCGGCGACGACACGTCCCAGACCCCCCTCGGGATCGGGCGCCACTGCCAGAACGCCAGCGCCAGGGCCGCCGACGCGACCAGCACGTACGTCGAGCGCTCGACGTGCGCGGGGACGAGGGCCGTCCAGCGCCGCTTGAACGCGGGCCGCGCCATCACGCTGTGCTGGACCGCGAAGACCCCCAGCAGCAGCGCGTCGATGATCGCCGCCGCCGTCATTCCCGAGCGCGGACCACCGTGGTCGACCGTGCGCGGGACCACGGTGTCGGCGAGGAAGGCGACGCCGTACAGGAAGGCCCCGACGAAGGCGAGGTAGCTGACGACGCCGTACCCGACGGACACGACGGCGGCCGTCGTGGGGCGCGTCCGGACGTCGATCTGCTGCGTGGTGATCATGCCTCCAGCCTCGATCGCGATCGGGGCCGCCGTCAGGCGTGGAACTACCCCACTTGCCGCCCGGGGACCGGATGCGGTGGAGTCGCGGGGTGGAGCAGCGCCTGGGCTCGATCCGCACGTCCGAGGGGGTCGATGTCGCCTACGCGACGGCCGGCGGCGGCCGGCCGCTGCTGTTCGTGGGCGGCTGGCTGAGCCATCTGGAGCTCAGCTGGGCCCTCCCCGCCGAGCGGCAGCTGCTGGAGAGCCTGGCGCACGGGCGCACGCTGCTGCGCTACGACCGGCCGGGCTGCGGCCTGTCCGACCGGTCCGTGTCCGAGCCATCGGTCGAGACCGAGCTCCAGGTCGTGTCCGCCGTGCTCGCCGCCGCCGGCGTGGAGCGCACGGACGTCGTGGCCAGCTCGCTCGGCGTGCCGCTGATGATCGAGTGGTCGGCGCGGCACCCGGAGGCGGTCGACCGGCTGGTGCTGTACGGCGGATGGGCGCGGGGGGGCGACATCGGGACGCCGGACGTCCGGGACCACGTGGTCGGCCTCGTGGCCGGGCACTGGGGCCTCGGCGCCGACGTGCTGACCGACATCTTCGCGCCCGACGCCTCGGCCGGGACCCGCGCCGCTCTCAGCACGTACCAGCAGGAGGCCTCCTCTCCACGGATCGCGGCCGCCCTGCTGAGACTCTGCTACGAGGTCGACGTGACGTCGTCCTTGGGCCGGGTCCGCGCGCCGACGCTCGTCGTACACCGCGACCAGGACCGGGCCGCCCCGCTGGAGCAGGCCCGCCTGATCGCCGCGGAGATCCCCGGCGCCCGGCTCGAGGTGCTGCCCGGGCGCTCGCACATCCCGTATGTCGGCGACACCGCGCCGCTGATCGGGGTGATCAGGGAGTTCCTCGGTCTCCCGCCCCTGCGTGGTCCGAGGCCACCGACCCTGACCGCTCGGCAGCGCGAGGTCGCCGCGCTGGTGGCCGAAGGGCTCACCAACCGCGAGATCGGCGAGCGGCTCGGGATCGACGAGCGCTCGGCCGAGGGGCACCTCGAACGCATCCGCCTCCGCCTGGGCGTACGCTCCCGCGCCCAGGTCGCGGCGTGGTGGGTGGCGACCAGCTCCTGAATCGGTCCCCGTTGACAGCACCACGGCACCGGAGGAGCGTCGGAGGGCAGATCAATCCCTGTCCGGGCAGGAGTCGCGGGCACAGGAGGAGTCGATGAGCGCCTGGAACTTCATGGACTACGCGAGCAAGGACAACCTGCTCGAGGGGATCCGCCGGGAGTCGGCCGAGATGTTCGCCCTGGCCGCGGACGCGGACACCTGGACGGCCCCGACGGGGGCCGGCCACTGGCAGGTGCGCGACGTCTTCGGGCACCTCCTCGACACCACCGAGACCTACTTCGTGGGCTTCGACTCGGTGCAGGGTGAGGGCTCGGGACCGCCGGCGGTCGCGCTCACCGACATGGCCACCCACGCGGACCATGGAGCGCAGGGTTTCCGCACGCTCAGCCGGGAGCAGGCGCTGGAGCGGCTGCGCGGCGACCTGGACCGGATGCTGACCATCGAGGAGGGCCTCACCGAGCAGGACTGGGGCGGCCTGCAGGTGCCGCACAAGTACATGGGCCCGCTCCCCGCGTTCTTCTACCCGGTCTTCCAGCTCGTGGACTACTCGGTGCACAGCTGGGACATCCGCGAGGGCAGCGGTCGTCCGCACGCACTGGAGGCACGGTCGGCCGACCTGCTCGTGCCGCTCTGCTTCGTGCTCTGGACCGCCACCGCGACCGTCGGACCGGACACGACGCCGATGCAGGTCGGCGTACGCATCACGTCGGGCGAGAACGCCGGCGACACCCGCATCGACGTGGGGCCGGACGGGCTCAGCACGTCACCCGGGGACGTGGACGACCTGCCCGCCTGGATCGAGTTCGACCCGGCGAGCTTCGTGCTCACGGCGTACGGCCGCATCAACGCCGGGACGATCCACGGCGACCGCGACCTCGCCCAGCGGTTCCTGGCCGGCTTCTTCCGGATCTGAGCTCGAGCTCGGGCGAGCCCCACCGTCGGCCGGACCGGGCGAGACCCCGGGCAGCCGCCCTGTGGTAGCCCTGAGACCCGGAGCCCCGGATCCGGGGGCGGCCTCAGGGCGGCGCCCGATGTGGCGGAGGCGACGACGAGGCAGGGTGGAGTCAACGGGGAAACGCCCCGTCAGACAACCTCAGAAGGACGTGCAACAACCATGGACGACATCCGAAACAGCTTCGCCCGACACGGACTGGTCCGGTCGCGCGAGGGGCGCGTGCTCGGAGGCGTGCTCGCCGGCCTCGGCCAGCGGTTCGGCCTCGGGCCGTGGACCACCCGACTCCTCTTCGTGCTCCTGCTCCTGGTGCTGCCCGGCAGCCAGTTCCTGATCTACCCGATCCTGTGGATCCTGATGCCGCTGGACGAGACGGTCGCGCACGTCTCGACCGAGCCCTCGCCCGCGTCCTGAGCGAACAGGCACTCGCGGGATCGAACGTCACTCTTGCAGCCGCGTGACCGCGAGGTACTCCGCGGGCCGCAGTGACTCCAGATCGAGCTCACGCGCGAGCCGGAAGGCCGTCGCGCGCGACACCCGGTCGCCGAGCAGCCGCATCCTCACCTCGGTGATCCGGGTGTGCGTTGCCAGGGCCGACCTCCGTCCGCGCGCCGCGCCGTACCTCGTCCAGCAGCAGCTGGAGGGCGTCGCTCCGGATCGCGTGGGGGGCCACCAGCCGGTGGTCGGCGTCGACGGCCGGCTGCTCGTCCACGAGGTGCAGCAACGTCGGCGCGTCGATGACGTAGCGCGTCATCGGGTCACCGCAGTACCCCAACAAGAGCATGCGGGCCGAGGCCGCGGACGCGTAGGGTGGGGCCAAGGACTGCGATGTGTCGAGCACGGACGCCGATCCGGCGTCCTCGGTTCCCGCACAGGCAGCGAGTCGCAAGGTGGTGCGACATGGAGTCCGCGGAGTCCCTTCCGCCGGTGCCACTCGACCGCCTCCTGGCGGAGCTGCGGGTCGCACGGCAGTCGGTCGCCCGGGAGAGGGGCGCGGGCCGCCAGATCACCGAGTGGACCTCCGCCCAGGCCTCGCTGCTGTCCGCCCTCGAGGCCTACGCCGCCGGGCTCGCGTCGGCCGGCCACCCGGTGCCCTACCGCATGCGCGACGAGCTCGCCATGCGTCGCCGCCTCGCCGGCCTGGGTGGCGTGCCGCGGTAACCCGGTCGCTGACCGGCCATGGCCGTCAGTCGGCTGCCATCGCCGACCAACCGACACCGGCCGCCGGAGCCGAGGCGGCAGACTCGAGCAGCCGCGTCATCTCGGTGGCGAGCGGTACGCCGAGCCGGGAGTCCCCGGGGTCCGCGAGCAGTACGTCGTACAGCCCCCGGTAGTGCGCCTCCTTGCGACCCGCCTCCCCGTCGTACCCGACGTGCCGGGTGACCAGGCCGTCCTCGATGACGGTCGCGGTGAGCGAGGTGTGATCCATCCGCACCTGCCGGTCGCCGGCGTACTCCACCGTCGTCTGCTTCGAGGTGTCGGCGGCCAGCCAGTTCGACGCGAGCACGCTGCGGCCACCCTCGTGGTCGAGCACGGTGACCGCGCGGAACCGCTCGTCGGAGTGGCCGACCACCTCGCAGGACCCGACGAACGGCGCCAGCAGGCTGAGCTGGTTGGGTGCGGAGTCGACCCACGTGGAGACGTAGCTCGCCAGCCGAGCCTCCCCCAGGCCGGCGTACGCGTCGTTGAAGACGCTGAGCACCCGGTTCGGCCGGGTCCAGCCGGCCGCGAGCGTGAACCGGAGCGCCCACTCCACCTCCGGCGAGAACGCGAAATGGTGTGCGACCCGCACCCGGTCGGCGACGTCGGCCAGGCCGTCGACCTCGGCACGCGTGGTGGCCAGCGGCTTCTCCGAGAGCACCAGGGCATCCGTGCGCTCGACCAGGTCTCGGACGAGCCGCACGTGCGTGTCCGTGGGCGTCGCCACCACCGCCAGCGTCGGCGCCACGTCGGCGGCGAGCGCGTCGTCCAGACTGCGGAAGACCGGCACGACAGCGGCCTGCGCGACCGGGTCGACCCCACCCACCAGCGTCACGTCCCGGCGTTGCCCGAGGACCTGGAGGTGTGTCTGAGCGATCGTGCCGAGTCCGACCATGAGCACCCGGTGCTGCTCGGTCACGCACCCTCCCTCGGTCGCGCTGCTCGCGACAACCCTTGGACGACATCCAACCGGACGCGGCACCATCGCCTGAGTCGGCATCCGGCTGCTGGTTGACTCTTCACTCCCACCGAGAAGGGAGCGAGCTCCTCATGTCCGCCCTCTCCGCCCTCGGCGACGCCCTCACGATGGCCGGGTCGATGACCTGGCAGATCACCTGGTCGCTGATCCTCGGGTTCACCCTCTCGGCGATCGTCCAGGCCGTCGTACGGCGCGAGACCGTCTCGCGGATGCTCGGTGACGACCGCCCGGCGACGCTCACCAAGGCGACGGGGCTGGGCATCGCCAGCTCGTCCTGCTCCTACGCCGCCGTGGCGATGGCGCGCTCGCTGTTCCGGAAGGGGTCGAGCTTCGTCGCGGCGATCGTCTTCGAGATCGCCAGCACCAACCTCGTCATCGAGCTGGGTGTGATCCTGGCGCTGCTGCTCGGCTGGCAGTTCACGCTCGCGGAGTTCGTGGGCGGACCGATCATCATCGTCCTGATGGCACTGTTCTTCCGGATCTTCGTCCGCGCCGCGCTGATCGACGCAGCCCGGGCGCAGGCGGTCAAGGGCGTGGCCGGATCGATGGAGGGCCACGCCGCCATGGACATGTCCGTCCAGGGGGAGGGCAGCTTCGCCTCGCGGCTGCTCAGCGGCAGGGGGCTCACGTCGGTGAGCCACATCTACGTCATGGAGTGGGCAGCCGTGATCCGCGACATCGTGGCCGGCCTGTTGATCGCCGGCGCCGTGGCCGCGTGGGTGCCGGACTCGTTCTGGCAGTCGCTGTTCCTGACCGACCACGCCACCTGGTCGAAGGTGTGGGGCCCGCTCGTCGGCCCGATCATCGCGATCCTGAGCTTCGTGTGCTCGATCGGGAACGTCCCGCTCGCGGCGGTGCTCTACAGCGGAGGCATCAGCTTCGGCGGCGTCGTGTCGTTCCTGTTCGCCGACCTGATCATCGTTCCGATCCTGATCATCTATCGGAAGTACTACGGCACCCGGATGATGCTGACCCTGCTGGCCGGGTTCTACGTGACCATGGTGCTGGGCGGCTACGTCGTCGAGCTCCTCTTCGGCGGGCTCGGTCTCGTGCCCGACCCCAGTCAGGCGCAGGTCGCGGAGCAGGGCATCACCTGGAACTACACGACCATCTTGAACCTCTTCGCCCTGGCGCTGACCGCGCTCCTGCTGGTCCGGTTCTACCGAACGGGTGGCCGGGAGATGCTGTCCATGATGGGCGGGGAGCCCGAGGACCTCTCGCGCCGTTGACGCCCACTCGGGCGGGCGGGACACTGGCGGCGAGTGCTAGGGGGGTCCCATGGCCTGGAACTTGACCGGTAGCTACAGCGAGACGTGCTCGTGCGAGCTCATGTGCCCGTGCAACACGTCGCTCGACCACGGAGCCACCTACGACTTCTGTCGGGTGATCCTGGCCTTCAACATCCGTGCGGGAGCCGTCGATGGCACCGACATCGGGGGCCGCAAGGTCGTGCTCGTGGCCGAGACGCCGAAGGTGATGACCGAGGGCAACTGGCGGGTCGGCGTGTACATCGACGACGGCGCCACGGACGAGCAGTTCGACAAGCTCGTCCAGGTCTTCGGCGGCCAGCTGGGCGGGCCGATGGCCGGGCTGGCCCCGCTGATCGGCGAGATGCTCGGCGTTCAGCGCGCCACGATCGATCTCACTGACGACGGGCTGCTCCACAGCGTTCGCGTGGACGACACGATCGACTTCGAGATCGAGGACATCGTCCCGTTCGGGGTCGAGAACGGCGAGCCGGTGAGGTTCTCCGGGATGTTCCACCCCGTGGGCTCCGATCTGACGATGGCCGAAGCGAAACGGTCACGGATCAACGCCTTCGGCATCCAGTACGAGGCGAAGACGGGCCTGTCGAAGTCGGACTTCTCGTGGGCCGCCTGACGGAATGACCGACGTCGGGTCGGCCACCGACTCAGGCCTTCGTCCCGCCTACGCGGCTGCTCGCACCCAGCTCGGTCTGGTCGCCGTCCTGTTCGCGCTGGCCGCCGCCGGTTGGTGGTGGACGGTCGGCCAGATGCACGGCATGGATGACGGACCCTGGAGCGGTCTCGGCACCTTCGGCTGGTTCCTCGGGGTCTGGGTCGTGATGATGGCGGCGATGATGTTCCCGTCCGTCGCTCCGACGGTGGCGCTGTACTCGCGGATGAGCCGGACGAGGCTGCTGCCGATGGTCTTCACCGCCGGCTACCTCACCACGTGGGCCGTCGCCGGAGTCATCGCCTTCACGATCGGGGTGGCCGCGAGCCGTGCGGTGGGAGACCACCTGGCGTGGGGCAACGCCGGTCGCGCCATCGCCGGCACCACCCTCATCGCCGCCGCCGTCTACGAGCTGACCCCCCTGAAGAACGTCTGTCTCGGCAAGTGCCGGAGCCCGCTCGGCACGCTTCTCGGGTCATGGCGCGACGGCTGGTCGGGCGCGTTCCGGATGGGCGTGGGCAACGGTGCGTGGTGCGTCGGGTGCTGCTGGGCCCTGATGGCGTCACTGTTCGCGTTGGGCGTGATGAGCGTGACCTGGATGGCGGTCGTCGCCGGGATCATCGCGTTGGAGAAGACGCTGCCGTGGCGACGAGTGGCGACCTACGGTACGGCGCTCCTGCTCGTGGTGCTCGGGGTCCTCGTTCTCGCCGCCCCGGACGCCCTGCCGGGACTCACGCTGCCAGGTGACCGACCGATGCCCTCGATGACGCCGATGGAGTCCTGACCGGATCGTCCCGGTCACACGGCACGGCCGCCCGGTCCCGGACCGCTGGGACCTACGGCCTCGGGCGCATTCCGGGCGGGCAAGTGCAGGTGTACCCGCTCGACCGCAGGAAGGTCGACACGGCGCGATGGTGCTCCATGGCGTGGGCGACCGCGACGGACGACCTCAGCGGCCCGCTGGCCGTCGAGGCCGACACCCGGTCGGTCAAGCAGCGGTGGTTGTCGACTCCCCAGTCCCTACAGCTTGGACATCTTCTGGAAGGGACTCGGGATGCGAACGGTCTGGGAGCGGAAGTCGACGGTCACCGCCGCGGCTTCCACCTGGATGACGCGGCCCATCCCATAGGAGTCGTGGGAGACCATGTCGTCGACCTCGTACTGCTCGATCGTTGGTTCGGGATCGGGTTTGAACGGGCTACTGGCCAGATGCCGCCGTGGCCCTGTCGGTGGTGTCATCACCTCGAGTATCCCCCTCCGATGGGTGCGAGGGCCAACAGGACGCCGGAAAGGACCGTGGCATCTCGTTCAGCCGAGCTGTTCTCGCAGCGCCGTGAGGTCCCCGAGCACCCACGCGGAGGTCAGCTGACGCGCGTCGCCGGTGAAGAAGGCGGCTCCGGCGTAGGAGAAGCGCCGTCCGGTCGCCGGCAGCCCGGCCAGCGGTCCGGTGTGGGATCCGGTGTAGCGCAGCCTGGCCGCGGCGCGGTCGCCGTCAGCGACCAGGTCGAGGATCTCGTTGTGGAAGTCGGACGAGCCGGCCCGGACGGCGTCCCGGTAGGAGCGCCACTCGTCTCGGCCGCGGGTCTCGGTGCCGAGGGATCCCCGGAAGGTGAAGTCCTCGTGGAGGAGCTCCTCGACCCCTTCGTCGTCCCACCGGTTCCAGAGGTCGTGGTAGAACCGTCTGACCAGGCGCTCCACGGCGCCCAGTATCGCCGCTGCTGCGGTGGCGCAGGACCCTGCGGTGGTGTCAGGGCGCGGTGGCGGTGCTCATGCCGTTGCGGAGAAGGTTGCCGCGTCCGGTGGGCCAGGGCAGGCACCCGGTGCCCGATCCGGGGACGGTGTAGACGTCCACGCCGTGGTCGAAGGTGGTCAGGACGATCTCGAGGGTGCCGTTCCCGGTGAGGTCGCCGATCGACGGAGCGGCGGCCACGCCGATGCCGTTGCCGTCCTGTCCCTGGTGGCGCAGGCGGGTGACCCGGAGCTTCTTCCCCTTGGCCGACAGCACGATCATCCGTCCGGCGTTGCGGTGCAGCGAGTAGGTGCCGAAGACCAGCTCGGGCCTCCCGTCCTTGTTCAGGTCGGCCGCGGCCACTTCCGAGGCGAAGGTCTTCGCACGGCGCGGTGCGTACCGGGTGGACCAGAGCCGGTGACCGCCGGGGCCCACGGCGTAGACCTTGCCGCCGGGAAGGGCCGCGACGATCTCGGGCCGCGCGTCGCCCACCAGGTTGACGACGGTGGGCGCGGGGATGCCACTGGGCGGGTACCAGTCACCGTCGGGCCGGTACACCGGGTGGTTGGACATCGGGAGCTTCTCGAAGCCGTGGTGACGTCGCGCCGAGCGGTGGCCGTCGCCGTACGCCCCGTCCAGGACCATGAACGCGTAACCCTGGGTGCGGTAGGGGATGTGCCGTTCGACGTTGGGGAGCCCGATCACCTCGTTGCGCCCGTCGCCGTCCAGGTCGGCCACCGCCGGAGGCGACGCGGTCCACTGCAGCCACGCCTGGCGCGCCGGGTTCGGCCACGTGCCCTTGTGCAGGTGGTAGTGGCGCCGCTCGACGCGCGGGTCGGCCCACCGGATGAACTGGCCCCACCCCATCCTCCGGCCGAGGGCTCCGGACTCCGGGTTCGTGAACCACGGGGAGGCCAGGATCGAGGTGCCGTCGTCGTTGAACGCGTTGATCTGGTGGTTGTCGAACGTCGTGATGATCTCCAGGTCGGGGTCGTTGTCGATGTTCCCGATGGCAACGTTCTCGCCGTACTCGCCGTAGCCGTGGTTGCCGACCTTGTTGAAGTGCAGGTCGTTGCCCTTGCCGCGCAACCGGTTGTAGCGGGGCCACGCGGGCTGGTGACCGTCCTTGGGCTGGAACCGCTTGCCCCGGGCGTTGAACACGAAGACCTGCGAGCCCGTGGGCGAGGTGTTGGTCGTCGTCGCCACCACCTCGACCCGACCGTCGCCGTTCAGGTCTGCGGCGGCGAGGCCACGCACCTCCGGGGTCTGGCCGCCGCTCCGCACGGACGCCGGCCACCCGCGCTTCAGGTGCAGCCGGCCGTGCCTGAACGCGTACGCCGCCACGGTGCCGGATCCGCCGACCACGATGTCGGGTACGCCGTCGCCCTCGAGGTCGGTGACCACCGAAGGTGCGTAGACGCGGCCGTCGGTCGCCGTCCCGCGAGCCAGTCGATGCCCCTTCGCGCTGAACACGAAGGTCGAGTAGAACGGCGCCACGATCTCCAGCCGCCCGTCGCCGTTCAGGTCGGCCAGGCTCGGGGAGGAGAACCAGCCGGTCTCGCCCGTCGCGATCCGTCGTACGAACCTCGGCCGCCGCACCGGATGAGTGCCGGCCCGGTGGCTGCACGACCTGGTGGCCGGCTGCACGGCGCTGCTCGACGTCGCGAGATCGGAGGCGGCTCCCCGGCCGATCCCCTCGTCGACAGCGACGGCGCCCGGACCGATCCCGGCGACCACGAGGCCACCGAGACCGACGGCGAGGACGCGGGTCGGTCGCATGCCCGGGACCCTACCCAGCGCGTGCCATCGGGGGGCCAGCACGCAGAACTCGAGCCGGTCGACCTCGGCCTGTCGGTCGCCGTCGGCCGGCGGCGCGAGGTCGAGGTGCAGACGGCACCTGCCGGTCCTCGGCATCAGGGGCCGACCGCCCCAGGTGATCTTCGGACCGCCGTACGGCGAGCGGATCGGCGTCCAGTGGGGTGGCGCACCACGTGGCCGCGCACTCGTCCGAAGGCTCGTCGCAAGCATGCATGGCTGGATGATGCCCACTGTGCGAGCGATCGCCTCGATCGAGGCGCCGCGCAGGCCGCCCTCGGCGAATGCGTGGGCCGCCAAGGCCAGGAGCTGGGCGCGGCGATGGGCCGAGGTCATGCGGGTGGAGGTCGAGCTCACCAACGTTTGCGAGTCATTGGTCATCAACCATGGTGAACGCGGGATCCCTCTCGCACGACGATCGGGTTACTCTCGCGGGTACCCGCGTGACCAGGGGGATGACATGGGTGTGCACGCCGAACGCGTGCTCCCGCGGATCATGAACGTCGCCTGCGGCGCGAAGCAGTCGTACCCGCTGCGCGAGCGAGTGTGTTCCGGCCTGCACGGTCAGGTGCTGGAGATCGGCTTCGGCTCCGGGCACAACGTTCCCTTCTACCCGGAGGCCGTCCAGCGGGTCGCCGCGATCGAGCCGTCGCAGCTGAGCTGGAAGCTCGCCCAGGGCCGGCTGTCGGCGTCGACGGTCCCGGTCGAGCGGTCCGGTCTCGACGGTCAGTCCCTGCCGTTCGCCGACGACACCTTCGACACGGCGCTGTCGACGTGGACGCTGTGCACCATCCCGGACCCGGTGCTCGCGCTCACCGAGGTCCGCCGCGTTCTCCGACCCGGCGGCACCCTCCACTTCCTCGAGCACGGGCTGGCCCCGGACGAGCGCGTGGAGCGCTGGCAGCACCGGCTCGAACCGCTCAACAGACGGGTGGCCGGAGGCTGTCACCTGACGCGTCCGATCCTCGACCTGCTCGAGACCGCGGGCTTCACGGTGCAGGACGTCGATGAGTTCTACGAGAAGGGTGCCCCGAAGGCCATGGCCGCCGACTCGCTGGGAGTTGCCGTCGCGCCAGGCGGCTGAACGCCGGCGCGACGGCTCGTTCGGTCAGGGGCCGACCGACCAGAGCGCCGTACACCGAAGATGGCCGGGCCGCCCACGGCCACGACGGCCATCCACGCGCGGCCCGCGTCTGCCTGCCGCCGCGAACGGACAGGGAATGGTAGAAAAAAACAAGTATTGACTTGATCTTCTCCACCATCTGGGTAAGGTCTCTGCCGTGAGGAGCTACCAGCAGTACTGCTCGGTGGCCCGGGCGCTGGACGTCGTGGGCGATCGGTGGGTGCTGCTCATCGTCCGCGAGCTGCTCGCGCTCGGGCCCAGCCGCTACAGCGACCTCAAGCGCGGGCTGCCGGGCATCGCCAGCAACCTCCTGGCCGAGCGGCTCAAGGCGATGGAGGCCGACGGGCTGGTCGAACGACGCGAGGCTCCGGCGCCGATCGGCACCGGGGTCTACCAGCTCACCGAGCGGGGCCGTGAGCTCGAGGACGTCCTCCGGTCCCTCACGCGCTGGGGACTGCCCGCGATGTCATCGGGCCCCACCAGCGACGATGCCGTGCAGCCTCAGTGGAGCGCACTGCTCGCCGGGCTGACCCTGCCGGGGACGCTGCCGGCCGACGCCCAGGCGACGATCGACGTCGAGACCGGAGCCGAGTCGGTCCGAGTGGTGCTGCGCCACGAGGGCTTCCGGATCGTGCGCGAGCTCGACGGCGACGCGGATGTGACGCTGCGCGGGCCCGCCCAGCTGGTCGGTGGCGTCCTGTCGGGGATGCTCACGATCAGCGACGCCACGGCCAGGGGCCTCACGGTGGCCGGCCGCGCAGACCTTCTCGCCGACCTCTTCGGCACCGACCGGAAGCAGACAGGAGCGACGTCATGACCTACACGGAGACCGATCTCGTCACCACGATCGAGCGGCTCACCGCCGCCGAGCTCAGCGCCCTCACCCAGCCGCAACTCGACGGGATCGACCAGTTCCACGCCGGCGGCGCCGAGGCCGTCGATCGCCTGCTACCCAGCCTGGCACTCACGCCCGCGATGACCGCGCTCGACGTCGGCTCGGGGCTCGGGGGGCCGGCGCGGCAGGTCGCGCGAGCCACGGGGTGCACGGTCGTCGGTGTCGACATCACTCGGTCGTACGTCGACACCGCGGTGGCCCTGACGGACGCTGCCGGGCTGTCGGCGCAGGTCGGCTTCGTCTGTGCCGACATCTCCACCGTCGAGCGCTCCGACTTCGACGCGGCGTACACCATGCACGTCCAGATGAACATCGCCGACAAGTCGGCGTTCTTCACCGAGATCGCACGCCGGCTCCGGCCGGGCGCCCGCCTGGCGACGTTCGAGGTCTGCCGCACCGGGCTCGACGAGCCCGTCTACCCGGCTCCGTGGTCGATCGACGGGGTGGACAGCTTCCTCGCGACACCCGACGACCTCCTGACGACCATCCGAGACAGTGGGTTCGAGACGGTCGACTGGGTCGACGAGACCGCATGGGTGGTCCAGTGGTTCCAGGAGCTCGGGATCCGCCTGGCCGTCGCCGACACGAGGGCCACGCTGCCCGCGCTGCTGACCGACGGCCCGACCCGCATGATGAACTTCGCGAGTGCCGTCGCCGACGGAGTGCTGACCATCCACCGCGGCTCGTTCACCCTGGCGCCGTAGCCGAACGGTGCCGCCCAGGAGCATCAGGATCGAGCGGTGCTGCCCGAGGAGCTGGTGTGGCGCGGCCGTCGTGCGGTGGGCCGAGTCGGGGATCGCCCATCGGCTGCACGAGCTGATTCCCGACGGGCGGCCGACCGTCATCGAGCAGGCCCGGCACCTGGTCCAGCTGGATCGACCCCGGGCACTCACCACGGCCCTGACGCGCTGGCTCCTCAGCGGGACGTGAGGGGCTCAGCGTGTCAGCCAGGTGAGCGGAGGAGGGCGCGACCGCCGTGGAGGTACTTCGCCCGGCCGGTGCCATCGTCGTCGAGGAAGGCATAGAGGCGGTGGAGGCCGTGGTCGCGCTCGCGGGTCGTGAGGGTGTGGTCCGTGTAGTGCACGAGCTCCCAGCGTTCGGGTTGCTCGCCGAGCTCCTCGGCGAGCGCGTCGGTGGGGATGGCGTCCATCCAGATGCTGCCGTCGTCCTCCTGACTGATGATCACGGTGGCGGATGAGGACGCGTAGGTGCCGACGTAACGGCCGGCGTCGACGGGATCGGGTTCGGTCGGCGGCAGCGGCTCGGCGGGGAGCGGCACGCCGGCGAGCTCCTGGAGCGCATGTCCGACCACGTCACGGAAGAGCGGGCCCGCGTTGCCGCCGTTCGTGAGCAGGGCGACCGCGACGCCGGCTTGCGGCACGATGCGCAGGAAGGCCGACTGACCGATCGTGTTCCCGTCGTGGCCCACGAGGTCACCGTCGGGGGTGTCGAAGCGCTCGAAGCCGAGACCCCAGGAGGTGCCGAGGTGGCCGAGGTAGGGAAGCTCGACCTGCCGGGCCTGCATCCGCGCAGCCGTGCCGGGGGCGAGCACCTGCGTGCCGTCGACGGCCCTGCCGTCCTCGAGGTGCATGCGAGCGAAGGCGAGCAGGGCTCGCGGGCTCATCGCCAGCATCGACCCGGCCGAGATGTTCGAGCGGACCAGTGCCCAGACCGGCGTCGGGTGGAAGCCGGCGCCCGGCTCTGTCTCGATGTGCCCGACCGCGGCCCGGAACAGGATCGCCTCGTAGGGACTGGTGGCGGCGTGGGTGATCCCGAGCGGCTTGACCAGGTGCTCGCGCACGCACGCGTCGAACGGCGCGCCGCGCAGCACCTCGACCAGGCGGCCGAGGATGCAGAAGCCGGCGTTGTTGTACGACCACATCGACCCCGGCGGGAACAGCTGCGGTACGTCGTGGAGTACGCCGAGGTACTTCTCGATGCAGTCGTCACCCAGGCCGGTGTCGGTGAAGATGTCGCCCTCGAAGCCGGAGGTGTGGGTGAGCAGCTGACGCACGGTGATCCGGTCGGCGGCCTCCACGTCGGCGATCCGGAACTCGGGCAGGTAGGTGCGGATCGTCGCGTCGAGCTCGACCTTGCCTTCGTCGACCAGCTGAAGGACAAGTGAGCTTGTCCAGAGCTTGGTGATCGACCCGACTTGGAACACCGACTCGGTCGTCGCCTCCACGCCTGTCGCCGTGCTCAGCACGCCGGCCGCGTGTTCCGCCACCTCGCCCTCGGCGAGCACCCCCACCGCCGCGGCGGGTACGTCGTACTGCTCGATGAGGGCGGGCAGGTGCTCGGCGATCCACTCCGACACCTGGCTCAGGTTGGTCATGC
>DATAOY010000075.1:0-72276 GCA_036265495.1 Nocardioides sp. | reverse complement strand
GGCGTGTTCCTCGGGTGGGAGGGCGTCGGCCTCGCGTCGTACCTCCTGATCGGCTTCTGGCAGTACAAGCACTCCGCGGCCGCCGCGGCCAAGAAGGCGTTCATCCTCAACCGGGTCGGTGACATCGGTCTGTCGCTGGGCGTGGGGCTCTTCTTCGTGACCTTCGGCACCACCGACTTCACCACGATCTCGGCGAACGCCGACCGGGTCTCCGAGGGCACGATGACCGCGCTCGGCCTGCTCCTGCTGCTGGCCGCCTGCGGCAAGTCCGCCCAGGTGCCGCTGCAGTCCTGGTTGCTCGACGCGATGGAGGGTCCGACCCCCGTCTCGGCGCTGATCCACGCGGCGACCATGGTGACCGCGGGCGTCTACCTGATCGTCCGGTCGAACTTCGTCTTCGACTACGCCCCGCACGCCCGCACGGCCGTGGTCGTCGTGGCCACGGTGACGCTGCTGTGGGGCGCCATCATCGGGTGCGCGAAGGACGACATCAAGAAGGTCCTGGCCGGCTCCACGATGAGCCAGATCGGGTACATGATGCTCGCCGCGGGCATCGGTCCCGCCGGGTACCCGTTCGCGATCTTCCACCTGCTGAACCACGGCTTCTTCAAGGCCGACATGTTCCTCGGTGCCGGCTCGGTGATGCACGCGATGGACGACGACGTCGACATGCGTCACTACGGTCTGCTGCGCAAGGCGATGCCGATCACCTTCGTGACGTTCTCGATGGGCTATCTCGCGATCATCGGCTTCCCCGGCTTCTCCGGCTTCTGGTCCAAGGACAAGATCATCGAGGCCGCGCTGACGCAGAACTGGTTCGTCGGCGTGCTGGCCATGATCGGGGCCGGCATCACCGGCTTCTACATGAGCCGCCTGATGTTCATGACCTTCTTCTCCAAGAAGCGCTGGGCGGACGGCGTACACCCGCACGAGTCGCCTGCCGTGATGACGATCCCGCTGATCGTGCTCGGCGCCCTCTCGGTCCTGGGTGGCCTGATGCTGGCCGGTGACTGGATCGTGGACTTCCTGGACCCGGTCGTCGGCACCACGCCGGAGGAGAGTCCGCCGATCCCGGCGCTCGCGATCTCGGTGATCGTCGTCCTGATCGTGGCGGTCGGCGTCGCCGTCGCGTGGTACTTCTTCCAGCGGCAGGACGTTCCGCGCGAGGCGCCGCACGACGTCTCGTTCGCGACGAGGGCGGCGCGCGCGGAGCTGTACGGCAACGAGATCAACGACGTCCTGGCGGTCCAGCCGGGCGGGCAGCTGGTCCACGGCCTGACCCTGTTCGACCGGCACGGCGTCGACGCGGTGGTCGAGGGCACGGCGCTCGGGGCCGTCGGCACCGGCTCGGTGGTGCGGCTCGCCCAGACCGGCTACGTGCGGTCCTACGCCCTGTCCCTGCTCGCCGGCGCGGTGCTCGTCGTCGTGGCACTCCTGGCGGTGAACCTCGCATGACTCACTCCACTCGAATGCTCGCTTCGCTCCGCTGTGAACGGGGACCCCGGCCATGAACGACTTCCCCTGGCTGACGATCCTGATCGTCGTGCCGCTCCTCGGCGCGGTGGCCACGGCGGCGCTCCCGGCCGGTCACCGGCTCGAGCTGCCCAAGCTGGTCGCGCTCGGCACCTCGCTGCTGACCCTGCTGCTCGCCCTGATCATGTCGTTCGGCTACGACCTGAACGGCGGCTTCCAGTTCACCGAGGACCACGTCTGGATCAAGGAGTTCGGCGCCCACTACGCCCTCGGCGTCGACGGCCTCGGCCTGCTGATGGTGCTGCTGACCACCGTGCTGGTCCCGATCGTGATCGGCGCGAGCTGGTACGACGCCGACCCCGGGGCCACGCTCAGGGACGAGGACGAAGCCTCGGCGCACCGGCACACCAAGGCGTTCTTCGCCTGGGCGCTGGCGCTGGAGGCGTTGTCGATCGCGGTGTTCGCCGCCACCGACGTCTTCCTCTTCTACGTGGTGTTCGAGGCGACGCTGATCCCGGCGTACTTCCTGGTAGGCGGCTTCGGCGGCAACCGGCGTCGCAGGGCCGCGGTGAAGTTCCTGATCTTCCAGCTGGCCGGTGGTCTGGTGATGCTGGCCGCAGTGATCGGGCTGTACGTCGTGTCCGCCAGCCGCGGCACCCCGTCGTACCTCTTCAGCGACCTGCAGGGCATCACCATCGATCCCGACACCCAGAAGTGGCTCTTCGTCGGCTTCTTCATCGCGTTCGCGGTCAAGGCCCCGTTGTTCCCCGTCCACACCTGGCTACCGGACACCACCGAGCAGGCGACCACCGGCACGAGCGTGCTGCTGGTCTGCATCCTCGACAAGATCGGCGCCTACGGGATGCTGCGCTTCTGCCTCGGGCTGCTCCCGGGCGGGTCGCAGTGGGCGACGCCGGTGGTGATCACGTTCGCCCTGATCTCCATCGTGTACGGCGCGCTGGTCGCGATCGGGCAGGACGACATGCTCCGGCTGTTCGGCTACATGTCGGTCAGCCACTTCGGCTTCATCGTGCTCGGCATCTTCCTGCTCACCAGCCAGGGCGGCTCCGGGGCCGTGCTCTACATGGTCAACCACGGCCTCGCCACGGCCGCGCTGTTCCTGGTCGCGGGCTACCTGATCAAGCGGCGCGGCACGGCTTCGATCCGGGCGATGGGTGGCGTCGAGAAGGTCACGCCGGTGCTCGCCGGGCTGTTCCTGGTGTTCGGCCTGGCCGCGCTGAGCCTGCCCGGCCTCTCGCCGTTCGTCTCGGAGATCCTGGTGCTCATCGCCGCGTTCCAGCACCACTGGTGGACCGGTGCGATCGCCGTGTCCGCGATCGTGCTCACGGCGTTCTACATCCTGTGGATGTACCAGCGGACCATGACCGGCCCCGACCTCGTCGGCGGCCGGGAGGCCCAGACCCGCGACCTCGACCGGCGCGAGGTCGGCACCCTCGCGCCGCTGTTCGTGGCACTGATCGTGTTCGGCTTCTTCCCGATGCCTCTGCTCAACGTGATCAACCCCTACGTCGACGACACCCTGCAGCACGTCGGCGTGCACGACCCGGCCCCGACCGTGGCGGCCGCGCCCGTTCAGGGAGGACAGCAGTGATCGCGCTCGCCGCCGACGACACCTTCGTCAAGCCGCATCTCGAGTACGGCTCGCTCTGGCCGATCCTGGTGATCTTCGGGGCAGCCTGTCTGGGCGTCCTGATCGAGGCCTTCCTGCCGCGGCAGTGGCGGTACGTCGCCCAGTTCGGCACCTCGTTCGTCGCGATGGTCGTGGCGCTGGTCGGCGTGGGGTTCGTGGCCAACGGCCTGCCGAGCCTCGGCGACGGCGCCGCCCGGGGTCTGTTCGGGTCGGAGGGCACGATCGCCCTCGACGGCCCGACGATGTTCCTCTGGGGGCTCGTCCTGGTGTTCGGGCTCGGCGGCGTCCTGCTGTTCGCCGAGCGGCGGGTCGAGGCCGGGGTGTCGGCGTTCGCCGGCCAGGCGGCCGCGCTGCCGGGCACCGAGTCCGAGCGCCAGGCCCAGGGCCTGGACCACACCGAGGTCTACCCGCTCCTGCTGTTCGCGGTCGGCGGCATGATGCTGTTCCCGGCCTCCGGTGACCTGCTCACCATGTTCGTCGCGCTCGAGGTTCTCTCCCTCCCGCTCTACCTGCTCTGCGGCCTGGCGCGTCGACGCCGCCTGCTCAGCCAGGAGGCCGCGATGAAGTACTTCCTGCTGGGCGCGTTCTCCTCCGGCTTCTTCCTGTACGGCGTGGCGCTCGTGTACGGGTACGCCGGCTCGATGGACTTCGGCGCGATCAACGAGGCGGTCAGCAACAACGCCGGCAACCAGACGCTGCTGGTGATCGGGATGGGCATGCTGACCGTCGGCCTGCTGTTCAAGGTCGGCGCCGCGCCGTTCCAGGCCTGGGTGCCCGACGTCTACCAGGGTGCTCCGACCGCGGTCACCGCCTTCATGGCCGCTGCGACGAAGGCGGCGGCGTTCGGTGCGATCCTGCGTCTGTTCTACGTCGCGTTCGGCGAGGCTCGCTGGACCTGGCAGCCGATGATGTGGGTGATCGCGATCCTCACCATGACCGTCGGTACCGTGCTCGCCCTCGTCCAGTCGGACATGAAGCGGATGCTCGCCTACTCCTCGGTGGCCCACACCGGCTTCCTGCTGACCGGCGTACTCGGTCTCCAGAGCGCGACCGAGATCCACCCCGGACAGATCACCTCGCTCCAGGCGGTGCTGTTCTACCTGGTCACCTACGGCCTCACCACGCTCGGTGCCTTCGCCGTCGTCGGGCTGGTCCGCGACTCCGCGGGTGAGCAGTCGACGATCAGCCGCTGGGCGGGGCTGGGCAAGCACTCTCCGGTCGTCGCCGGCGTCTTCGCGCTGTTCCTGCTGAGCATGGCCGGCATCCCGCTCACTGCGGGCTTCACCGGCAAATGGGCGGTCTTCGAGGTGGCGCTCGCGGCCGGTGCGTGGCCGGTGGTGATCGTGGCGGTGGTGGCCAGCGCGGCCGCGGCGTTCTTCTACGTCCGGGTGATCGTGGTCATGTACTTCCACGAGCCCGACTCCGACAGCGCGCACGTGGTGCACCCCTCGGTCCTGGCCGCGACCGCGATCGGGATCGCGGCCGCGGCGACGCTCGCCCTCGGCGTTCTTCCGGGCCCGGTTCTCGATCTGACCCGGACTGCGGGAGAATTCATCAGGTGACCCCTGACCCACCGCGTCCGGGAGACGCGGCCCTGGCGATGCCGGTGACCGATGAGGCGCTCGCTCGTCGGCTCGCCGAGCGGATGCAGGTGGTCGAGCGCGCCCTGGTGGGCCACGTCCGGAGCCGGGCGCCGTTCGTGACGAGCGCGGCCAGTCACCTGATGGAGGCGGGCGGCAAGCGCTTCCGTCCGCTTCTGGTGCTGCTCGCCGCCGAGGCGGGGTCACACCCGGACTCGGACGACGTGGTCACCGCTGCCTGTGTGGTCGAGCTGACCCATCTGGCCTCGCTCTACCACGACGATGTCATGGACGAGGCCGCCCTCCGCCGCGGTGCCGAGTCGGCCAACGCACGGTGGGACAACCACGTCGCCATCCTCACCGGAGACTTCCTGTTCTCGAAGTCGTCGGAGCTCACCGCCGAGCTCGGTGCGGACGCCGTACGGATCCAGGCGCAGACGTTCACCCGGCTGGTCGAGGGCCAGATCCAGGAGACGGTGAAGCCCAGCCCCGACGACGACCCGCTCGAGCACTACCTCGACGTGGTGGCCGGCAAGACCGGCTCGCTGATCGCGACCTCCGCCCGGTACGGCGCGCGCTTCGGCGGAGCGACCCCCGAGGTGGAGGAGGCGCTCACGGCGTACGGCGACATCGTCGGCACGGCCTTCCAGCTCTCCGACGACATCCTGGACATCGCCTCGGACTCGGAGGAGTCGGGCAAGACCCCCGGCACGGACCTGCGCGAGGGCGTGCCGACGCTGCCGGTGCTGATGGCGCAGGCCTCCACCCGCCCCGGCGATGGCCGCCTGCTGCAGCTCCTCGACTCCGAGCTCAGCGACGACGACCTCCACGCCGAGGCGCTCACTCTGCTGCGGGCCCACCCGGCGATGGACGAGGCGCGCGCCTACGTGGTCGCCCGGGCCCAGGAGGCGAAGTCGCTGCTCACGGTGCTGCCCGTCGGGGCGGTCCGCGAGGCGCTGGAGGACTTCGCCGACGTCGTCGCCACCCGGTCCACCTGATCGGTCAGCCGTCGAGGGGGGCCGCTCCCAGGCTGATCTCGTTCCCGTCCGGGTCGCGGAAGGTCACGTGCCGCACGCCGTTGTCGTAGGTCTCGCGTACCGCGGGCTCGATGCCGCGCCCGGCGATCGGGTCGACCCAGGCGTCCAGGTCGTCGACGAACAAGGTGCAGTGCGAGTGTCCGGCGTGCTCGGGCCGGGCCTCGATGTAGACGTAGCGGTGCTCGCCGACCTCCCAGACCGCCTCGACGTCGTTCGGCAGGAAGGCCGGCTCGGAGCCCCAGAAGCATTCGTACCAGGCACGCCCCCGGGTGATGTCGCTGACCGAGATCCCGGAGAAGAGGTCGACCGTCATGGTCGGGACCCTAGCCCCGGGTGGGTCGCCCCGGGCCGGGGTTCTTGGCCTTTCCTGGTGCTTCTTGTGCGTTGCTTCCCCCTGGAAGCACCGGTTTCACCGCGTAAGCGGTGAAACCGACGCGACCCCTCACACCGCAGCGACCTCCGCGCTGAGGCGCTGGGCCCGCCGGCGGTGGCGCAACGAGTCGACGGTGAAGAGGGCCAGCGCGACCCAGACCAGGGCGAAGCCGATCCACCGCCCCGCGGGCATGTCCTCGTGGAAGTAGACGACGCCGAGGGCGAACTGCAGGATGGGTGCCAGGTACTGCAGCAGTCCGAGCGTCACCATCGACACCCGGATCGCCGCACCGCCGAAGCAGATCAGCGGGACCGCGGTGACGATCCCGGTGGTCAGGAACAGCAGCAGGTGACCGGGGCCGTGGTTGCTGAAGTTGGCGTCTCCCCGGGCGCTGAGCAGTACGACGTACGTGAGCGCGAACGGCGCGATCACCATCGTCTCGAAGGTGAGGCTCTCGATCGCCGGTGCGCCGGCCTGCTTCTTGCACAGCCCGTAGCTGCCGAACGAGAAGGCCAGGATCAGCGCCACCCACGGCAGCCGCCCGTAGTCCACGGTGAGCACGACGACGGCGAGCCCGGCGACGCCCATCGCCACCCACTGCCACGATCGGAGCCGCTCACCCAGGATGAACACGCCCATCAGCACGGTCACCAGGGGGTTGATGAAGTACCCGAGGGACGACTCGACCACGTGCCCGTTGTTGACGCTCCAGATGTACGTCGCCCAGTTCACCGTGATCACACAGGCCGCGAGCGTCAGCAGGCCGAGCACGCGACGGTCGGCGACCATCCGCCGTACTGCGGCGGTGCGGCCGAGGGCCAGGAGCAGCAGTCCGGTCGCGACCAGGGACCAGATGATCCGGTGCGCGAGGATCTCGAACGCGCCGGCAGGCTCGAGCAGCGGCCAGTACAGAGGGAACGCGCCCCACAGCAGGTACGCCGTGACCCCCAGCAGGAAGCCGCGCCGAGACTCGGTCAAGGCGCTTACGCCACGGTCCAGGTGTCGCCGCCACCGATCAGGGCGCCGAGGCGTTCGGACTTCGAGCCGGTGACGCCGGCCGCCGCCTGTGCGATCTGGTCGCGCGCGAGGTCGTCGTACGTCGGACGGGAGACCTGGCGGAAGATGCCGATCGGCGCCTGGTGCAGCCGGCCGGCGTCGGTGAGCCGCGAGATCGCGAACGCCGTCGTGGCGTCGGGGCTGTGGGCGTCGTGGACGAGCACCTTGTCGGGGGAGACCTGGTCGGGCTCGTCCCCGACCTCGACGATCTTCACGCCTCCGGTGGCCGAGTCGCGGATCAGGCCGCGAGACCCGTCGGTGCCGAAGCGGATCGGCTCGCCCTGGACCAGCGGGATGATCGCCTCGTCGCGGGTGACCGGCGACTTGACCGCGTCGAACGCGCCGTCGTTGAAGATGGGGCAGTTCTGGTAGATCTCCACGAACGACGTGCCGCGGTGCGCGGCGGCCGCCGACAGCACGCCGGTGAGGTGCTTGCGGTCGGAGTCGATGGTGCGGGCCACGAACGTCGCCTCGGCGCCGAGGGCGAGCGAGACCGGGTTGAACGGGTGGTCGAGTGAGCCCATCGGTGTGGACTTGGTGATCTTGCCGGTCTCGGACGTGGGCGAGTACTGGCCCTTGGTGAGCCCGTAGATGCGATTGTTGAACAGCAGGATCGTCATGTTGACGTTGCGGCGCAGCGCGTGGATCAGGTGGTTGCCGCCGATCGAGAGCGCGTCGCCGTCGCCGGTGACGACCCACACCGAGAGGTCCGCGCGCGACGTGGCGATCCCGGTCGCGATCGACGGCGCACGCCCGTGGATCGAGTGCATGCCGTAGGTCTCGAGGTAGTACGGGAAGCGCGACGAGCAGCCGATGCCGGAGACGAACACGATGTTCTCCCGGCGGAGCCCGAGGTCGGGCAGGAAGCCCTGCACGGCCTTGAGCACGGCGTAGTCGCCGCAGCCCGGGCACCAGCGCACCTCCTGGTCGCTGGTGAAGTCCTTGCCGGTCTGGGGCGGGGTGCCCTCCTCGAGCGACGGCACCAGCTCGATGCCGCTGCGTACGGCGGGAAGGCCCAGGTCGGTGTCGCTCATCGCTCGTCCCCTCCGGTGATGGCATGCGCGGTCGTGGCGCTGAGGTCGACCTCGACGCCCTCGGCGTCGGCGACCAGGTTGCCGATCGCTTCCGCGAGCTCGGCGGCCTTCAGCGGAAGCCCGCGCACATGGTTGTAGCCGACCGCATCCACCAGGTAGCGGGCGCGGATCAGCAGTGCGAGCTGGCCGAGGTTCATCTCGGGGATCAGCACCTTGTCGTAGCGCTCGAGGATGTCGCCGAGGTCGCGGGGGAGCGGGTTGAGGTGGCGCAGATGCACCTGTGCGACGTGGTAGCCGGCCTTGCGCACACGTCGTACGCCGGCGCCGATCGGGCCGTACGTCGAGCCCCACCCGAGCACCAGCACCTTGGCGTTGCCGTCGGGATCGTCGACCTCGAGGGGCGGCAGCGACTCCGCGATTCGCTCCACCTTGGCGGCCCGGGTGCGGACCATGAAGTCGTGGTTGGCCGGGTCGTAGCTGATGTTGCCGTGACCGTCGCCCTTCTCCAGCCCACCGATGCGGTGCTCGAGGCCCGGGGTGCCGGGGATGGCCCAGGGCCGGGCGAGCGTCTGCTCGTCGCGGAGGTACGGCCAGAACTCCGCGTCGTCTCCGTCACCCTGGTTGGGCTCGGTGGCGAACGCCGGATCGATCTCGGGGAGCTCCGCCAGCTCCGGGACGCGCCAGGGCTCCGAGCCGTTGGCGAGCATGCCGTCGGACAGCAGCATCACCGGTGTGCGGTAGGTGATCGCGATCCGGATGGCCTCGAGCGCCGCGTCGAAGCAGTCGCCCGGGGAGCGTGGCGCGACGATCGGGACCGGCGACTCGCCGTTGCGCCCGAACATCGCCTGCAGCAGGTCGGCCTGCTCGGTCTTGGTCGGCAGGCCGGTCGACGGGCCGCCGCGCTGGACGTCGATGACGAGCAGCGGCAGCTCGGTCATCACGGCCAGGCCGATCGACTCGGACTTCAGCGCGATACCCGGCCCCGACGTCGTGGTGATGCCGAGGCTGCCGGAGAACGACGCGCCGATCGCGGCACCGATGCCGGCGATCTCGTCCTCCGCCTGGAACGTCGTGACGCCGAACGACTTGTGCTTGCTCAGCTCGTGGAGGATGTCGGAGGCCGGGGTGATCGGGTAGGAGCCGAGGAAGATCGGCAGCCCGGACTGCACACCACCCGCGATCAGCCCGTAGGACAGCGCGAGGTTGCCGGTGATGTTGCGGTAGGTGCCGGTCGGCATCGGCGCCGGCTTGACCTCGTACGAGACCACGAACGTCTCGGTGGTCTCGCCGAAGTTCCAGCCGGCCCGGTACGCCGCGACGTTCGCGTCCCGGATGTCCGGGACCTTGGCGAACCGCCTCTGCAGGAAGGCGATCGTCGACTCGGTGGGGCGGCCGTAGAGCCAGGACAGCAGTCCGAGGGCGAACATGTTCTTGGCTCGTGCGGCGTCCTTCCGGGACAGGCCGAACTCCTTGACCGCCTCGACGGTCATGCCGGTCAGGTCGAGCGCGTGGACGGCGTACTCCGACAGGCTCTCGTCCTCCAGGGGGTTGTCGGCGTACCCGGCCTTGGTCAGGTTGCGCGCGGTGAAGTCGTGGGTGTCGACCACGATCGTGGCGCCCTTCGGCAGGTCGCCGAGGTTGGCGCGCAGCGCGGCCGGGTTCATCGCGACCAGCACGTCGGGAGCGTCGCCCGGCGTGAGGATGTCGTGGTCGGCGAAGTGGACCTGGAACGACGAGACGCCGGGCAGGGTGCCCTGCGGCGCGCGGATCTCGGCCGGGAAGTTGGGCAGGGTCGAGAGGTCGTTGCCGAACGCCGCGGACTCCTGGGTGAACCGGTCTCCGGTCAGCTGCATGCCGTCGCCCGAGTCGCCAGCGAACCGGATGATCACGCGGTCGAGCCGCTTGACCTGCTTTGACACCTACGTGCACTTCCTTCAGCTACTCGGGCGTGTCTGCCGGCGTCTCGAGGACGTCTCCGGTGCTCGGCGCAACTCCTCCACGATAGTCCCGCGCCGGTGGCGAGCCGAACCGATCCCGGCCTTTCGGACAGTGAGTCTGCCCACCCGTGTCACCGGTGCACCCGTGCCTCCCCACGCCCGGAGGACACGCGTACCCAACCCGGATGACGCGATCCGCGCGGTCTCCTGTTAATCTCTATCAAGCAACGTGACTTACGTTGTTTTGATCCCGAGAGCGAAGAGAGATACCCACATGACCCAGCGGAACAGGTTCCTCGCGCTGGCCGCCGCGGCTCTGGCCGTGCCGGCCATCCTGTCCGGCTGCGCCGCATCCTCCGGTGCGTCGTCCGACAGCGACAAGCTCAGCGTTGTCGGCTTCTCCGTGCTGAAGACCGCGAACGAGCCGGTCATCTCGGCCTTCCAGAAGACCGGCGCCGGCAAGGGCGTCTCCTTCACGACGTCGTACGGCGCCTCCGGCGACCAGTCGCGTGCCGTGGCCGGTGGCCTCCACGCCGACGAGGTCCACCTGTCGTTGCAGCCGGATGTGCAGTCCCTCGTGGACGCGGGCCTCGTCGACAAGAGCTGGGACCAGGACGCGACGCACGGCATCCTCACGGACTCCGTCGTGGTGTTCCTGGTCCGCAAGGGCAACCCCCTTCACATCGAGAGCTGGGACGACCTGGTCAAGCCCGGGGTCAAGGTGATCACGCCCAACCCCGCGTCGTCCGGTTCCGCGAAGTGGAACATCCTCGCGGCGTGGGCCCACGCCGAGGACGCCCCGGGCGGCTCGGACGCCAAGGCCCAGGAGTTCGTCACCAAGCTGCTGCACAACACGGTGGCCCTGCCCGGCAGCGGCAGCGACGCCCTGGCGTCGTTCCTCGCCGGCAACGGCGACGTCCTGCTCGCCTACGAGAACGACTCGATCGAGGCCAAGGCCGCCGGTGACGACGTGGACTACATCGTTCCGAAGGACACGCTGCTGATCGAGAACCCCGCCGCGGTCACGACCGACGCGTCGCCCAAGGCCCAGGACTTCCTGGACTTCCAGCTCAGCAAGCAGGGCCAGACCCTCTACGCCAAGGCCGGCTTCCGGCCGGTGATCAGCGGTGTCAAGACGGACGTGCCGGGTGCCAACGACCCGAGCAACCCGTTCCCGAAGGTGCCGCACCTGTACACGATCGACAAGGACTTCGGTGGCTGGGACAAGGCCAACCCCGAGTTCTTCGACGACACCACCGGCATCATCACCAAGATCATCGCCGGTCTGAACATCGGCAGCTGATCACTCGATGACATCTGCCGTCCTCAGTCAGGACACCCGGGCGGTCGGGCGCGGCCGTCCGGGTGTCCGATCGACCCTCACGCCCGGCGCGAGTCTCGGTCTGGGCATCGCGATGATCTGGTTCAGCCTGCTCGTCCTGATCCCGCTCGCCGCCATCGTGGCGACGGCCGGTGGCGAGGGGTGGCACGGGTACGTCGACACGCTCACGAACCCGCAGTCCTGGGCAGCGATCAAGCTGACCGTCGGACAGTCACTCCTCGTCACCGGGATCAACGTCGTGATGGGGACCCTGATCGCCTGGGTCCTGGTCCGCGACCGCTTCTGGGGCAAGCGCCTGCTCGACCTGGTGATCGACATCCCGTTCGCGATGCCGACGATCGTCGCCGGCCTGGTGCTCCTCGGCCTCTACGGGCCGAGGGGCCCACTGGGGATCAACGTCTCCAACACCCCGGCCTCCGTCACCCTTGCGCTGGCCTTCGTGACGCTGCCGTTCATCGTGCGCACGGTCCAGCCGGTGCTCGCCGAGCTGGACGCCGATGTCGAGGAGGCGGCCGCGTCGCTCGGCGCACGGCGACTCACGACCCTGCGCCGCATCGTGCTGCCGTCGATCATCCCGGCGGTCGCTGCCGGAGCAGCGCTGTCGTTCGCCCGCGCGATCTCGGAGTACGGCTCACTGGTCCTGCTCAGCGGGATGCTGCCGTACAGGACCGAGGTGGTCTCGGTCCGCGTGCTGTCCTTCATCGAGGGCGGCGACCGGACGTCCGCGGCCGCGCTCGCGACCATCATGCTGGGAGTGGCGCTCTTCGTGATCGTCGCGCTCGACGTGATCCAGCGGAGGATGGCCCGCCGTGGTTAGCCTCCCGCTCCCCGCCAGGTGGGCGGTTCGTCTCGTCGTGCTCGCCTACGTGTTCCTGCTGGTCGGCTGGCCCATGATCACGCTGGTGCAGAACGCCTTCGCCGACGGCCTCGAGAGCTTCCGGGCCGCGTTCTCCGACCCCGACGTGACCCACTCCCTGATCGTCACCATCGAGATCTCCCTGTGGGCCGTCGCGATCAACACCGTTTTCGGGGTCGGGATGGGGCTGCTGCTCGTGCGCTACGAGTTCCCCGGAAAGCGCGCGCTCTCGGCCCTGATCGACCTGCCGATGTCCGTCTCGCCGGTCGTGATCGGCCTGGCGCTGCTGCTGGTCTACAACGGCAGGAACGGGTGGTTCGGTCCCTCCCTGGAGTCCCACGGCATCGTGGTGATCTTCAACAGTCCCGGGATGATCATGGCCACCTGCTTCGTCGCTCTGCCCCTGGTCGTCCGCGAGGTCGTCCCGGTGCTCGAGGAGATCGGCGACGACCAGGAGCAGGCCGCGCGCAGTCTCGGTGCCGGCGCGGTCCAGGTGCTCCGCCGCGTCACCCTGCCGGCCATCAAGTGGGCGGTGGTGTACGGCGTGGTCCTCACGCTGGCCCGCTCGCTCGGCGAGTTCGGCGCCCTCAAGATCGTCTCGGGGAACCTGACCGGTCAGACCCAGACCGCACCGTTGGTGGTCGAGCAGAAGTACAACAACTTCGCCCAGGGCGAGGCCTACGCCGTGTCGTTCATCCTCGTCCTGATCAGTGTCCTGTGCATCCTCGTCGTCTCCCTGTTGCGCCCCAAGGAGTCCGCCTCATGAGTATCGAGATCAAGAACGTCAACAAGCGCTTCGGCGACTTCGTCGCGCTCGAGGACGTCAACGTCTCCCTGCCGACCGGGCAGCTGACCGCTCTCCTGGGACCGTCCGGCGGCGGCAAGTCGACGCTGCTGCGGATCATCGCCGGGCTGGAGAGGGCCGACGCGGGCACGGTGAACATCGAAGGCGTCGACGCGACGCGGATGTCGCCGCAGAAGCGCAACGTCGGCTTCGTGTTCCAGCACTACGCCGTGTTCAAGCACATGACGGTCGCCAAGAACGTCGCGTTCGGCCTGGAGATCCGCAGGAAGCCCAAGAATGAGGTGCGCGCGCGGGTCGACGAGCTGCTCAGGCTCGTGCACCTCTCGCAGTTCGCGGACCGACTTCCGTCCCAGCTGTCGGGGGGCCAGCGCCAGCGGATGGCACTGGCTCGGGCGCTCGCCGTACAACCCAAGGTGCTGCTGCTCGACGAGCCGTTCGGCGCCCTCGACGCGAAGGTCCGCAAGGAGCTACGCGACTGGCTGCGCAGGCTCCACGACGAGGTGCCGGTGACGACGGTGTTCGTCACCCACGACCAGGAGGAGGCGATGGAGGTCGCCGACGAGATCGTGGTCATCAACGACGGACGCATCGAGCAGGTCGGTACGCCGGACTCGCTCTACGACGCGCCGGCGAACGACTTCGTCATGGGCTTCCTCGGTGAGGTCACCCAGCTCGGCGAGGTCCGGCTCCGTCCGCACGACATCGAGATCACGCGCTCGCCCGACCTCGCCGGCGGTACGTCGGCCGACATCCTGCGGCTCACCCGGGTCGGCTTCGAGGTGCGCCTCGTCGCCGGTACGGAGGAAGGTCAGGAGGTCTCGGTCGTGACCACTCGCTCGCACGCGCGTGCGCTCGCTCTGGAGGAGGGCGAGCGCATCTGGCTCACGCCGTCCTCAGGTGCTGCCATCGTTCCGGCGATGAAGTCACTGCTGGTCGGCTGAACCCTGCCGAGCGGCCTTCAGACACGCCATCACCACGGGATCGCCACAGCGTGGTGACGGTTCGGCAACACGCTCATCCAGATGGGTGAGGTGGGCGTGGTCGAGCCTTGACGACCCCAGGAGCGCGTGTTGTCCTGCCTGGACTAGCGGCTCCGTCCACGGGCCGCGGGCAGCCTCGGGGGGATGCCAGATGGCGGGATCGTCTCGTTACCTCGCGGCCGCGGGGGCCGTCGCGATGCTGGTCGCCGCGGGCGTGCCCGCACCGGCTGAGGCCGGCGCGTCGCCCGGTCGACTCGTGATCGTCCAAGCCGTGCCGAAGCACTCGCTGGACGTGAGCGTCGACGGCCAGACGGTCCGTGAGGGCGCACCCGTCGGCTCGATCCTGGGTCCGCTCAGCGTCAGCCCCGGTCGCCATCAGGTCCGGTTCAGCGACTCGTCCGGCACGCTGCGGCTGACCTCGACCGTCGACGTCGCGTCGGGCTCCAGCAGCGACATCGTCGTCCACCTGCCCGCGTCGGTCGGCGGAGAGCCGGTGGTGAACGCCTACCAGACTCCCTCGGCTCCCATCGCGCCCGGGAAGGCCCGCGTCCTGATCGCGCACACGGCCACGGTGGCTCCGGCCGATGTGCGCGTCGACGGCCAGGTCGTCTTCCAGGACATCGCCAACGGCGAGTTCGCCACGGCCGACCTCGCGGCCGGTCCGCACACCGTCGCGCTGCTCCCCGCCGGGCTCGAGGCGCCTCCCATCCTCGGCCCGTTGCACGTCGACCTGCAGGCCGGCACGGTGACCATGGTCTACGCCGTCGGCAACCCACGGGATCACTCGATGAACGTGATCGCGCACACCGACAAGCTGGCCTCCAACGGAGCCGTGGTCCCGGGCAGCATCGACACCGGCCGGGCAGGGCTCGCTGCCGGTCTGGTGGTGCACCCCTTCCGGGTCCCGAAGTCGCACGCCACGACGACCACGCCGGCCGTGCCGTCGGATGCGGGGCCGGGTCCGTGGCTCGAGGTGACCGCCGGGGCCCTGCTCGCTGCGGGACTCGTGCTGGCCCTGCGTCGGCGACGGAGTGCACCGAGCAGATCCGGGTGAGGTGAGTGCTCGCACCAGGACGGGGCCCACGGACGGTGGCGGGCGGTGCCGTGGCCGTTCTCGTCGCCGTCCTGTGTGCCACCGGGGGCTGGTCCGCCTGGAGCCGCACCGACTCACACCACACCCAGGACCGGTCTGCCGGCGGTACGGCGTCCGAGGCCGGCCCGGCGACGCCGGTGGTGCCGGCTCGCCGCGCCGGCGCGCCACGCTCCGAGGTGCCGAAGCGCAGCATCCTGCCGAACGGGACGGTGGTCCCGATCCGGCCCGTCGACACCGCGGGCGACGGCAGCCTCGCCGTCCCCGAGGACATCAGGGTCGCCGGCTGGTGGCGGGGCGGGGCTCGCCTCGGTGACCCGTTCGGATCGACGCTGCTCGCGGCCCACGTCGACTCGTTCACGCAGGGGCTCGGGCCCTATGCCAGCTTGCTCTCGGTCCGGCCCGGCCAGCACATCACCGTGTCCTCCACCCACCTGACCCAGGACTTCGCCGTGGTCTCCCTCGCCCTCGTCCCTCGGGGTACTCTGGCCCGGCATCCGCGGATCTTCTCCGCTCGTGGCCCGCGGCGGTTGACCCTGGTGACCTGTGCCGGTCCGTACCTGCCGGCTCACGGTGGCTACCAGAACCTCGTCGTGATCACGGCTCGACCCGTGGACGCCGTCGGGGGGAGGAGTACGCCGTGAGTACCCGGAACAAGAAGAAGGTGACGCGCAAGCCCAAGGCCAATGCCGTCAAGAGCAAGCGCCGCCCGCACAAGACGTCGATCGTGCGCCGACCGGCAGCGCCGCACGACCGGGCCGCAGACGCGTCGCCGACCGCGCGGCTGACGCCCGAGCCGGCCGTCGAGGAGGACACGGGGCCGGTCGCCGAGGAGACCTCCGAGCCGGTCGCCGAGGAGACCACCGAGCCGGTCGCCGAGGAGACCACCGAGCCGGTCGCCGAGGAGACCAGGAAGTGGGCCCCCGACGACCCGAACGCGATGTGGTGGGACGACGTCTGGCCGTTCAAGGTCGAGCCGGCCGACGGGTCGACCGTCACCGAGGCTGCCGAAGAGGGCATCGAGGAGGACGCCTTCGAGGAGGGCCTCGAGGAGGACGCCTTCGACGACGACGACGCGTGGGTGACGGCGTACGTCGAGCCGGACGACGATCCGGCCCTCGCCGTACCACCCCTGTCGGTGCCGCCGGACCCCCGTTCACAGGGTCTCGTCTGGCTGTCGGTCCTGGTGACCGCAGCCCTGGTCGTGGGAGTCATCGTCTGGTGGGCGGGCAGCCGCGGGCCCGCGGAGCAGCCGGTCGCCATCCAGGGGCATCCCTACGCCGCGCCGGTGCACCTGGGCCGCGGCTCGTCGTTCGTCCGCAGCAAGGTGCTCCCGTCCGGCGACGTCGTGGTCAAGCACTGGATCCGGACCGGCCGGCCCGTGGACTCGGTGAGCCTGGTGGTGCCGCAGGTCACCGGGTTGCCGCGGCATGCGCTCTCGGTCAGCGACCTGGTGCTGGCCAGCAACGGCACGCGGACGGTCGCCTCGTCGCCGGTGCACCGCGTCGGAGCCACCTCCTTCGCACTGCCACCCACGCACCGGCTCTACGTCCGCTACCGGCTGTCCGGTGTCGTGGAGAGCTCGGGCGGGTCGGGCGAACGTGCGCTGGCCCGGATCACGGCACTCGACGTGACCACCCCGAGCCCGGTGGTGCGCACGACTCTCGCCGTGGTGGGCGCTCAGGTCCTCGCCCTCGCCTGCACGCCGGCGGGTCAGGAGATGCCGTCGCCCTGCGGCACCGACACCCACGGCACGTGGAGCACCCGCCTGGGTGAGAGCGAGCAGGGCAGCCAGGTGATGGCGCAGCTCAATCTGTCGTGACCGACGATGGGCGCGTGAGGAGCCGGGCGGACGTGCTGGGGTTCGGCCAGGCGGTGGGAGCCGTGCTCGGCTCGATCCTCACCGAGGATCTCGTGGGGACGTACGTCGTCGGCTCGGTCGCGCTCGGCGGCTATGTGAGCGGCCAGAGCGACGTCGACATCGTCGCCGTGTGCGAACGTCGGGGCGCGGCCTGGGCACGGCACCGGTGGTCCGCGCCCTCCCTGATCGATGCTGCCGTCGAGCTCCGACATGGGCGGCCCGCCCGACTCGACGCCGAGGAGGTCGACCGCCTCCTCGAGCAGGTCGAGGGAGTGCTCGCTCGGGCGGATGGAGCCCGGGGCCAGGGGTTCGCCTCGCATCACTGATCCTCGACGGTCCGTGAGAGCATCACCCGGATGCCTGCGGCGTCGGCTAGGGGGGAGGATGCGTGATCTTCGCGGTGAGCACGGTCAAGGACACCGTGCCTAACGTCGAGAAGTTCGTTCGCCGGAACCTGGCCGGCGGTGTCGACCACCTCATCGTGTTCCTCGATGACGAACAGCCAGAGGTCGAGGCGTTCCTCGCGGCTTCACCGAACGTCACCTGCCTGGCCACGCATCGCGATTGGTGGCACGGCGAGCGGCAAGCCGAGCTGAACGACCGTCAACGCACGCATGCCACGCTGGCGGCGCAGACGCTGAGCAGGTTCGCGTGGGCACACTGGATGTTCCACATCGACGGTGACGAGGTCGTCCACATCGACCGCACGGCGATGGCGGCGCTGGGCGATGACGTGCGCGCGGTGCGGCTCTCGCCGCTCGAGGCGGTGGCGGAGTTCCGCGCAGACAGCGATCCGACGTGGTTCAAGCCGTTGCTCGACCAGGAGCAGCTCGTCCGGCTCGCGGACCTGGGAGTCATCGCCCGCCCGAACAACCGAGCCTTCTTTCGAGGACACATCACCGGCAAGGTCGGGGTTCGGCCCTCGTCGGACATGAGGGTGGCGATCCACACCGCCGGGTCCACGACCGCCGGAAGCTCGAGCCTCCCGACGGTCGTGGACCCGGCGTACACGATGCTGCACTACGAGTCGCCCAACGGCGACCAGTTCGTCCGGAAGTGGCGGTCGCTGCTGGCCTCCGGCGGCTCGGTGGGCCAGCGGACGGTCCGTCGGCGTTTCGGTGGCGAGATCAAGCGCCTGCTCGCCCTGGATCTCTCGGCCGAGGAGACGGCGGCCTTGCTCGAGCACCTGTATCAGGAGCACGTCGCAGACGACGTCGAGACCCTTCGCCGCCTGGGTCTCCTGCAACACCACGACCCCGACTCCTGGGTGCACGAACCGGAGCCGATCCCGCGCAGTGAGGCGGGCGCGTGGGCAGAGGCCCTGGCACACATGCGCCGCGCGCCGAAGTCGGCCTATCTGCCTCCCACGCGACGCAACGCACCGCTGGCGCCCGGCCGAGCGGGGACCGGGAGCGAATGAGCCGGTCGGTCGGACGGGCGTTCCGGGTCTCGGTGACCTCGGCGTCGGTCACCGGCGGAGCGGCGGCCCGAACCACCTGGAGTCGCGTGCGCGGGCCGGGCGTTGTCCGGGTGGGGGCCGCCCCAGGCGGTCGGTGCCCCCCAAGCACCCCGACAGACGGCCCCCCGAGGCTGACCCCGTGCCTGCATCGACTGGGTCAGCCCACCAGGTGAGTACCCCGTGCAGGCGCGCAAAAACCCGCACTTGCGGGTGAAGACACGTTCTGTGCGCGAGCGGATCCTGAGCGTGTCCGGTGGGTTGTTTCCCTGCGTCCCGCTCGGACGAAACCACGGGGGTACGTGGCGCCCCGCTCGACCGGATCTATCAGCGGCGGGGCGCCCGCGCCCGTGGAGGCGCTCCGGTCCCCCCACGAGCACGCCGCCTCCGCGGACACCTTGATCCGTGGGGGATGCCGTGCACTCGCTGCCCTGGCCCGATCCAGCGTCGCACCCGCCCCGAGCCCGGAGCGGCGGCAACGCCCGTCGCACAGGTAGGGATCCCCGATCGGCGGTGGGATGGAACCGCCGCGACGTCCCCGATATTGACGAACTCGCCCTCATCGGTGCGTGCCTACGGTGGAGATGCCTCGGTTGCCCCCAGCCGGGGACAGGGCCCCGCGCGGATGGCCCCATGCCACGCGGGGCTCGCCATCGATGAACGGGTCGGTCGGCGGATGCTCTCACGGCTGAGGGCCGCCCGAGCCGGCGGTGCCCCCGAGCATCCCGGACAGGCGGCCCTCCAGGCTGGCCGTGTGGTAACCCTCGAGTCAGCCTGTCCCAGGTGAGTACCCGACCCGTGACCGGCCAAACCGCACGTGCGGGTGAAGACCGGACGGAGCGTCCGGCGCACCCAGGGAGGCTCGCCGAGGTGGGAGCTGACCTGCATGCTCAGCGGTAGTTGGTGAACTGCACCGCGAAGTCGTAGTCCTGCTGCTTCACCAGCGCGATCACGGCCTGGAGGTCGTCGCGCTTCTTGCTGGAGACCCGGAGCTCGTCGCCCTGGATCTGCGACTTCACGCCCTTGGGACCTTCGTCGCGGATCAGCTTGGAGATCTTCTTGGCGTCCTCGGAGGTGATGCCCTCCTTGAGGGCGATCGCGATCTTCGAGACCTGGCCGGACTGCCGGGGCTCGGAGGCGTCGAGGATCTTCAGGCTCTGGTTGCGCTTGACCAGCTTGCCCTTGAACACGTCGAGGACCGCGCTGGCGCGGTCGTCGGCCGAGGCGCTGATCTCGATCGCGGCGTCGCCCTGCCAGGCGATCGTGGCCCCGGTGCCCTTGAAGTCGAAGCGCGTGGCGATCTCCCGGGCGGTCTGGCCGAGCGCGTTGTCGACCTCCTGCCGGTCGATCTTGCTCACGATGTCGAACGAGCTGTCGGCCATCTGGCTGCCCTCCTGGCGAATTCGGGTCTCGGGTACTGCCCTTGCTATTCTTCCGACCGCCCGACGCACCGCGAACGGCGGGGCGGCAGGCACCGGCAGATTGCCCGAGCGGCCAATGGGAGCGGACTGTAAATCCGTCGGCTTATGCCTACCCAGGTTCGAATCCTGGATCTGCCACCCACGGGAAAGGTGCCCCTGACCAGCGGAAACGCTGGGCGGGGGGCCCTTCGAGCATGTCCGGCTGTCCCCGGCCGCGAACGGCTGTTTCGGGTGTCTGTGCCGAATACGTGCTGAAGTTTGCCCGGCCAGGGGGCTTGGGGGAACTCTGGAACTACCTCCGGCCAGTCGCCGAACGCCTTCGGCTCGGCGTTGGATGGCCAGCCGATGCGTCGCCCCCAACGACAAGGTCAACTGTGGCACGTGGCTTGACAGTGACGCCTGTGCTCTCCGGCGCTGCCTTCCTCGGCTCGCCAGCGACTACGGCTGGGCTTGGCGGCCCGAGGACAAGGACCCGTTCCACTGGCTCGAGAACAGGCGGCCGATCGCGGCGGTGGAGATTTCGGGCGATGTGAGGGCGTGATCACTTGGGACATCGAGGGGCTCGCGCACATTGGAGACGTGTTTCACTTCTACTAACAATGCTCCAAGGCACGCGTCCCGCCCGTCCGCATTCCGATGACCCCCGTCGTGCAGCGGGCTGACCGAGTTGCCGGAGGCGCGGCTGGGGTTGGCCTAGAACGCGGGGGCGTCGTAGGTCGCTCTGCGAGCGGCTGGGAACGGTGACGCTGCCCCAGTGGGTGAGGGGGTCTCGTCCAGGACGTGCTTGAGCGCTGCTCGCTGGAGTGGGTTGCTGAACCGGGCGACCGGTTCGTTGGGTTGGGCATTTTGACCAGGTCGGTCAGGGTCGTCTCCAGCTTGGAGCTCTTGCCGACTCTGACCGGACCGTACTCATGGCGGGGGTGACCGTCACGCAGGTTGCTGTTGGCCCGGAGGAGCTCACGGCGAAGAGACTTGCCGAGGTTGTGGGTGACCGTGTGAGTCGCCCTGGCCAGCTCGACCATCTGCCCGGGTTGAAGCTTGATCCTGACGCCATGATCCACCATGCGGGCCACGGCCGTGGTGAGCTCGCTTTGCTGCCAGAAGCGACGCATGTTCGGTTCGTGGGCGCTGACGTCGATCAGGTAGCTCAGCTGTGGCTGCCACGCCGCAAGGACCTCCGCACGCTGCTCGAAGAACCTAACGAACACGCTGGTAGTGGCGGAGTAAGCCGCGGCGTGCGCGAACGTCCGGCACAAGAAGAGCTGGCTGGCAGCGACCTGACGGGCACACTCCGCGCTGATCTCAGGCTCCTCGCAGTAGAACGAATCCCTGGCCACCATCGGGCTCAGGAACCGCCCCAGCATCTCCTGGGCGCCCGCCAGGTCCTCAGGAGCAGCCACCAACGAGACAGGCTGCAACACCGAGGACCGTGCCTGACGCGGCACCCGAGCGATGGCCTCGTCGGCAGCCGCGGTCCTGGCCTCCCAACCGGCCACCCTCGCCGTCTGAGACAGCACCATCCGTTGCTCGGCCAACCCCATGGCGCTCACTGACCGGTCGTGACCGCTCAGCACACCCACTTCCTCGAGCCTGGTGTCCAACACCAGCACCGCCTCCAAGGCGACCGCAACATCCCCCAGGACCCACCAGCCCGCACCGGGGTCGGCGCGCCACGGCTGGTTGGATGCGGCTGACAGCGCATGAGACGCAGCGAGCAGCTCGATAGCGGCGTGACGCCACAGCTCGACCGTCGGATCCTGCGACACCGACACCAGGACCTCGACCGGAGAGCGTCTACGACTACGTGACTGACCCGAACGGGACCTACTCGAATCACACATGGCTGTGCGACGGGTGGACTCAATCCATCATCGTGGGCTACCCGTGCGCCGAAGTGCACTCCTAGCCCGGCACCTGGGCCTCAGCTGGTCCAGGGCAGTCGCTGCTAAGGGTGCGCGTCAAGCGAAACGCCGGCCGCGTCGCGCAGGTCGAGTCGGTGAAGGTCGAGATCTCGGGTGTAGACCAGTGCCCCCACGCGGTTCCGGCCCAGCGGGGGCGTTCTATGCAGCTGGATCGTCACCCGGGCCCGGTCCGAAAGGACCGCTTCTGCCTTCGCCACGTCCGGTCGCACCACCACGATACCCATGCGTGGCCCCGCGTCATCCCCTCCGAACCACCTGGCGGCCGGCATGCCGCGCAGGTCCCAGTCGCCAGCGCCTCCAACACGACTCGACCGCTGATAGTCGTCACGGTCAAGGTGATGAACGGGCCCGGCCAACGGCGAGGCGACGCCAACGACTCCGCAGGCTGCGAACCAACTCTGAGCGCCCAAGCGTCGCCATCGTCAGTGAGGCCGGTCGCGACCACAAGCACAGAGCCAACTATGGCACCAGAGTGTGACCGCGGACCCGAGACGGGACCATCGCCGAGTCACTGGGCCGGCTCGGGCCGCGGAGGCCTATGCGTCACTGCCACACGAACCAGAATCAGAGATTATGTGTGTCTATTACTTCCGTGCTTATACATGTTGATAAGCCCTGACAGGCTCGGGGTTCACGGTGCCTGGCATGAGCGAGTTCATCGCCCGGCAGACGTCGTAGTCGTTACGATCGACAAGTGCGCCGAAGGCGGCCTACCCAGCCGGCTACATGGACCAGGGACGACAGCAACGGCAACAACATCTACGATTTTCGATGCCGCTTCGCGTCGGTTGTCGGAGTCGGGGAACATCGGTTGGGATGAGTGACGCTAGTGCAGCATGAGTCGTCGGCGGCCCCCTCACTACCGCACCGGCGACTCTGACGATCCAGGGGATGCGAAGCCGGAGGCAGCACTCGCGCAGCCGACGCGACGTGCTTGGTTCACAAGTCACCAGGACGATGCGGCCTACCTGCCAGAGCACCAACGCTCCTCGGTTCTGGCTCAACCCGGTGACTGGCGCGTGTTCATCGAAGACCACGTCACGAATCCGACGCTCCACGGCTCCTTTGATGAGTTGCTCAAGCGGGCTGTTGAGCGAGGAGTGGAGGAGGTCTACGTGTGGTCGTCCGATGCGCGAGACTTCTTGCCGCTTGATCCCGACCGATGGCGTCAGCGGTAACTGCTAGGGCCACAATCGGCTGAGAACGCTCCTGGGCGAACCGGCAGGGGCCCCGAATCGGCCCTGAACCGTGCATCCGGGCCTGCAGATTCTCCTGGAGCCATTCTGAGCCGACTTTGGCTCATCGAGATGGACCAGCGGGTCAACCCCGGGAGGGGCCATCGTGTCTCCCGGCGTGTGAAACCCGCAGCCGGCGGGACCTTCGCACCTCGGCCACGATGTCCGTCGTGATCGTCAACGTAGGCTCAACACGGGCGGCCTTGTGTTACGGCTGTGAATGGCAACCGACGCAGGCACCGAACACTCGTTCTGCACTGCGCAGTCGCGGTGGCGCTGACCGTGGACGGCTTCGCGCTCTCGGACCACGCGCACGCCGGCGACGCGGCCGCTGCGACAGCTATCGACCGTGTTGTGATCAATTCACACACCGCCACCTTTGGCTCGAAGCTAAAGATCGGGCTGGCGTCGGGGGTCCCGCTCTCACAGGCTCGAACGATCGTTCGACACATCACTGATAGCACCGACGCCGGAAGCGTCAACAATGGCGTTCTCACCGTGCGTGCCCACGACTCGGTTGTGTCGACGATCTCCCAGGGGGCAGGACGCGCCCACCAGGGCGCGGCGGAAGGGCGTGGCTCTCTGACGAAGATGGCTGGCGGGGCCACGCCAGCCATCTTCGATACCCCACCTCCGGTGGGCAGTACGGGCTACCACAACATCCACTGCGACGTGGACAAGCTGTTCAGCGACAGTGATGGCAGCTTTGGCGTTCAACGCAAGTGCGGGTCAGGCAAGGCCCCTTGGCGCTACACGTTTTCGCCTGGGCTGGCCAGCATCTGCCGCGACCCTGTGACCGAACGTGGACTCGATTGGTGGGTCAACGCGCACCGAAAGCCTCGTCAGGCGCCGCATATCGTCCCGTGCGTCTACGTCTTCCATGGAACGTTCACGGTGGGCAAAGGCGACTACCTTTGGTACACCGATCGCTACCTCTTCCAGGTCCAGGTTGACCAGGAGACCGGAGATGCCGAGCTCGATATACACGGGGGACTGCGCTTCATCGGTCCCGCAGGCTGAGCCAGGGCTGCGATGCTGACCTGGGATGCGACATCTCTGCGGGTCAGGGTCGTTGAGCCCATCCTCGCCGTCATGCTCACTCCAGAGGAGGCGCGGAGCACTCGGGTCGAGATCAGACCCGGCGACGAGGAGGGATGGCTGATCTTGCGTCTGACCGTCGGACCCGCCGACGAGTTCGTCTCCTACCTGTACCAACCGCCGAGCATGACCGGGTGGTCACAGCGCGAGATAGGACAGAAGCTGGCCGACGAGCTCCACGACTTCATCGCAGAAAGCGCGTTCGGTTGGGGGCAGACGCGCGATGCGGATGAGCTGCTTCAAAGCTTCGAGGCGTGAGTGCTCGGCGCACGGCTTTGCGCGAGTGGGCGGGCAGGGCTGAGGTGTCGGACTTCTCCGGGTTCGACCGGAGTGGTTTGATCGCGTGAGCCGGTTGACGCTGGGGCCCGTTCACGCGGTGTCGGCGTGCGTCGCGCTCAGAGGGTGGCGCGGCGGGTCGCTCAAGAGTCTGGGCAGACTTGCGGGTCCAATCGGGTTGTTCATCTGGCCGGTGCCGCACGATCTTGATCCTCGGGAGAAGCTCGGTTGGTGTGTTCGGCGCGCGTTGGCAACGTGGGCGACGTGCTGGCCGTTTCTGCAGCGCGCGGTGGCGAGTTGCGCCGCTGCTCGGGCGCCCTGATCTGACCTCGTTGGGCGATCTCGTTGATTCGCGCTTGTGCGTAGGCGACGCGGTTGCGGTCTCGATCCATGCTTTCGGTCACCATGGAGTGTTCGAGGATGCCGGGGGCGAGGTGGAGACGGTGGCGTAGCCGTTCGAAGGCTGGTGGCCAGGTCTCGGCGCCGCGGGCTCCGAGGATCTGTGCCGCCCGCTCAATCATCTTCTGCCGGACGGCGGGGTCGGACCAGTGTCCTGCGGTGTGAAGCAGGTCGTCGACCATGGACTCCCCGAGCGGGCGTCGACTGGCGATCGCCGCGGTGATGGCCTCTGCACCCTGGGTCTCGAACAGCTTGGCGGGATCCAGGCCGGCTGGGAGTTCGATGTGGGCGGGGTCGAGGTCGGCAGTGGTGAGCTCCCAGAAGGCTTTCTGCCCGGATGCCCAGCCGGCGGTGTCGGGGTCGGTGGCCACTGCGATGTGGTCGCGTCCGTCGACGATGTCGATGTGGCGCGTAGCAGTTTGATCTGGTTCACGGTCAGCGCGGTTCCCATCGGGGCGATGCCGACGGCGTCGCCGCTGCTGCCGAGTGTGATGGCGAGGGCGTCCATGGGGCTGTGACCACCGCCGGGGGCGTAGCCGACCGCGTACGAGGTCCCGCTGGTGAGGGGTTCGCGCAGGTCATGGTCGGAGTTGTGGATTGCCGACTACAGGAAGACGCCGAAGCAACGCGTGGACAACGATCAAGGCCCCTGGGTCATGAGTATCCCGAGCACCATCGCGGTCGGCCGCCCGGGTTGGTGCGGCTCCCGCGCCGCGGGCGGGCGAGGAAGCGGACGCGGTGGCGTCGAGGTTCGCTGCGTGCGAAGGCGAAGTGCTCGGTAGTGCGCGGCTCAGAGCGCCTCGCAGGATCTGCGCATCGTTTGGCGACGCGGGCGTCGACGGCATTGGTGATGGCCTCGTTCGCAGGGACTGAGCGCAAGGGCTGGTGCCTCAAAGCGTGCCCCAGGCCGGCTGAGCCTTGCCTGCGGGGGGCTCGCCGCTACTTGGCTCGTTCCCCAGGTCGGTCCAATTCTTCCTCTTGTCGAGGTCATCAAGTCTTGCGACACTCAAATACTGAATGTACTCATGTGCCGGCTTGATCATCATCCAATAGAAGACTAATTTCTTCGAATTTGGACTAAAGCTAGCGCCCTGGAAAGTCTGTCCCTCAAATTCGTGTGGCTTGTGGTCGACGTTCAAATCCCAGATAGAGAGATGCCCCCAATCATTGTCCGGACTGTCCTTGCGCTGCAACAAGAGGCCTTGGTCCGACCAATCAGGGAGGTCATATGAACCCAGTCTCCAATTCCTGGAGATCTCGATTGCATGACCGGGGCCGTGAATCGACTTCAGCCACCACAGCGCCAGCCAAGGGTTATCTGTCGCCACGTGACCGCGCTTGACTCCCTGGTATTGCTGGACATACACGATTCCATCCTGGCCATTCGTGTGGGTCCAAGTCATAAATCCAGTGAGAGTACCTCCAACACCTATGGTGTTATCAAGAGTTCCATTGTCGCGGTAGATAAAGATGGTCGGAAAGGCAGAATCGGGATTTTCCATGCAGGACATCGCGACAAGTTTGCCAGAGTAGCTCCAGGCGGGGCGACCCTGCACGTACCTACATTTTCCGCTGTCATCCTTAACGAATGGGTGAGGATTGTTGCCATCGACATCCGCAATCCATAGAACCGAATACGCGCTGTCCGGGGTTGGCTTGCGGGTGAAGAGAACATGCCGGCGGTCGGGAGATATTGTAGGCCTCATGCCGTCTTTTAATAGGATGGTCTCCTGCTGCGCACTGCTATTCGCGTTCACTATCATAAGATCCGACCGCTCAACGGGATCCTTCGGATCCTTTTGGACGACAATCATCTTGTTCTTTGGCAGCTGAGATGTCGGGCCATGAGGCGGTGCGGATGGCGGGCCGTCGCCGCCCTGCAACCACACGACGCTGACTGTGATGATGATTCCTAGAACGGCGACTGCGACCGTGGCGACGACTGCCCATGAAGGCAACTGAGTGCCTCCGGGGAGTGACACGCGGGGGTCAGCCCGCCGCAGAGACCCTGACTCATGGGTCTTCAACCTCGTTTTCGGCTTGGTGCGCGTGTACCTAGCGCTCGGCTTCGCTTCCTCGACGGGCTTCCTCTCGCCGGGGTGTGGCGCTTCCTCAACGGGATGCGCCGGTTCCGCTGCGACCGGTGGGCCTGGCGGGGGCACGGGCGGGTGCGGGCTCGCGGGCAACGTGGCCGGCACGCTCGTTACCCCGGGTGTGTCGACCGGCATGTCCTCGAGTGCGCCGGCGGCGGCAATCGCGACGGTGCGGCTGTCGTCGTCGACGAGCTGCTGCAGGGCGATCCGAGCCGCGAGTGAGAGTCCTGCGTGAGTGCCGGTGAGTAGACGCCCGAGTTCATGCACGGCAACGGTGCGCACCGACGGCAGTGAGCTCACAATCGCCTCGCGAAGCTCGTCGGGCAGGGGGGAGGGAGTGGTCACGGGCCGGCCTCTGCGGGCGATGACCAGCTCGCCCTCGACCCCGAAGGTCCACTTGCCCGGTGTCTGGTGCGGCGTGGTGGCCCGGACCTTGTCGTAGACGTAGTCATAAAGCTCGTCGAGCGCGACCCATCCATCCTGGTTGCGGTCGGCATCGCCGGTCTCCAGGCCGGTCACCAGCGCGCTGGTGAAGATCGAAGGGGAGACGTCGGTAACGTCGGTGAGAACCTCGCCCTCGAATGCGTACTCGACCGCGTTGGAGGCGGTGACTACGGCGCGACCGCGGCCCCCGAACCGAGACTCGATGTCCACCCCAGGGTTGGCGCGGTGCACCATGCCACGTTCGAACGCACCGGCATAACAGCAGTCGAGGAGGAGCACCACGCGGCGTGATCGGCTGCGCGCCATCCGGCTGTTGACGAAGTCCGCCGACACCGCGGTCGCCCCCAGACGTCCCATGCGCGTGTCGGTCATGGCGAAGTACAGGTCGCCGTTCTCGTCCTTGACGCCGTGGCAGGAGAAGTGGACCAGCAGCAGGTCGTCTGTGGTGCGGTCGGCGAAGAAGTCCTCGACTATCAGGTTGACCTCATGAGCGGGTCTGTTGACGACCGTGGTCACCTCGAAACCGCCAATGTGTTGATCACCCAGGACCCGTGCCAGGGCTCCGGCGTCGGCACTCGGAGCCCGCAACTGGCCAAACGCAGGATCGTCGTAGGTGTCGCTGGCGACAATTAGCGCACTTCGGACTTTTGCGCCCATCACGAGCTCCGCGTCTCGGGTGTGACCCTGGTGACATGCCGCCCTTCGGTCCTTCGGGTACGCACGCCGCCCGCCCCGGCCATTCGGCCAAGCCGTGTGAAGGCTGGGTCGCGGAAAACCCCGGCAAGGCCCCGCGCGTCCTTGGCCAGCGCATAGCGCCGCGTCAACGTCGCTTCCCTGAAGTCGTCCGTTGCGACAATGAGGGCCTTCGTACGCCAGTCATGGCGCCTCCCCGCAAAGGTGTCCCAGAACCCACGGTCCTCGCCTCAGGAGCGAGGTGTCAACACGGAATCAGGCTGGAGATGCCGACGTAACGACCATGGCCCATCGACCGCCGCATGCAACGGGCCGGGCCCCCTAGCCTGAAGGCCAGGATCAGGTCGCCTGATGGACGTGGCTCCGCTCGGGACATCGCTAGGCGATGCCGTTCGGGCGTGCTATCTGGGCGAAAGGGGCTACGCAGAGCCTGCCGTTCGAGGCGAGGGCCGAAAGAAGTACGGCCCTGGCGCCAACGGGCCTCGGCCGCGCGGACTGTAAATCCGTCGGCTCATGCCTACCCAGGTTCGAATCCTGGATCTGCCACCCCTGGGACCCCCGGCGATCCGCCCGGGGGTCTCGTCGTCGGAGGCACCGACCGGGGTCAGCGTGGGGGCAGGTCCTCGGGGGTCGTGAGGCCGTGCGCGACGATCTCGTCGAAGCGATGGCGGGTCTCGACCCGCGGGGACAGCCGCTCGGCGAGCGTGGGGACGAAGCCCGGTCCCGTCCAGCCCCGCAGCAGCGGGGAGGTCAGCAGGACGAGGCCGGCGACCAGGAACGTCCAGGGGCCGATCGCCTCGGCCAGGCCGACCACGGTCAGGACCGCCACCGCCGAGGTGGGCGCGATCCGGAGCACCACACGCCGGAGGCCGTGACCCAGGTCCGTGAGCAGGCTCCAGGCGACCGGCGCGAAGGTGATCTCGAGGACGGCGAGGGCGAGCAGGAGCGGCCATGGACCCATCCACACGTACGCCGCGAGCAGCCCCGCACCGGTGGCCAGGCCGGCCGCGGCGGGCCAGCCGACGTCGTACCAGGGATGCCGGGGGACGCGGGTCACAGGTCGAGACTGCGCGTGCCAGCGCCGGTGCGGCAGGGCCAGCCGTCCGGGCCCCGTGGGACGAACGTCCCGACGATGGGGGCCGATGGCCGGATGCGTCTGGACGTTGCTGCCGTCACCCTGGCACCGTGCGAGACCCCGGCGGCATCATCGTGGTCGGGGTGGACGGCAGCATCGGCGCCGCGGCCGCGCTCGACTTCGCGCTCGCCGAGGGCGTGAAGCGGGGGTGCACGGTCGAGGTCGTGACGGCCTGGCTCAGGAGTGGGCATCTGGAGGGCACCGCGGACTCCGACGACCTGGCCGTCGGTCGGGCGCGGGTCCACGCCATGCAGGGAGAGGTCGTGGCCCGCTGCCTGGAGGCGCAGGTGGAGGTCCCTGACCTGGTTCGCGTCGTCGTGCACGACTACGCGGGGCGGGTGCTCGCGTCGCGGGCCGAGCGGGCGCTGATGGTGGTGGTCGGCAGCGGCAACCCGAGCAGCGCGAGCCCGCAGGTGCTGGGGTCGGTCGCGGAGTACTGCGTGCGCCACGCACCGGTGCCGGTCGTCATCGTCCCTGCTCCGGCGCGCCTCGAGCGCCGCGCAGCGGCGGGCGCCGAGGGCGCCTGAGCCCGGCGGCGGACGCCGTATCGGGCCGCACACCGAGGACTATGGTCAGGGGGTGTCGGATCGCCGGGACGTCGCGGAGTACCAGCTGCGTGCGCTGCTCGACGCGAACCGCTCCATCGTCGCGGACCTCGACCTGGCGCTGGTGCTGCATCGCATCGTCGAGTCCGCGATCGACCTCGTCGGGGCTCGGTACGGCGCACTGGCCGTCGTCGGCGAGGACGGCGCGCTGGAGGAGTTCGTCCACGTCGGCATGGACGACGCGTCCGTCGCGGCCATCGGCCACCTCCCGGACGGCAGGAGCCTGCTCGGGCTGGTGATCGAGGAGCAGCGGTCGATCCGCGTCGACGACCTGACGGAGCATCCCGGCTCGGGGGGCTTTCCGCCGGGACATCCGCCGATGCGCGCGTTCCTCGGCGTACCGGTGCGCGTGCGCGGCGAGGCGTACGGCAACCTCTACCTCGGCCGCGGCGGCGTCGAGCCGTTCACCGCGCAGGACGAGGACCTCGTCCACGCACTCGCGGCGGCGGCCGGCGTCGCGATCGAGAACGCGCGGCTGTTCGAGGAGGCCCGGCTTCGCCAGGAGTGGCTGGCGGCCTCCACCGACGTAACCCGGCGCGTGCTCGCCGGCGACGAGGGGGCGCTCCGTCTGATCGCCGGTCGTGTGCAGGCGCTCGCCGACGCCGAGCTCACCACCGTCGTCCTCCCGGTCGACGGCGAGCTGCTGGTGGCGGTGGCCGAGGGCCGCGACGCCGCCGGGATCGAGGGGGCGCGGTACGCCGCGTCCGGCACCCTGAGCGAGCTCGTCATCCAGACCGGCAGGCCGGTGCGGCTGGCGGACGCCGAGCACACCGACGCCGTCGACGGCCGCACCATCTATCTCAGCGGTCAGGTGCCGGTCGGGCCGGTGATGGTGCTGCCCCTGCTCGGGCGCGAAGACGTGCGCGGCACGTTGGTCGTGATGCGCGGCCGGCAGCGCCAGCCCTTCGCACCGGCGGACGCCGAGATGGCCACGACGTTCGCCAACCATGCGGCGGTCGCGCTGGAGCTCGCCGAGTCGCGCCGCGACCAGCAACGGGTCCTGCTCCTCGAGGACCGTGCCCGGATCGCCCGCGACCTCCACGACCACGTGATCCAACAGGTGTTCGCGGCCGGGCTGGTCCTCCAGGCGACCGCCTCCGGGCTCCACGACCGGGCGGCCCTCACTGCCCTCCAGGAGGTCGTGAGCAAGCTCGACGACGCGATCAGGCAGATCCGGGTCTCGATCTTCCAGCTCCAGCCGCCGGTGCCCGGCGGACTGCGCGCCGCCGTGATGGACGTTGTGGCGGAGGTGCAGCCGGGGCTCGCGGTCTCCCCGCGGGTCGACCTCGACGGGCCGTTGGACTCGGTGGCGACCTCCGACCTGGTCGGCGACGTCACCGCGGTGGTCCGCGAGGGGCTGGTCAACGTCGCCCGCCACTCGTCCGCCGCGAACGTGCAGCTGAGCATCCATGCCACCACCGCGCGCCTGACCGTCACCATCAGCGACGACGGGGTCGGCGTCGGCGACGTCGGACGCCGCAGCGGGCTCGACAACCTGCGTGAACGCGCCGAGAGCCGGAACGGCTCGATGGTGATCGCCGAGGTTCCCGACCTCGGCGGGACCACGCTGGTCTGGACGGTCCCGATCGCCTGAGCGGCCTCGTCGTCCGAGATGATGGCGCCGTGCCCGAGCAGATCCACGAGATCGGCAAGCGCCGGGCGTGGGTCATCTGGCTGGTCGGGCTGTCGGTCTACATCCTGGCCATCTTCAACCGCAGCTCGCTCGGCGTCGCAGGGCTGCTCGCCACCTCACGCTTCGGGATCTCCGCCACCCAGCTGTCGTTCTTCACCGTGCTGCAGCTGGTCGTGTACGCCGGGCTGCAGGTGCCGATCGGGGTGCTCCTCGATCGGTACGGCTCACGGGTCCTGCTGCTGAGCGGGCTCGCCCTGATGACGGTCGGGCAGCTGGCGTTCGCGTTCGCCACCTCCTTCCCGGTCGCCGTGTTGGCGCGGGCGCTGGTCGGGGCCGGCGACGCCACGATCTTCGTCAGCGTGATCCGGTTGGTCACCGTCTGGTTCCTGGTCCGCCAGGCGCCGCTGGTCACCCAGCTCACCGGCCAGGTCGGCCAGCTCGGTGCGATCGCGGCGGCCGCGCCGCTGTCGCTGGCGCTGACCCATCTCGGCTGGACGAGGACGTTCGCGCTGGCGTCGACGCTGGGTGTGGTCGCGATGGTCGTCGTCGCACTGCTGGTCACGGACTCGCCGTACGCTCGCCAGGGGGTCGCGCGGGTCAAGATGCGGGCGCTCGCCCGGACCCTGCGACTGGTCTGGGGGAACCCGGGAACCAGGCTCGGGATGTGGTCGCACTTCACCTCGCAGTTCAGCGCCACGGTCTTCACGCTGCTGTGGGGCTTCCCGTTCCTGGTACGTGGCGAGGGCCTGTCGTCCGACGCCGCGAGCACGCTGCTGATGGTGATGACCGGGTGGATCATCGTCAGCGGCCTGGTGCTCGGCACCCTGGTCGCGCGCTACCCGTTCTACCGGTCGTGGATGGTCCTCACCATCGTCGCGGCGATGGCGTTCGGCTGGGCGGTCGTGCTGGCCCGCCCGACGCCGGCGCCGCTGTGGATGCTGGGCGTGCTGGTCTGCCTGATGGCGACCGGAGGTCCCGCCTCGATGGTCGGCTTCGACATGGCTCGGACCTTCATCCCGGTCGAGGCCTCCGGACGCGCCAACGGCTTCGTCAACATCGGGGGCTTCTCCGCGAGCCTGCTCACGATGGCGCTGATCGGCATCCTGCTCGACTGGCACAGCGGCGGCGGTGGCGCCGACACCTACGACCTCGCCGACTTCCGGGTGGCGATGTCGGTGCAGTTCGTCTTCTGGGGGGTCGGCGCCGTCCAGATCCTCCGCTATCGGCACAAGGCCATCAGCCACCTGCGCCGGCTGCACCCCGGCGTCGTGGAGGCGATGAAGCGCGGGGAGGCCATCGCCCACCTCGGCTTCCATGAGCGTGAGGGTGTCTAGGCCTCGGACGCGTCAGGAGGCGAGCACCTCGGCCTCCATGGCCGCGACGTACTCCCTCTTGATCCGGCGCCAGGCCTCGTCGCTCATCGCGCGTCGCCAGTACGGCGAGCAGGACAGGTCGCGCCGGTTCAGCCCGCGCTCCTGCAGCAGATGACGGCGTACGGCGCGGATCTCGTCGGCCTCGCCGTGCACGAACCCGAACGGCGTGCCGTCGCCGAAGTCGAGTGCCTCCACCGCGGCCAGCAGGAGGGACCCGTCGCGTCCGTCGCCCTTGCGGTGCAGCCACTCGAGGTCGAGGTCGGCAGGGCTGCTCAGGTCGACCTGGTACGCCGGACCGTTGCAGACGACCCGGACGACCGCCCGCTCTCCGGGCCCCAGCGCATCGAGGGACGCGGCGATGGCCGGCAGTGCGGACTCGTCGCCGACGAGGAGATGCCAGTCAGCGGCCGGTGTCGGACGGTAGCCGCCGTTCGGCCCCTCGAAGACCAGGACGTCACCGGGCTGGGCGGCGAGCGCCCAGCGGGACGCCACCCCCTCGTCGGCGTGGACGACGAAGTCGAGGACGAGTCGGTGCGCCGCGGCGTCCCACGACCGCACCGTGTAGCGGCGCCGGGCGGGCCACTCGTCCTGGGGAGTGGTCTCGCGCACCGCTCTCGGGTCGAAGACCTCGTCGTACGACGCGGCGGCCGGGCGGAACGCGACATTGACGTACGCGTCGGTCGCGTCGGGCATCGCGAGGTGCTCGAGGTCGCCATCGCCGAGGACGACGCGCACCATCCCGGGCGTCAGCCGCTCGGTGCTCCTCACGCGTCCGTGCACGTCGTACCACCCCACCTCGAAGGACTTAGGTGAGCCTAACTCGGTGGCGGGCCCGCGCCGAATCGTCAGACCGCCGTGCCCTGGTTGAACTCCGAGTCCTTGCGGCTGAACATGTCGAGCCGCTCCGCGGGGCTCAGCGCCTCCACCAGCGGCGCGACGTCCCCGCCGAAGCCGCTCACCTCCGGCGCCTCGGGCACCGGGACGATGGTGTGCACGAGGCGGTCCGGATACACGTGCACGGTGTTGACCGACGTATGGCCGTCGACCGCGGAGATGAACCGGTCCAGCGGTGCCGGGTCGGACAGGTAGCAGGTCGCGGCGGCCACCGAGACCGGGACTCCGGCGAAGGTCGAGTGCGACGTGAAGTGGTAGTGCCCACCGAGGATCGCGCGGACGTCGCTGCCCTCGACCACCATCGCGAGCCGATCGGTGTCGATCAGCTCGATCACCTCCGCGACCGGACACATCGGCGAGGGGACGGGTGGGTGGTGCAGGGCCAGCAGCGTGCCGTGCTCGGCCGGGGTGGCCAGCACGTCACGCAGCCAGGCCAGCTGCTCGTCGCTGACCTCGCCGTGGTGCCACCCGGGCACGCTGGTGTCGAGGCTGACGATCCGCAGCCCGGCCGTGTCGTACACCCGGTCCTGCGGCGCGTCGGACTCCTCGCCGAACAGCTCGCGCGAGTAGGCCGCGCGCTCGTCGTGGTTGCCCATGCACCAGATCACCTGCGCGCCGATGCGCTCGGCCACCGGCTCGACCAGCTCGCGCAGTCGTCGGTACGCCGCCGGCTCGCCGAGGTCCGCGAGATCGCCGGTGAACACCAGCGCCTGCGGAGGCGGGTCGATCCGGGTGACCCGCTCCAGGGCCCGGGCTAGGTTCGCGACGGTGTCGATCGCGTCGTACTGCCGGGCGTCGCCGGCGAGCAGGTGGGTGTCGCTGATGTGCGCGACCACGTGGGTCGGTGGCGCGAGCTGGCCGTACTGGATCACGACCCGAAGGCTACGGAAATCGGCTACGTCGTCACACCCGCGCGGCCTCGATCCGGCCGGTGACCTCGCCGAGGGTGATCCGGCCGCCACCGGTGCCGGGTGCCGCATAGCGCAGCGTCACCTCGTCGCCGTCCTCGAGGAACGTGTGGCCGCCGGCGAACGGCTCCTTCCCGCCCCAGCTCAGCTCGAGGAACGATCCACGGGTGTCCGGCTCCGGGCCGCTGATCGTGCCGGAGGCGAACAGGTCGCCGGTGCGCGTGCTGGCGCCGTTCACGGTGAGGTGGGCGAGCATCTGGGCCGGCGACCAGTACATCGTCCGGTAGGGCGGGCGGCTCACCACCTCGCCGTTGAGCACGACCTCGACCTCGATGTCGAGCGCGTCGCCGCCCGCGAGGTAGGGGAGAGGCACGGGGTCCTGAGCCGGCAGGTCGCAGCGCGCGGCGGCCAGGGCCGCCAGCGGGGTGACCCAGGCGCTCACCGAGGTGGCGAAGGACTTGCCCAGGAAGGGGCCGAGCGGCACGTACTCCCAGGCCTGGATGTCGCGGGCGCTCCAGTCGTTGAGGCCGACCACGCCGAAGACGTGCTGCGCGAAGTCCTCGACCGGGACCCGGCTCCCGAGCTCCGTCCCGACACCGACCACGAATCCGAGCTCGGCCTCGATGTCCAGGCGCAGGCTGGGTCCGTACGTCGGGGACTGCTCCGCCGGCGACTTCCGCTGACCGCAGGGCCGCACGACCGGGGTCCCGCTGACGACGACGGTGCCGCTGCGGCCGTGGTAGCCGACCGGCAGGTGCCTCCAGTTGGGCAGCAGCGGCTCCTGGTCGGGCCGGAAGATCCGGCCGACGTTGGAGGCGTGGTCCAGCGAGGCGTAGAAGTCGACATAGTCGCCGACCTCGAACGGCAGCAGCAGCGAGGCCGCGTCGAGGGGGAGGGCGGGCAGTGCCTCCGACTCCACCAGCTCGGTGATCTGTGCCCGGGTCTCGGCCCACGCGTCGGGACCGAGCGCCATGAAGTGGTTGAGGGACGGTCGGTCCAGCTCCGGCCGCACGGTCGCGACGTCGACGACCTTGTCGCCGTACCGGACCCCGACCCGCGGCGCCGACCCCTCGGTGACGAACACGCCGTACGGAAGGTGATCGAGCCCGAACCCGTCACTCATGCGGAGCCTCCACCAGGCCGAGCCCGACCAGCTCGTCGAGCGGCTCGGTGACGCTGCACGAGCCGTACGACGTGAACCAGCGCCGTGCTCCCTCGAGGTCGCTCTGCCGCGCCATCGCGACCAGGTCGTTGGCGTAGTGGTCGTCGAGCACCTGCACGACCTCGTCGCGGGTGCCGCCGTCGAAGGCGACGCGCGTGGCCAGCAGGACGTTGAGGAAGCCGAGATGCTCGAAGCCGGTGTCGTGGTCGCGGTGGCGGATCGCGTGGTGGAGCCCGGCCGTGCACTTGTACGACGTCTCGCGGTCGAGGGCGGCGTCGATCCAGGCCGCGACGGTCGCCGCCGACGGGAACAGGTGGGCCTCGACGCCCCCGGTGCGGAACTTCAGGTGGTGCTCGGCCTCGGCTACGACGTCCGCGGCCGACAGCCAGTCCGGGGTGGGCTCCGCCTGCGGCAGCTCGACGTACACCTGCGCGTCCGCCAGGTCACCGTCGGCACGCGCCGCGTCGACGGCGGCGGTGATCCGGCGGACGTTGCCGGCCAGGTCGTCCAGGTCGCGCACCGCCGCCTCGAGCCCCACGAGCCGGTGTCCCCGCCTGGTGGCGAGCGAAGCGACGCCGGCCACGGCGCCGGCGCCGCCGGTCAGCACCACCGAGACCGGGACGTCGACGGGAACCTCCGGGAGCACCGTGTCGGTGACGACCAGCGGGCCGACCAGGTCGGCGTACCACTCGTCTCGCCGGCCCTGGTACGCCGCGACAGCATCGGGCAGCGGGGCGTCACCGGGCGGGAAGATCGCGGCGTCATCGACCAGTCCGGACCAGGCGGCGGGGACGGGACTCACGGGCCCAGCCAACCACAGCGCACCGGTCAGGAGTCAGACGAGTGCGGCCCGTCCTCGCTTGCCGAGCTGGGCGGCGATGATCGCGCGCTGGATCTCGCTGGCACCCTCCCAGATGCGCTCCACGCGCAGCTCCCGGAAGAACCGCTCCGCGACGTTCTCGCGCATGTAGCCCCGTCCGCCGAAGATCTGCACGGCGCGGTCGGCGACCCGGTTCGCCATCTCGCTGACGTAGAGCTTCACCATCGAGCACTGCGCGTGCGCGACCTTCGGGTCGGCTCCGGCGTCGAGCGAGCGAGCCACCTCGTAGACCATGGTGCGGGCGGCGAAGAGCTCGGTGAGGCTGTCGGCGAGCATGCCCTGCACCAGCTGCTTGTCGGCGAGGTACTCGTCGCCGATCCGGCGCTGGGTCGCGAAGGCCTGCATCTCGTCGACCAGTCGCTCGGCCGCGCCCAGGCAGCGGGCGCCGATCATCAGCCGTTCGTAGCGGAACCACTCGTAGACGAAGGACATCCCGTCGTCCTCCGACCCGATCAGGTGGGTGGCCGGCACGCGGACGCCGTCGAAGGCCACGATCGGGTGGTGGTGGGCGATGGTGTGCGTGTAGTCGGGCGTCCGGACCACCCGTACCCCCGGGGTGTCCTTGTCCAGCACGAACATCGCCTGCTCGCCGGCATGGGCGCCCGTGGTGAGCACACCCTGGAAGAACACGTAGTCGGCCTGGTTGAACGACGTCACGTGCCACTTCTCGCCGTTCAGGACGTACGCGTCGCCGTCCCGGGTCGCGGTCGCCCGGAGATCGGAGACGTCTGAGCCCGCGAACTCCTCGGTGATCGCGTAGCACTCCTCGCGGCGGCCCTCGATGGTCGGGACCAGGTAGGTCTCGCGCTGGTGGTCGTTGGCCACGGCGGGCCACCAGCCCGGTGGCGTGGTCAGGCACCAGGCGAGCGCGTTGGTGACGCGACCGCCCTGCTCCTGGACGAGCACCTGCTGGAGCGTCGTGCAGCCGCGGCCCCCGAGCTCGACCGGGATGTTGGTCGCGGTGAGACCGAGCTCCACGGCGCGGGCCTCGAGGCGCCGGCGCACGTCCGCGGGCAGCTCGCCGCCATGCTCCTCGGCGTACTGCTCATGGGGGATCAGCTCGTCGGAGAAGCCGCGGGCGCGGGCCTGGAGCTCGAGGTCCTCCGGCGTGAGTCCGTACACGTGCCATCTCCGATCGGTGGTCGAGTCGGGAGCCAGGATTGACTGACTGTTCAGTCTATGTCAGCGTGGCGCCCGTGACCACCGTGCCGCGGACCGCCGATGTCGTGGTGGTCGGCGGCGGGACGATCGGCGCCTGGGCCGCCTGGTTCCTGCGTCGGTCCGGGCTGGGCGGGGTCGTGCTCCTCGAGCGGGACACCCTCGGCCAGGGCGCGAGCTCCCGCGCCGCCGGCATGGTCCGGGCACAGGGCGGCACGGAGGCAGCGGTCCGGCTCGGCCTGTTCAGCCGTGAGTTCTACGCCGGGCAGCAGGAGGTGCTCGGCATCGACTCCGGGTTCGTCGCGCAGGGTTACTTCATGCCGTGCTTCACCGAGGCGGAGGTCGACCAGGCCCACCGGCGGATCGCGATGCAGCAGGGTCTCGGGCTCGACGTCCGGTGGGTCGACTCCCATGAGATGGATGAGCTGAACCCGTCGATGGCGCCCGGGCAGACGCTCGGGTCGTCGTACGCCGCCGGCGACGGGTACCTCGACCCACCGCGCAACGTCCTGGCGTACACCGCGGCCGTGCTCGGGGCGGGCGTGCGCGTGTGCGAGAGGACGGCGTTCACCGGGCTGCTGGTGGAGGGGGGCCGTGTCGTCGGCGTTCGCACGTCGGCCGGCGACGTGGCCACCTCCCGGGTGGTGCTGACCGGCGGGCCGACCCTGGCCGCGGTCGGGTCCGCCGCCGGAGTGCGGATCCCGGCCGGGGGCGTCCGCCACCAGGTCGTCGTCACCGAGGCGCATCCCGACTTCGCGCCCTCGCTGCTGCCGATGGTGTTCGACGTGGCGTCGGGCATCTACTGGCGGCCGTGCGAGGGCGGCGTCCTGTGGGGGATGAGCAACCCCGAGGAGGCGCCGGGCGAGGCGACGGAGTTCGACACGTCGTACTTCGAGGTGATGCGCGCGCGGATGGCGGGCCTGGTGCCGACCACGGGGAAGGTCGGGCTCCGCAAGACCTGGGCGGCCACCATCGACTACACGCCCGACCATCTGCCCATCCTCGGACCCGCCATCGGCGGCGACGGCCCGATCGAGGGCGTCTTCGTCGCCGCCGCCGGTGGCCACGGGATGATGTGGGGTCCCGGCGTCGCGAAGGCGGTCGCCGATCTCGTCGTGTCCGGGCGGACCGACGTCGTCGACGTCGCCGACCTCGGGCTCGACCGCTTCGACGAGCACGGTCGGAGCCGCCTCGACCCCGACCCGATCGCCCTCCCGTTCCCCCACACCTCGTGACGGAAGCCCGGCGAGGTCATGCAGAGGGTGGCAGGACGAGCGCGTCGACGACGACGGCGGAGTGGGGGCCGACCATGACCGGGTTGAGGTCCACCCCGGCCAGATGGTCACCGAGCTCGACCGCGACCTGTCCCAGTGCCACCAGGGCGTCGGCGAGCGCGCCGGTGTCTGCCGGGGCGGAGCCGCGGTACCCGTCGAGCAGGGCCGACACGCGAAGCCGGGCGATCATCGCCAGGGCGGTCTCCCGGTCCAGCGGCGGCAGGGCGACGGCCCGGTCGGCGACCAGCTCGACCAGGACGCCTCCGGCCGCCACCATCACCAGTGGCCCGAGCAGCGGGTCGCGGACGACGCCGAGCGCGACCTCGACCCCGGCCGCCTGGCGTTGGACGACGACCCGCGGACCGTGCCGCCCGGCCAGCTCGGCGTACGCCGCGGCCACCGCCGTCGCGTCGACGAGCCCGAGCCGGACCCCGTCGGACTCGGTCTTGTGGTGCACCTCGGCGGCGTCGCTCTTGAGCACCACGGGATAGCCCAGCAGCTCCGCGGCCGCCACCGCGTCCGTCCCGGACCCGACACTCTCACCGGGCACGACCGGCAGGCCGTAGTCGGCCAGCAGCTCCGACCACTCGGTCGTCGCCAGCTCGGTCCCCGAGTCGAGTCGGCCGGCCCACCGCGCTGCGCGCTCGCCGTTCACGGCGACCGTCGGGCGCGGGCGGGGAGGCTCGGCCATCAGGTGCCCCAGCGCGCGCAGTCCGGACGCCGTGCCCTCGAGCACGGGGATGCCCGATGCGCGCAGACGTGCCGCGATCACCGGGTCGACCGCGGAGCTCACGTGGCCGACCACGGCGAGCGGCTTGTCGGTGCGGCTCACCAGGTTCTCGAGCACGACCGCGAAGCCGTCGTCGCCGTCGTACTCCTCGACCAGGTCGACCGCGAGCGCGACGGCCCCGGTGTCGGGGTCGTCGGCCAACGCACTCAGGCACTCGGTGAAGAGCTCGACGGTCTCGGTACCACGACCCCAGACGTCCAGCGGGTTCATCGGGACCAGGCCCGGGTCGAGCACGGCCGCCAGCCGCGTCAGCGTCGGCTCCGCCAGCGTGGCGAAGCGGACGCCGAGCCGCTCGGCCACGTCGGCCACGAGCACGCGCTCGGCGCCCGAGTCGTGCGCCGTCGCGATCCCGCGCCCGGTGCCGGGCACGTGACGTCGGCCGATCGAGAACATCTCGAGGCTGTCGGTGAGGTCGTCCAGATCGCTGCAGCGGTGCACGCCGTACGCCGTGAACAGCGCCTCCCAGGCCGCATCCGAGCCGGCGATCGCACCGGAGTGGGCGTCGACCAGGGCCTGGCCGCGCACCGACGTGCCGACCGTGAGGGCGCAGACCGGGATGTCCCGCTGCGCGGCCTCCGCGAGCGCGGCCTCGAACCGTGGGGCGTCGCGCATCGTCTCCAGCACCAGCCCGACCACCCCGGTCTCGGGCAGCGTCAACAGGTACTCCAGGTAGTCGGCGGTGGTCGTGACCAGCTCCTGCCCGGACGAGACCGCCAGCGTGAAGCCCAGGGGTCGCCGGGTGCGGAGCAACGCCGAGAACACCGATCCGGAGTGGGTGACCAGGCCGATCGGTCCGGCCGGCAGCGGATCGCGCTCGAGGTAGCCGATGGCCCGGACGCCGGTGGTCGTGTCGATGAAGCCCATGCAGCCGCCGCCGACCAGCGCCATGTCGCCGGCCGCGGTGACCACGTCGTCCCTGACCCCGTGCCCGGGCCCGAACACCACCGCCCCGGCGTCACCGCGCTCGGAAGCGATCGCGAGCGTCGGCGCGAGCGCCTTGTCCGGCACGCCGAGCAGCACCAGGTCGACCGGCTCCGGCACGTCCGCCAAGGACGGCACGCAGGGTCGCCCGAACGCGGAGCTGCGGGTGGGATGAACCAGGTGCACGCGCTCGATCCCGGGACTGCGCAACGCCTCCGTCGTCAGTCGCCACCCGAAGGAACCCGCCCGGTCGCCGGCCCCGACGACGGCCACCGACCGCGCCGACAGCATCGCTCGAAGCCGGTCCGCGGAGCTGCTCATGCCTCCCCGTTCCTCGAGCGGTCCTGACTGACTGTTCAGTCTACGATCGTGCTAGCGTGCCGCACAAGGAGCTCGTGGTCCGGACCAGGCCCGGGGAGGTGGGATGGCTGCACGAGAGCACGGGGACGCGGTCGCCGACGTACGCCGTGACCAGATGCTGGCCGCCGCTTCCACGCTGATCGCCCAGCGCGGCTTCAACGACACCAGGATCGCGGACGTCGCCAAGCGGGTCGGGGCGAGTCCCGCCCTCGTCATCTACTACTTCGGCACCAAGGACAGCCTCCTCACCGAGGCCCTGCGCTGGTCCGAGCGCTCGTTCTACGCCGCCACCGAGGAGATGCTCCGGTCCACCGAGAAGCTCCGCGACCGGCTGGAGACCCTCGTCGAGTGGACCCTGGTCGCCGACAAGCAGGAGGCGCTCACCGGCGACTGGGGCCTGTGGTTCGACCTGTGGGCCCAGGCGTTCCGTCACCCCGAGGTCAAGAAGGACCGCGCCGAGCTCGACGCGCAGTGGCGCGACCTGATCGCCCGCCTCGTCCAGGAGGGCATCGACGCCGGCGAGATCGAACCGCTGGACGTGCAGACCTTCGCGATCATGTGGGGCTCGCTGCTCGACGGCCTGGTCGTCCAGGTCGCCCTCGACGACCCGGTCGTCGACTCCCGGCGCGCACGCCAGGTGGCCCTCGACGTCGCGGCCAAGGAGCTGGGGCTGCCGTCGCGACCCCGGGTCCGGAGCGCCAAGCGGTCCTGACCGTCCTCCCCCGCCACGTGGTCCGTGGAGGTCTGGCGACGGCACCGCCATCTCCCTAGGCTCAGGGGTGGACGCAGGACCACCTCAGCCGAGATGGCCTGCGTGACAGGAGGCCATGACGTGTTCATCCAAGTCATCCACGGAACCTGCACCCGTCAGGACGAGCTGCGAGCGGTCGGTGAGTCGTGGCGGGAAGAGCTCGGTGAGGGGGCGACCGGCTGGCTCGGCGGCACGTTCGGCTTCACCGACGACAACGACTTCCTCGCGATCGTGCGGTTCGGGTCGCGCGAGGCGGCGATGGCCAACTCCCAGCGTCCCGAGCAGGGCGAGTGGGCGGCCCGCATGGGCGAGCTGCTCGACGGTGCTCCCACCTTCTACGACTGCGACGACGTGACGACGTTCCTCGAAGGAGGCTCGGACGACGCCGGGTTCGTGCAGGTGATCCGCGGCCATACCGACGACGCGGCGCCGATCAAGGCGATGCTCGCCGATCCCGGCGACCTGAAGCAGATGCGGCCGGAGATCATCGGCGGCACCTTCGCGCTGGCCTCGGACGGGACGTTCTACGAGACGATCTACTTCACCGACGAGGCGAGCGCCCGCAAGGGGGAGGGTCTCGAACCTCCGACCGAGGTCCGCGAGGCGCTGGCGGCCATGATGGCGGGGGCAAACTTCTACGACCTGCACAAGCCCTGGTTCGAGTCCCCCTGACGGGGACACACTCGGCCCATGAGCTTCGACGTCACCGCCGATGCCTACCAGCGGTTCATGGGCCGCTACTCCCGGCCGCTCGCGGAGCAGTTCGTCGACCTTGTGGCCGTACGCCCCTCTGACCGGGTGCTCGATGTGGGGTGCGGTCCGGGCATCCTGACCGCACCCCTGGTGGAGCGGTGCGGCCCGGAGGGCGTCGGCGCGGTCGACCCGTCGCCTCCGTTCGTCGCGGACGTCCGCGAGCGTCTCCCGGGGGTCGACGTGCGCGAGGCCGCCGCCGAGGCCCTGCCGTTCGACGACCACGCGTTCGACGCGGCCCTCGCGCAGCTCGTCGTGCACTTCATGACCGACCCCGTCGCGGGGCTGCGCGAGATGGGGCGGGTGACGAAGCCGGGTGGGGTGGTGGCGGCCAGCGTCTGGGACTTCGTGGGTGGGACAGCGCCGCTCTCGGTGTTCTGGCGAGCGGCCCAGGAGCTCGATCCGGCGGCGCCCGGTGAGGCGGACCGGGCCGGCACGCACGAGGGCGCCCTCGTGGAGCTCGCCGATGCCGCCGGCCTGGCGGGGGTCCGGTCGACGTCGCTGACGGTGCGCGTCCCGTTCACGTCGTACGACGAGTGGTGGGCGCCGTACCTCGACGGGGTCGGCCCCGTCGGCTCGTACGTCGCCTCGCTCGACGCCGACCACCGACGTCGGGTCGAGCAGCGCTGCCGCGAGCTGTTGCCCGAGCCGCCTTTCGAGCACGCCGCGACCGCGTGGGTCGTGCTCGCCGAGGCTCCGGGCTAGTCAGTCGACGAGGACCCGCAGCGCCTTCGGGGAGACCTGCACCGCGACATCGGCACCCTCGCTGAGCCACTCGGGTGGGGCTCCGGCGACGTTGGCGACCTCGGCCTCGAGTCGGAGGCCGGCGCACTCCAGCAGCACGTTCGTGTGGGCGCCGCGGAACGTCAGGGTCTCGACACGTGCCTTGAGGAGGTTGGCGCCCTCGACGTCCGACGGCGTGGCACCGACCTCGACGCGCTCGGGCCGCACCATCACCGACACCTCGTCGCCCGGCTCGGCCCGGTGGTCGGCGATCCGCAGGTCGACCCCACCCACCGAGCAGGAGAGGCCCTCCTGGTCGGCGGCCGTCACGGTGCCCGGCCAGAGGTTGGCCGTGCCCAGGAAGGTCGCGACGTGGGTGTTGGCCGGAGCGCTGTAGACCTCGCTGGGCGTCCCGACCTGCTCGACCCTGCCCTTGTTGAGCACGGCCAGCCGGTCGCTCATGGTCAGCGCCTCGTCCTGGTCGTGGGTGACGTAGACGAACGTCGTGCCCACGGTCTTCTGCAGCGAGCGCAGCTCGATCTGCAGCTGCTTGCGGAGCTTGGCGTCGAGGGCACCCATCGGCTCGTCCAGCAACAGGACCGTCGGCTCGAGCACCAGGGCGCGGGCCAGTGCGACGCGCTGCTGCTGACCGCCGGAGAGCTGGTGAGGCTTGCGCTTCGACATCGAGCCCATCTGCACCAGCTCCAGCGCGGCGCCCACGCGGCGGCGCACGTCGCCCTTGCTGGCGCGCTGGTAGCGCAGGCCGAAGGCGACGTTCTCGTGGACGTCGAGGAACGGGAACAGTGCGTAGGACTGGAACACGGTGTTGACCGGCCGCTTGTGCGGCGAGACCTGGCCGAGGTCGCGCCCGTCCAGCACGATCCGCCCGGCGTCGGGCTCCTCGAACCCCGCCACCATCCGCAGCGTCGTGGTCTTTCCGCAGCCCGACGACCCGAGCAGCGAGAAGAACTCACCCTCCCCGATCTCGAGGTCGAGGCCGTCGACCGCGACCTCGTCCCCGAACTTCTTCACCAGCCCGGTGAGGGAGAGGGCGCCGGCCATCAGACGGGTTCTCCCAGGAGCTGGTCGGCCAGGTGGCCGAAGTTGGCCACGAAGCGGTCGACGTCGGCATCGGTGTGCTGGACCGAGATCAGCCACTGCTCGACCTTGCCCCACGGCGGGAGGAAGGCGCCGCGGTTGTGCTGCACGAGCCAGTGGGCGTGGCCGTAGCGACCGTCGAGCGCGCGGAAGTCACGGAAGTTCCGGATCCGGCCGGGCATGAAGGACACACAGCCCTTGGCCCCGGCGGTGACCACGAGCCAGGGCGCGTCGTACCGGTCGATCACCGCCTGCAGACCGTCACGCATGCGGTCGCGTAGGCGATCGAGATGTGCGTACGCCTGGGGGGTCACCACCTCGGTCAGCATGGCGCGTGCGGCAGCCATCGCCAAGGGGTTGCCGTTGAAGGTGCCGACCTGCTCGTACTCGCGTCGGACGATCAGCTCCATCACCGTGCTGCCGCCGATCGCGGACGTCGACAGCCCTCCGCCGAGGGCCTTGGCCACGCAGACCAGGTCGGGAGTGACTCCGAAGAGACCGGAGGCACCGCCCGGCCCGACCGTGAGCCCGGTCTTGACCTCGTCGAAGGTGAGCAGTGCGCCGTGCGCGTGGAGGAGGTCCTTCAGCGCCTGGAGGTAGCCGTCCTCGGGATGGATGATCCCCGCGTTCATCATGATCGGCTCGAGGATCATGCCCGCGACCTCGCCGGGGTGACGCTCCAGCGCGGCCTCGACGGCGGGCAGGTTGTTGAAGGGGACGATCATGGTCAGGTCCATGGTCGCCGCGGGGATGCCGGTGTTCTCCGGGAAGGGTGTCGGTGCGTCCACCGGGCCGAGATCGCCCACGTCCTCGGGCAGGACCGACACCATCACCGAGTCGTGGTGGCCGTGGTAGCCGCCCTCGACCTTGATGATCCGGTCGCGGCCGGTGGCGGCGCGCATCAGGTGGACCGCGTCCATGGTGGACTCGGTGCCGGAGTTGCCGAACCGCCACAGCGGCTGCCCGTACCGCTCTGCGAGGTTGTCCGCGACGACGATCGAGTCCTCGGTCGGCTGGGCGAAGTGGGTGCCCCTGGCGACCCGCGCCCGGACCGCGGCGACGATCGCCGGGTGGTTGTGGCCGGCCAGCGAGACGCCGTACCCGCCGTGGAAGTCGGAGTACTCGTTGCCGTCGACGTCGTACAGCTTCGAGCCGTTGCCGTGGCTCAGCCAGACCGCGTGCGGCTCGGCCACCTGCCAGCTCGAGGTCGCCCCGCCGGCCAGGGACGTCGCCCGCCGCGAGATCTCCTCGCTGCGACGCTGGCGTCGCCGGAAGGTGGCGGTCTCGCCCTCGATGAGGGAGTCGATCCTGGTGGACAGCTCGGGTGCGATCTCGGTCGCGGTCATCGCGGCTCCTGCCCGTTCTCCACGTCATTGACTGATCGTTCAGTCTATGCGACGGTTTCTGAGGGCTGCAACACTGAGCACGAGCGAGGGGTGGCTCCATGGCGGATCACCAGTACGGCGCACGACGACGAAGCGTGGTCAAAGGAGCGCTGGCCGCCGGAGTGTCCGCGCCCGCGCTGTGGACCCTGCTGAGTGCCTGTGGCACCAAGACGAGCTCCTCCGCGACGGTGAAGATCCCCTCACCGACCACCCCCGTCACCTGGCCCATGAGCAAGGTCAACGAGGCCATCGCGGCCGGTCAGAAGCCGAAGGCGGGCACCACCCTTCGGATCTACAACTACGCCGACTACCTCTCCCCCCGGGTTCTGAAGGACTTCGAGGAGAAGTACGGCGTCAACATCCGGCTCTCGACGTTCAACGACGCGGACGAGGCGCTGACGAAGGTCGCCTCGAAGCAGCTGAAGTTCGACCTCTACTTCCCCAGCTACGACTCCCTCGGGAAGCTGATCGGGGCCGACCTGTTGCGACCGCTCACCCACGACTACCTGACCAACTACGACAATCTGTGGTCGAGCTTCCGCGACCCGTGGTACGACCGCGGGGCGCGCTACACCGTGCCGTACACGATCTACTCCACCGGCATCGGCTGGCGCACCGACATGGTGCCCGACGACATCGCCGGCATGGACAACTCCTACGACGTCTTCTGGGACACGACGTACGCCGGGAAGATGGCCATCCTCGACGACTGGCACACCGCGATGTCGATGGTCCTGCTGCGCAACGGCATCCACGACATCAACAGCACCAAGCAGTCCGACCTCGACCTCATCCGCACGCAGCTCCTCGATCTGCGCAAGACGATGCACCCCAAGGTCACCATCTCGATGTACACCGAGATGCCCGCCGGACAGTACGGCCTGTGCCAGATGTGGTCCGGGGACGCGATCAACACGCCGTACTACCTGCCCAAGAGCGTCTCCCCGTCGGTGATGCGCTACTGGTTCCCGCCCGACGGCAAGGGCGAGGTCGACAACGACCTGGTCGTCCTGCTGGCACAGGGGGAGAACCCGGTTGCCGCTCACTTCTTCATCAACGAGATCCTGGACAATTCCGTGGCCGCGAAGAACTTCGGGTTCACCGGCTACCAACCTCCGCTCAACAAGTTCACGCCGAGCACGCTGGTGTCGGACGGCTATCTGCCCCAGAACCTGGCGACGGCGGTCGTGGAGGAGAAGGACTTCAAGGTCGGCTTCCCCCTGCTGCAGCTGCCACCGGCGTCGGACGCCGCGTGGCACGAGGTGTGGCAGGAGTTCAAGGCCGGTGGCTAGGGCGGAGGGCCGACGGCAGCCACCCGGCAGTCGTCTGATCTGGCCGCTCCTCGCCATCCCCGGAACCGTCTGGCTGGCCCTGCTGTTCGTGGCACCCCTGTACGTCGTGGTCGCGATCCTGTTCGGCGGCACCGACCCGATCCTGCGCGAGCCCGTTCCGGTCTGGAACCCGCTCGACTGGGACTTCGCGCAGTTCACGTACGTGTGGGACCACATCGTGGGCTCACAGCCGTTCTTCCGGCCGGCGTTGGTGCGCACCGTGCTCTACGTGACGATCGCGACCCTGCTCTGCCTGCTGATCGCCTACCCGGTCGCCTACTTCACGGCTCGTTTCGCCGGCCGCTGGAGGGGTCCTCTGCTCGCGGCCCTGATCGCGCCGTTCTGGATCAGCTACATGATGCGCATGCTGGCCTGGGTCAACCTTCTCCAGACCGACGGACTCGTCAACAGGACGCTCAGCACAGGCGGCCTTCTCGACGTCCACGTCAACTGGCTGCAGGGCCACGCGACAACGGTCGTGCTGGGGCTCGTCTACGGCTACGTGCCGTACATGATCCTGCCGCTGTACGCCGGGCTGGACCGTGCGCCGACGGCCATGCTCGAGGCCGCCCGCGACCTGGGCGCCAGCCGCTGGGAGACGTTCCGCCGGGTCACCTGGCCGCTCAGCCAGACGGCGGTGGTCGTCAGCCTGCTGGTCACGGCGCTGCCGATGCTCGGTGACTACTTCACCAACGACCTGCTGTCCGGTTCGCCGTCCACGTCGATGATCGGCAACCTCATCAACAACTCCGTGCTGACCCCGGGTCAGACCGGACAAGCCGGCGCCTTCGTCCTGATCATCCTCGTGGTCTCCGTGATCCCGATGGTGCTGTACGTGCGCAGCACCCGGAGTGGAGCGGACGTGATGTCGTGAGCGGCGGATGAGAAGCCCGGTGGCGTGGTGGCGGAACCCGTGGCGCAAGCCGTGGGTGCTCGGAGCGGTGACGGTCGGATACCTGCTCTGGTCCCTGCTGCCCGTGCTGGTCGCCGTCCTCTTCTCGTTCAACGCGGGTCGCTCGCGCGTCACCTGGCAGGGCTTCTCGATGCGGTGGTACTACGGGGACCCGCTCCGCTCGGTCTGGCACGACGGCAGCCTGCACACGGCTCTCACGCACACCCTGTGGCTGGGCGTGCTCGCCACCGCGATCACGATCCCGCTCGGCGTGGCGATGGCGCTCGGTCTCGACCGCTGGCGCGGCCGGGTCCCCGCGGGGGCGAATCTCGCCGTGCTGATGTCGTTCGTGCTGCCCGAGATCCTGATCGCGGTGTCGCTGTTGTTCGTCGCGACCGTGCTCGTCTCGCCACTGAAGCTGGGCACCTCGGGTCAGGTGATCGGGCTCGTCACGTTCCAGCTCTCCTACCCCGTGGTGATCGTCCGCGCCCGCCTGCTCACCATCGGCCGGGACTATGAGGAGGCGGCCATCGACCTCGGCGCGTCGCCGTTCGGGGCCGTGCGCCGGGTGCTCCTGAAGATGCTGCTCCCCGCGATCTTCGCCAGCGCGGTCCTGGTCTTCGCCGACGTGATCGACGACTTCATCATCGTGCGGTACCTGTCCGGCGACTCGAGCACCGAGCCGGTGTCGGTGAAGGTGTACAACACCGCGCGTGCCGCACCGACGCCGGCGCTCAACGCCTTGACGACACTGCTGCTGGCCGCTTCCCTCGTGGCGGTCGCGGTGGGCTTCCTGGCCTACCGTTGGTTCACCAGGGGAGAGAAGGGCCGAAGCCTCGACGTGTTCGCGGGCGAGGCCTAGACTGATTACTGAACGACCGTTCAGTCAAGGAGGCGAGATGACGACGATCCCGGCAGCACCCCTCGACCCGGCCCAGCTCGCGCTGTCGCTGGCGCCGTTCGGCCAGAGCCGGATGCTGCCGCGGGACGCGTATCTGTCGCCGGACGTCCTGGAGTGGGAACGCCGCTATCTCTTCGACGACTGGATGTGCCTGGGTCGCTCGTCGGAGGTCGCGAGCGGCGGGCTGCGGGCCGAGTCGGTCGGGTCGTACGGCGTGCTCCTCACCCGAGACGGCGAGGGCGTGCTGCGCGCGTTCGAGAACGCGTGCCGCCACCGTGGCCACGAGCTGCTGCCGTGCGGCGGCTCGGCCACCACTCCGAAGGCGATCGTCTGCCCCTACCACGCGTGGTCCTACCGGCACGACGGCAGCCTGATCGGGGCACCGCACTTCAAGGACATCGACAAGTCCTCCTTCAGCCTCAAGCCGGTGCGCGTGCAGGAGTGGCACGGGTGGGTGTTCGTCGACCGGTCCGGCACCGCCAAGGACTTCACCGAGCACATCGGTGAGCTCGAGGAGATCGTCGCGCCGTACGACGCGGAGTCACTGGTGACCTGTGAGTCGCACCAGTACGACGTCGACGCGAACTGGAAGGTCATCGTCGAGAACTACCAGGAGTGCTACCACTGCTCGATGATCCACCCGGAGCTGTGCCGGGTGTCCCCGCCCACGAGCGGGTCGAACATCGAGCGCGAAGGCAACTGGGTCGGCGGCTGGATGGAGCTCCGCGCCGGCGCCGAGACGATGTCGCTGGACGGTCGCAGCGGCGGCGTCGCGATGGCGCGGCTCGACGAGCACGAGCTGTCGACGGTCATGTACGTCGCGGTCCTGCCCAACCTGCTGATCTCGCTGCACCCCGACTACGTGATGACGCACATGCTGGTGCCGCTCTCCCCGGGGAAGACCCGGATCACCTGCTCGTGGGCGTTCCCCAAGGAGGTGGCGGAGCGTGAGGACTTCAGCCCCGCGTACGCCGTGGACTTCTGGGACCTCACCAACCGCCAGGACTGGTCCGCCTGCGAGTCTGTGCAGCGCGGCATGGCTGCCCCGCACTACGAGGCCGGCCCGCTCGCCCCCGACGAGGACGGCGTGTACCACTTCGTGTCCAGCATCGCCGCGGCGTACCAGGGGCGTGCGTAGGGGTGCGCCCGTTGTAACGCGGGGTTATCACCGCACAAGATCCGTCCTGACACCGCACCAGTAACCACAGCACCGCACCACTGGCTGGTGCGGCAATAACCCCGCGTTACACCCCCGGGCGCCCCCGGGCAGGCGGCTCAGCTGCTCCAGGCGCGCCAGAGGGCGGCGTACTCACCGTCCCGCGCGACCAGCTCGTGGTGGGAGCCGAGCTCCACGACCTCGCCGTCGATGACGACCGCGATCCGGTCGGCGTCGTGTGCGGTGTGCAGGCGGTGGGCGATCGCGACCACGGTGCGGCCGTCGAGGAGCGCGTTCATCGAGCCCTCGAGCGTGCGCGCCGTGCGCGGGTCGATCAGGGACGTCGCCTCGTCGAGCACCAGGGTGTGCGGATCAGCGATGATCAGCCGCGCCAGCGCGATCTGCTGTGCCTGCGCCGGTGTCAGCGACTGGTTGCCGGAGCCGACCATCGTGTCCAGCCCCTTGGGCAACCGCTCCACCCAGTCGCGTGAACCCACGGCCGACAGGGCCGCCCACACCGCGTCGTCCTCGGAGTCCTCGCGGGCGAGCACGATGTTGTCGCGGACGGTGCCGACGAAGACGTGGTGCTCCTGGGTGACCAGGGCGACCTCGGTCCGCAGCTGCTCCAGGGGGAGGGCGACCAGGTCGACCCCGCCGACCTTCACCGATCCGGTGCGCGGGCCGTTGATCCCGGACAGCAGGCGGCCGAGCGTCGACTTCCCAGATCCTGACGGCCCGACGATCGCGAGTCGTTCGCCGATCTCCAGGTCGAGCGAGACGCCGTGGAGAACGTCGTGCCCCTCGCGGTAGGCGAAGCGCAGGTCCTCACCGACCAGGTGTGGTCCGTCCGGCCGGTCCTCTCCGACCACGCGATCCTCGGGCACCTCTGCGATCCCGAGCAGCCGGCTCGTCGACGCGACCCCGACCTGGAGCCGGTCCATCTCGCCGACCAGCCGGTCGAGCGGGCCGCTGAGCGCCTCGACGTACAGCAGGGCCGTCGTGATCTGGCCCAGCGAGACCCAGCCGTGCGCGAAGCCCCAGGCTCCGACCAGCAGGGTGATGACGCGCGGGCCGTTGAAGCAGATGTCGATGACGCAGAACAGCAGGTTCCGCAGCGTCATCGTGTAGCGCTCGGCCTGCGCCGACACCTCGATGTCGTCGTCGCCGGCGGCCACCCGCAGGTCGCGAAGGCCGAGCGCCTCCACGGTACGGGCGCCCTCGACGGTCTCGGTCAGGGTGGTGTTGATGCGGGAGTACGTCGACCCCTCCGTGATGTACCCCTTCGGGGCTCGCTCGAGGTAGCGGCGCACCTGGAAGCCCGACGTCCCGATCAGCAGCAACGACGGCACGGCCAGCAGCACGCTGTTGAACAGCATCGCGACGATCGAGAGGCCGACCGTCAGCCCGGAGATGATCGCCTGCGGCACCCCGAACTGCACCGACCGGCTCATCGTGCCGACGTCGCGGGTGACCCGGGTGACCAGGTCACCGGTGGACGCGCCCTCCACCCGGCCCAGCGGCAGCCGGAGCACGGTCGTGACGATGTACTCGCGTGCCGACGCCAGCAGGTCCTGCCCGAAGATCGTCGAGATCCGCTGCGCCAGGAAGGTGAGCAGTGCCTGGGCACCGACGACGGCGACGATCACCACTGCCAACCTGTCGAGCCGGCTCGTCTCGGCGGTCGCTCCGGCCTGAACGGCGTCGACCAGGTCGCCCAGCAGCCGCGGTACCACCAGGGACACGGCCGCCGCGAGACCGTTGAGTGTGATCAGCCAGAAGAACTCCATCTTCCGATCACGCACCAGACCGCGGAAGAACGCGATGACCGTGTGGTTGTCGGCGACGGGCCAGCCGCGCTCGGGACTCCGGGACGCTGCGTACGTCGCGCGGGCACGCTGCTCACGCAACAGGTGTCGGCGGTGCAGAGCGGTCAGTCGCTCGCGACGGCCGACGCCGTGCGGCGGGACCAGCTCCACGGGGACGGCCGGCTCTCGGTCGGCGCGGTCGCGCCAGGTCTCGGCGGAGCTGACCAGCGGGTCAGACGCGAGTGTGCTCATGGCTGGACACCTCCTCCACCGGCGCGTCCATCGACCGCGCGACGACGCGTCGGTACGCCGGGCTGTCGCGCAGCAGATCCTCGTGGGTGCCGTCCACGGTGATCGTGCCGTCCTCGAGGAGCACCACCCGGTCGGCGTGGTGCAGCCAGAGCGGGGACACCGTCGAGACCACTGTGGTGCGGCCGCGGCGTACGGCCGCGACCCGCTCGGCGATGCGGGCCTCGGTGTGCGCATCGACGGCCGACGTCGGCTCGACCAGCACCAGGATGGGCGCCTCCACCGCCAGGGCACGCGCGAGCACGACCCGTTGCCGCTGACCACCGGAGAGACCCCGGCCGCGCTCGTCGAGCAGACCCTGCCAGCCGCCGGGCAGCGCGTCGTAGACGTCCTCGGCGTTGGCCACGCGCAGGGCGTGCTCGGCCTGCTCGCGGGTCAGCCGCCCATGCGGGTCGATCGCGTCCTGGAGCGTCCCGGCGAACAGCTGGCTCCCGGTGTCACTGACCAGGATGTGCCGACGTACGTCGTCCAGGGTGGCTGCACCGAGATCGACGCCGCCCAGACGGACGCCCCACTCACGGCTGGCCAGCTCCTCGTCCAGCGCGGCCAGTCGCGCGCGCTCGGCCAGCCGCTTCGCGCGGGCGCGCCGGGCGGCCCGCCCCTTCAGCTCCTCCGCGAGCTCCTGACTGACCGGCTCGGTGTCGGCAGGCAGGTAGCGGCCCAGACGGTCCGCGAGAGCGGCGGTGTCCTCGGGCACGGCCGAGACCACGATCGTCAGCTGGCCGTGGTGGGCGGTGAAGCCGCTGAGCTCGTCGTACAGGTCGGCGGCGTCCGGCAACGGTGTGCTGACCTCGAGGTCGGGCCAGGGTGGCTGCTGCTCGAAGATCGCGATCGCCTTCCGCGCCGACACCATCGCCCGGGTCAGCTTCTGCGCCAGCTCGAAGAAGGTCTGGATCGGGTAGATCATGAACAGCGCGTAGCCGAGGAAGCTGATCAGCTGCCCGATCGTCAGGTCGCCGTTGATGACCTCGTGGGTACCGAGCCACACCAGCAGCACGATGAACACGCCCGAGAACAGCACCCCAACGGCTTCGATCGCCGCCTGCTGGATGCCGGCCGAGACGCCCGCCTGGCGCGCGAGCCGCGACTGGGCGTCGTAGTTGCGACCGAAGGTGCGCTCGCCCCCGACACCGCGCAGGATCCGCAGGCCGGCCACGATGTCGGTCGCCATGGAGGTGAGATCGGAGTTGCGGCTCCGCTCGAGCTGTTGGCGCTGGTGCAACGGCCTGAGCAGCGGCAGTGCCGCGCCGACCAGCACCGGAGCCGCGAGCAGGATCAGGATGCCGAGCTCGGGAGAGATGCTGAGCACGATGAACGCCACCATGAGATACGCCACGACCTGAGAGGCGGCCCTGGCGATGATCTCGGTCAGCGCGCCGAACTCGTCGGAGTCGGCGGAGGCGACGCTGAGCACCTCGCCCGTCGGCATCCGCCGCGGCAGCACGTGCCCCATCTGCACGACCTTGCGGGTGACCAGCTTCATCGTGCCGTACAGGTTGACCAGCCAGCTGCGGACCACCAGCGTGTGCAGCACGATTCCGAACGTCGCCCCCACGAGGGTCACCAGCAGGAGCAGCCCGGCCCAGAAGAGGGTGCCGCTCGTCGAGTGGACCTCGATCCCGTTGTCGACCGCCTTCCCGAACAGCAGCGGACCGACGGTGAGCGGCAGCTGCCAGAGCACGCCCACCACCGTCGCGAGCGAGATCACCGGCCACTGGAACTTCAGGAACCACCGGAGGAACGCCGCTGGGGTGCGCGTGTCCGGCGCGGGCCCCGGCTTCCGTCCGGCCGCGCTGTAGAACGTCGTGATCTCCGGTGGGAAGTCGCGCATGGCACTGACGAGCGTACGGTCGCGAGCGCTGCGGCGGCGAACCGTTTTGGGCGGCCGGGAACGGGCTCCGGCATGGTTCTGCGCGTCGTCGGCCGACGTCCTAGTCTGGCGCCATGCCCTTCTACCGGAGCGTCGGATCCGTCCCGCCGAAACGCCACACGCAGCACCGCGACCCGGAGGGCAGGCTGTACTTCGAGGAGCTGATGGGCGAGGAGGGGTTCTCCTCGGACTCCTCACTGCTCTACCACCGGGGCGTCCCGTCGGGCATCGTCGACTCGCAGGTCTGGGAGCTGCCCGACCAGAGTCGGACGCCGAACCACCCGCTCAAGCCACGCCACCTGAGGCTGCACTCCCTCTTCCCGGAGCCGGGCGAGGACGAGGGCGCGTGCCCCGTCGAGGGACGGCGGCTGGTGCTCGGCAACAACGACGTCCGCATCAACTACGTGGTCACCGGCACCGACGCGTCGCCGTACCACCGGAACGCGATCGGCGACGAGTGCGTGTACGTCGAGGCCGGCAGCGGCGTCGTCGAGACCGTGTTCGGGGTCGTGCCCTACCGCACGCAGGACTACGTACTCATCCCGAGAGCGACCACCCACCGTTGGGTCCCGACCGAGCCGAGCCGCCTCTACGCGATCGAGGCCAACTCCCACATCGCCCCGCCCAAGCGCTACCTCTCGCGCTTCGGGCAGCTGCTGGAGCATGCGCCGTACTGCGAGCGCGACCTGCACGGCCCGGCCGAGACGTTCCAGGTCGACGGCACCGACGTCGAGGTCCTGGTCAAGCACCGCGTCGGTGGCCGGGTCGTCGGCACCCGGATGACCTATGACACGCACCCGTTCGACGTGGTCGGGTGGGACGGCTGCCTCTACCCGTACACGTTCAACCTCGAGGACTACATGCCGATCACCGGCAAGATCCATCAGCCACCGCCTGTGCACCAGGTCTTCGAGGGCTGGAACTTCGTGATCTGCAACTTCCTGCCCCGCAAGGTCGACTACCACCCCTTGTCGATCCCGGTGCCGTACTACCACTCCAACGTCGACAGCGACGAGATCATGTTCTACGTCGGCGGTGACTACGAGGCGCGCAAGGGCTCGGGCATCAACCTCGGCTCGATCTCGGTGCACCCCGGTGGCTACGCCCACGGCCCCCAGCCGAGCGCGATCGAGGCATCGCTGGGCGCCGAGAGGTTCGACGAGACCGCGGTCATGATCGACACCTTCCAGCCGCTCGACCTCGGCGAGGGCGGCGTCGCGGCGGAGGACCCGTCGTACGCCTGGAGCTGGGCCGGCCGCCACTCCGGCGAGGTCGGATCCGGCGAGGACGGCGGGCCCGCCGTGTTCTCCAACTCCTGATGGCTGCGAAGACGTGAGATGACTGAGATCCTCGAACCCCGCGAGGTGCCCCTGGGCGGCCTGCGAGCGATGAACGTACGCCGTACCCTGCCGCAGCGTCAGCGGTCGCTGATCGGCGCCTGGTGCTTCCTCGACCACTACGGACCCGACCGTGTCGACGAGACGGGCGGGATGGTGGTCGCGCCCCACCCCCACATCGGGCTCCAGACGGTCAGCTGGTTGTTCGGCGGCACGATCGAGCACCGCGACAGCGCGGGCACCCATGCCCTCGTGAAGCCGGGCGAGCTGAACCTGATGACCGCGGGCAGCGGCATCTCCCACTCCGAGGTGTCCACCGACGACACCACCGAGCTGCATGGTGTCCAGCTGTGGGTCGCGCTGCCGGCGGCGTACCGCGACACCGAGCCCGGCTTCGCCCACTACGCCCCCCCGGTGACCCACGGCCAGGGCTGGGACGCGCAGGTGTTCCTCGGCTCGATGCTCGGCAGCGAGTCGCCGGTGGAGACCTACAGCCCGCTGCTCGCGGCCGAGCTGATCCTGGACGACCGCACGCGGCTGGCTCCCGACGTCCCGTCCCACTTCGAGTACGGCGTGCTGGTCGACTTCGGCCTGGTCCGGGTCAACGGCGAGGAGGTCAAGCAGCACCAGCTGGCGTACGTCGCGCCCGGCGAGGGCCTCGAGATCGAGGCCGCCGACCTCTCCCACCTCCTCGTCATCGGCGGGCGACCCCTGGGCGAGGAGATCGTGATGTGGTGGAACTTCGTGGGCCGCGACCACGACGAGGTGGTGCACGCGCGCGCGGACTGGATGGCCCAGATCACCGACCGCAACGGCACCATCCAGGACAGCTCCGAGATCTACGACGGGCGGTTCGGGATCGTGACCGGCGACCACCTCCCGCCGGTCCCGGCTCCCGCGCTTCCCAACGCGAAGCTCAAGCCGCGACGCTGACTCCTCTCCGTCCAGGGCCCGGGCCGAGGCCTCCTCGATCTCCCCGCCCCTCGACGCCCTCGCGGGCTCGGTCGTCGTCGGCGGGATCTGCCAGGATCGCCGGCATGGGACCGGTCATCGGCGAGGACGGGCTCGCTCGCTGCCCGTGGGGCGACAGCGACGCCGTGATGCGCGCCTACCACGACGACGAGTGGGGCCGCCCGGTCGTGGGCGAGGCGGCACACCTCGAGCGGCTCACCCTGGAGGCGTTCCAGTCGGGGCTCTCGTGGCGCACGATCCTGCTCAAGCGACCGGCGTTCCGCGCCGCGTTCCACGACTTCGACGCCGACCGCATCGCGGCGTACGACGACGCGGACGTCGCGCGCCTCATGGATGACGCCGCGATCGTCCGCAACCGCGCCAAGGTGAACGCCGCGATCACCAACGCCCGGGCGACGGTCGGGCTGCGCGACCACGGCGGGCTGGTGGCGCTGATCGAGTCCCACCGTCCAGCGTCCTGGGCGCCTCCGGCCACGACCACCGATCTGCACACCCGGACGCCCGAGTCGGCGGCGCTCTCGACGTCGCTGAAGAAGGCCGGTTTCGCGTTCGTCGGGCCGACCACGATGCACGCGCTGATGGAGGCGATCGGCCTGGTCGACGACCACCTCGCCGGCTGCCATCGCAGCTCGGCCGCCTGACGTATCAGGGCCCGGTCACGACACTCCTGAAAGATGCGTCCGGTCGACGGGGGCCAGGCGCTATCCCTGTGGGGCGTTCCAGCGCACCACACGACGGCCGCCGGCACCACACCGGCGGCCGTCACTGTGCCGGGAGGGGGAGGGATACCCTCCACCGCATGGTCCGCGTCCACGCCTACGCCGACGACGCGCTCGGGGACCACGACGCCGTCGGCCTGGCCGAGGCGATCGCCCGCCGGCGCGTGTCCATCGCCGAGGTCGTCGAGGCCGGGATCGCCCGGACCCGACGGGTCGCCCCACAGCTCAACGCCCTGGCCGCGGAGCGCTTCGACCGCGCCCGCGGCGAGGCGGTGGATCCGCGGGGCGGGTTCTTCGCCGGCATTCCCACCTTCGTCAAGGACAACTCCGACCTGACCGGTCTGCCCACGATGCAGGGCACCGATGCCTTCGCGCCCGTCCCGGCCAAGCGCGACGGTGACTTCGCCCGGATGTTCCTGGCCACGGGAGTCATCGCGCTCGGCAAGACCCAGCTGTCCGAGTACGGGTTCAACGCGGCTGCCGAGCACCCGCGTCTCGGACCCGTCCGCTCGCCCTGGTCGACCGACCACACCGCGGGCGCGTCCTCCTCCGGCTCTGCCGCCCTGGTCGCCGCCGGTGCCGTCCCGCTCGCGCATGCCAACGACGGCGGCGGGTCGATCCGCATCCCGGCGGCCGTGAACGGACTGGTCGGCCTCAAGCCGACCCGAGGGCGGCTGCCCCAGGACCGGATGCTGCGCCAGATGCCGGTGCGGCTGGTCGCCGACGGCGTGGTGACCCGGTCGGTCCGCGACAGCGCGGCGTTCCTGCGCGAGGCGGAGAAGGTCTACCGCGAGCTGAGACTCGCCCCGGTCGGCGACGTGACCCGCGCCTCGCGGGCCCGCCGTACCGTCGCGGTCGTGACCGCCGGGATCGACGTCCGGGCGACCCCGGAGGTCGAGGCGCTGACGATGCAGACCGCCGCGCTGCTGGAGTCGTTGGGGCACCGGGTCGAGCTGATCGACCATCCGCTGCCGAGGCGGTTCAAGGACGACTTCCTCGTCTACTGGGGCATGCTCGCCTCCGCGATCGTCGCCTCGGGTCGGCTGGAGCACGGCCGGTCCTGGGACGCCTCCCGGCTCGACGGGATGACCCACGGGCTCGACCGGTACTGCCGCCGCAACCTCCACCACCTCCCCGGAGCGATCGCCCGGCTGCGTCGCTGCGGCCGGCTCGCGGCCGAGCTGCACTCGACGTACGACGTGTTCCTCACCCCGACCCTCGCCTGCGAGACGCCGCGGGTCGGCTGGCTCGACCCGATGCAGGACTACGAGGCCGTGATGGACCGCCTGCTCCAGTGGGTCGCCTTCACGCCCTGGCAGAACGCGACCGGGGCGCCGGCGATCTCGCTGCCGGTCGCCACCACGGCCGCGGGGCTGCCGCAGGGGATGATGCTCGCCGCGGACGTCGGTCACGAGTCCCTGCTCCTCGAGCTCGCCTTCGAGCTCGAGGAGGCGCGGCCGTGGCCGCTCCTGCGTGATGCCTGACCAGCTGGGTACGGTCGCAGACATGCGCGCTGTCGTCTATGGCAAGACGGGTGACTCGTCGGTGCTCGAGGTGGTCGAGCGTGAGCCGGCCGAGCCGCACTGGGGCGAGGTACGGGTGAAGCTCGCGGTCGCCGGCGTGAACCCCACCGACTGGAAGAACCGCGCCGGGCTCACCGGGCCGGATGAGCTCCCGTTCGACGAGATCGTCCCCGGGCAGGACGGAGCGGGTGTCATCGACGCCGTCGGCAACGGAGTGATCGGGCTGCACGAAGGTGAGCGGGTCTGGACCTACCTCGCGCAGCACCAGCGACCGACCGGCACCGCCCAGGAGTACGTCGTGCTGCCGGCCGACCGCGTGGTCGGCCTCGGGAGGGCGTCGTACGACGTGGGGGCGAGCCTCGGCGTCCCGGCGATGACCGCTCATCGCGCCCTCACCGTCCACGAGGACGGCCCCACTCGGCTCGCACCCGGTGCGTGCGAGGACCGCACGGTCCTGGTCACGGGGGGTGCGGGTGCGGTCGGCCACGCCGCCATCCAGCTCGCCGCCTGGGCCGGGGCCACGGTGGTCACCACGGTCAGCAGTGACCAGAAGGCGGCGCTGGCGACGGCGGCCGGGGCCCATCACGTCGTCAACTACCGCACCGGTGAGCCGGCCGCCGAGATCCGGGCGATCGCCCCCGACGGCGTCGACCTCGTCGTGGACGTCGCGGTGATCCAGAACGCCGACCTGGTCGGGCGCGTCCTCAAGCCTCGCGGCGCGGTCTCGAGCTACGCCAACACCGGCGGCACCGAGCTGATCCTGCCGGTGCGGACGTTCATGGGGCTCAACGCCCGGCTCCAGTTCATCCTGCTCTACACGGTGGGGGAGGAGGCCCTGCGAGCCGGGGCCGAGGACGTGGCGGCGGCCGCCGCCGAGGGTGCCCTCGAGGTCGGCGAGGAGCACGGGCTCCCGCTGGTGCGGTTCCCTCTGGACCAGACCGCGGCCGCCCACGACGCGGTCGAGAACGGCGCCGTCGGCAAGGTCCTGATCGACGTCGCGGACCTCGACTGAGGGGACCCCAGACCCCGGTGACAGGGCTCTCAGACGATTTCGGGAACACCTCGGCCGCTGTGTATCCTTCTCGACCGTTGCCCCTTTAGCTCAGTCGGCAGAGCGACTCCATGGTAAGGAGTAGGTCTACGGTTCGATTCCGTAAAGGGGCTCTGAGGTGGGGCGCCCCTGCCCCTCCTGGTGGGGTAGCTCAGTCGGTTAGAGCACACGGCTCATAATCGTGGTGTCGCGGGTTCGAGTCCCGCCCCCACTACCGCGGTGGCCGGATCCGATCCGGGCCCCGACCAGCACGACAAGAGGACAGCCCGTGGCCAGCAAGACCAGCGACGTTCGCCCGAAGATCACGCTCGCCTGCACCGTGTGCAAGGAGCGCAACTACATCACCAAGAAGAACCGGCGCAACGACCCCGACCGGATGGAGCTGTCGAAGTTCTGCCCGCGCTGCCGCAAGCACACCCCGCACCGCGAGACCCGCTAGTCCCGGATTCGTCGGGATGGCAGTCGACGGGTCCCTGGCCGGCCGCACCTTTCCGCCGACCGAGGTCTTCGACGTCACCGAGCAGGCCGTGCGCGACTTCGCCGCCGCCACCGGTACGCCGTACGCCTCCGGCGACCCGGCGCCGGCGACCTTCGCGATCGTGGTCGCGTTCGGCGCGATGCAGGGGTTGATGGCCGACCCGGAGGTCGGCATCGAGCTCCACCACGTCGTCCACGGCCAGCAGAGGTTCGTGCACGAGCGACCGGTCGTGGTCGGCGACCGGCTGTCCGCGACCCTCACCGTGAGCGGGGTCCGCCAGATCGCCGGCACGGACATCATCTCCACCTCCAGCGCGATCACCGACGACGCGGGTGCGCTGGTCTGCACCGCCGAGGCGACGCTCGTGCACCAGGCGGGTGCCCGATGACCGAGCTCACGCCCGCGACGTACCCCGTCACCCGCGAGGCGCTGGTCGCCTACGCCGCCGCCAGCGGCGACCCCAACCCGATCCACCAGGACCCCGAGGTCGCCCGCAGCGTCGGGCTCCCCGACGTGATCGCGCACGGGATGTTCACCCTCGCCCTGGTCGCCCGCTACGTCGACGAGCAGCTCGGCGAGCCGGGCCGGATCGCCGAGCTGGGCGCCAAGTTCACCAAGCCGGTCGTGGTTCCCGAGGCCGGGGCCGAGGTCCAGATCGAGGGCTCCTGGCGCGACGAGCGCACGATCGCGCTGCGGGTCACCTGCGCCGGTGAGACCGTGCTCGGGAACCCGGTGGCGGTCCTGCGTGGCTGACCGCCTCGCCGACCACACCACGCTCCGGCTGGGCGGTCCGGCGAAGGACTGGATCCGCGCCACGACCGAGGACGCGCTCGTCGACGCCGTACGCCGGTGCGACGAGGACGGCGAGCCCGTCCTCGTGCTGGCGGGCGGCAGCAATGTGGTCGTGGCCGACGAGGGTTTCGCCGGCACCGTCGTCGAGGTCGCGACCACCGGCGTCGTCGCCGACCAGGACCGCGACGACCCGACCTCCGGCGGCGTGGTCGTGACCGTCGCGGCCGGCGAGCCGTGGGACCTCTTCGTCGCGCGGGCGGTGGAGAACCACTGGGTCGGCGTCGAGGCGCTCTCCGGCATCCCCGGCTCGACCGGCGCGACGCCGATCCAGAACGTCGGCGCCTACGGCCAGGAGATCTCCCAGACGCTGGCGTCGGTGCGGGTCTGGGACCGGACCCTGAAGGGGGTCCGTACCTTCGCCGCCGCGGACTGCGGGTTCGGCTACCGCACCAGCCGGTTCAAGGCCGATCCCGGCCGACACGTCGTCCTCGACGTCACCTACCGGTTCCGCCGAGGTGAGCTCGGCGCACCGGTGGCATACACCGAGCTGGCCCGAGGTCTCGGCGTCGAGCCCGGAGGCCGCGCCCCCCTGACCGAGGTACGTCGTACGGTCCTGGAGCTGCGGCGCGCCAAGGGCATGGTCCTCGACCCCGGCGACCACGACACCTGGAGCGCGGGCTCGTTCTTCACCAACCCCGTGGTCGACGCCGCTGCCGTGCCCGAGGGTGCACCCGCGTGGCCGCAGGGGGGCGGCGTGAAGACCAGCGCCGCCTGGCTGATCGAGCACGCCGGCTTCGGCAAGGGGTACGGCGACGGCGAGGCGCGGCTGTCGACCAAGCACACGCTGGCGCTCACCAACCGCGGCCACGCCACGACGGCCGAGCTGCTCGACCTGGCCCGCGAGATCCGCGACGGTGTCGAGCAGCGGTTCGGCATCCGGCTGGTCAACGAGCCGGTGCCCGTCGGCTGCGAGCTCTGATGGAGGACCGTCCGATCCGGCGGATCCGGAGCGGACGTCCGCTCCGGACAGCGCCACGCATCAACCGTTCAGGAAGCCGTGCTGGGGGTCGGCCGGGGCCGGGTCGTTGGAGACGCTCGCTGCCAGCGCGACGAGGCCGATCAGCGCGACGAACCCGAGCACGAGGAGGATCGAGCCGATGATGCCCATCACCTTGCCGGCCTGCGCCCGGTCGCGCCCGGCGTACCGCCCGGGAGCCCCGTCGATCTCGCGCACCGCCTTGGCACCGACGACCCAGGCGAACGGCGAGAGGACCAACGTGATCCCACCGCACAGGACTATCCCGACCAGGCCGATGATGCCGAGCACCAGTGCCGTGGTCGCCGAGGGGTGGTCGGGCAGCTGACCTCCGGCATAGGCCGGCTGGTAGGGGACGCCGTACGGGTTCTGCGGCGCGCCGAACTCGTGGGGCGCGGGGTAGGGGTTGGGCGGCGGCGCGTAGGGCTGGCCCTGAGGACCGCCGTACGGGTTCGGGCTCGGTGGGGCGCCATAGGGACCCGGCGCGCCGTACGGGTTCTGGGGTGGCGGCACGGCACCGGGTCCCGGCGGCTGGTACGTCGGGCCGGGCGCGGCCGGCGCGGGATCGGGAGACCCGGTGATCGGCTGGGTCTCGTCGCTGACCGGAGGGCTCGGCGGGTGCTCGCCGGAGCCGGTGGTCTCGGACGCGGGGTCGTCGGGGGACGGCTCCTTCGGGCGCCAGAGATCGTCGTCGCTCATGGCGTCATCGTCGCAGACATCGGGTCCCGCGTGAGCCAGGCGGTGACCTCCGCCAGCAGTGCCGTCTTGGTGTCGTCGGGGGCGCACGACGCCCGGATCGACATCGCCGCCAGCTCGGCGAGGGTCTCGTCGTCGAGCTCGTGGGCGGCGCGCATGGTGGCGTACTGCGCCGCGAGGCGTGACCCGAAGAGCAGTGGGTCGTCGGCGCCGAGGGCGACGGTGGCACCGGCCGCGAGCAGATCGGGCAGCGGCACCGACGTCAGGTCGGAGTACACGCCGAGGGCGACGTTGGAGACCGGGCAGATCTCCAGCGCGATCCCGCGATCGACGATCTCGGCGAGCAGCGCGGGATCCTCGGCCGAGCGGACGCCGTGACCGATGCGCTGCGCGTGCAGCGCCTCGACGACCGTGCGCACCGAGGCCGGGCCGAGCAGCTCGCCACCGTGCGGGTCGAGCAGCAGCCCGGCGCGTTCGGCGATCGCGAAGGCCGGTGCGAACTCCGCGGTGACCCCGCGGCGCTCGTCGTTCGACAGCCCGAAGCCGACCACACCACGGCCGGCGTACTGGGCCGCGAGCCGGGCCAGCGTGCGCGCGTCGAGGGGGTGGCGGGTGCGGTTGGCCGCGATCACGACGGCGATCCCGAGGCCGGTCTCGGCGGAGGTCCGGCGTACGGCGTCCAGCACCAGCTCGGTGAACGCGGTGATGCCGCCGAAGCGGGCGCCGTACCCGGATGGGTCGACCTGGATCTCCAGCCATCGCCCGCCGTCACGCACGTCGTCCTCGGCCGCCTCCCGCACCAGGCGGCGTACGTCGCCCTCCGTCCGCAGCACCGACCGGGCCACGTCGTAGAGGCGCTGGAAGCGGAACCACCCCTTCTCGTCGGCCGCCGAGAGCCGGGGCGGCCACTCGCCCACCAGGGACTCGGGCAGCTGGATGCCGTCGCGCTCGGCGAGCTCGAGCAGGGTCGCGTGGCGCATCGACCCCGTGAAGTGCAGATGGAGATGAGCCTTCGGCAAGGTCGCGAGCGACCTCCGCCTCGCCCTCATCTCCCTCTCTCGCGCTTCGCGCTGGTCATGGGTGCACCTCAGGCGAACAGCTTCTGCAGCCGGGTGATCCCCTCGACCAGGTCGTCGTCGCCCAGCGCGTAGGAGAGCCGGAGGTAGCCCGGAGTGCCGAACGCCTCGCCCGGCACCACGGCCACCTCGGCCTGCTCGAGGATGTACGCGGCGAGATCGGCCGACGAGTCGATGACGTGGCCGTCGTACTGCCGGCCGAGCAGACCCTTGACCGCCGGGTAGGCGTAGAACGCGCCCTCGGGCATCGGGCAGTAGACGCCCTCGATCTCGTTCAACATCGACACGATCGTCTTCCGGCGGCGGTCGAAGGCCGCCTTCATCCCGGCCGCGGCCGACAGGTCGCCGCTGACCGCCGCGAGGGCTGCGCGCTGGGACACGTTGGAGACGTTCGACGTCGCGTGCGACTGGAGGTTGGCCGCGGCCTCCGCGATGTCGGGCGGGGCGATGATCCAGCCGACCCGCCAGCCCGTCATCGCATAGGTCTTGGCGACGCCGTTGACCACGACGGTGTGGTCGGCCAGGACGGGGCAGAGCACGGGCAGCGAGCCGGTCTCGACGCCGTCGTACACCAGGTGCTCATAGATCTCGTCGGTCAGCACCCAGAGTCCGTGGTCCTCGACCCACTGTCCGATCGCCCGGATCTCGTCGGCGGTGTAGACCGCGCCGGTCGGGTTGGACGGCGAGACGAAGAGCAGCACCTTGGTGCGGTCGGTGCGCGCCGCCTCGAGCTGCTCGACGGTGACCTTGTACTCCTGGGACTCGTCGGCCAGCACCGGTACCGCGACGCCGCCGGCGAGCTGGATCGCCTCGGGGTACGTCGTCCAGTACGGCGCCGGGACGATCACCTCGTCCCCCGGGTCGAGCATGGTCGCGAACGCCTCGTAGATCGCCTGCTTGCCGCCGTTGGTCACGACCACCTGCGCGGGCTGCACCTCGAGACCGCTGTCGCGCCCGGTCTTGTCGGCGATGGCCCGCTTGAGCTCGGGCAGTCCGCCGGCCGGGGTGTAGCGATGGTTCCGGGGGTCGCGGCAGGCGTCGACCGCCGCCTCCACGACGTACGCCGGGGTGGGGAAGTCGGGCTCGCCCGCGCCGAAGCCGATGACCGGCCGGCCTTCGGCCTTCAGCGCCTTGGCCTTGGCATCCACCTTGAGCGTCGCAGACTCGGCGATGGCGCCGATGCGGGCGGAGATGCGGCGCTCACGAGGGGTGCTGGCGGCGGGTCGGGCCTCGGTCATGAGGCCATCGTAGGGGCGCTCGCGAGTTCGACTCGCTTCCGGCCGCCGGGTAGAGTTCACGACGGTGGTTCTCCCCAAGGCTTTGCCATGCCCACGGTCCGGGCGGTGGGTCCTGGAGATCCGCGGAGGGCACTAGCTCAACTGGCAGAGCATCGGTCTCCAAAACCGAAGGTTGGGGGTTCAAGTCCCTCGTGCCCTGCGAGTGAACGAACAACCAGGAGTGGTCGGCCAACCGGGCCGGCCGCCTGAGAACAGGAAGAGGTGGCCCACGTGTCGGGAGGCAACGCCGTCCGGTCGCGTGACCGGCGCACCGAGCGCACCGGCCCCGTCCTGTTCTACCGACAGGTCGTCGCCGAGCTGCGGAAGGTCGTGTGGCCGACCCAGCAACAGCTGGTCACGTACTTCTTCGTGGTCATGGTGTTCGTCGCGTTCATGATGGCGCTGATCGCCGGGCTCGACCTGGCCATCGGCAAGCTGACGTTCTGGCTGTTCAGCGGCCGGTCCTCGAGCTGAGGTTGGGAGCAGGAAACGTGTCGCAGTACGACATCGAGCAGGACGAAGCCGTGGAGGCGGTCCCCGTGCCAGCAGAGGCGGAGACCCCCGGGGCGTCGGCTGACCCGAGTCCGGACGAGGTGACCGAGGTCATCGACGACTCCCTCGCAGAGCCGGACGCCGAGACCGAGGCCGTGGCCGAGGCGGAGGAGCCGATCCCGGCCGACCCGGTGGCCGAGGCGGAGGCTGTCGACGAACCGGTGGACGAGCTCCCGGAGCGGCCGGTGGACGCGATCGACGAGGTCGCCGTCGCGGCGGACTCCGTCGACGAGACCCCGACCGCCGAGGCCGACACGGACCGGGCCCTCGCCGAGGACACCGACGAGGTCGAGGACGCCGACGAGACCCCGGCGGAGGACGACCCCCTCGAGGAGTTCCGGCGCGAGCTGTGGGCCAAGCCCGGCGAGTGGTACGTCGTCCACACGTACTACGGCATGGAGAACCGCGTCCGGCAGAACCTCGAGAACCGCATCGTCTCGCTCAACATGGAGGACTTCATCCACGAGATCGTGGTCCCCACCGAGGAGGTCGCGGAGATCAAGAACGGTCAGCGCAAGATGGTCAAGCGCACCGTGCTCCCCGGCTACGTGCTGGTCCGGATGGACCTCACCGACGAGTCCTGGGCCGCGGTTCGCCACACGCCGTCGGTGACCGGGTTCGTCGGCCAGGCCCACCAGCCGGTGCCGTTGAGCATGACCGAGGTCGAGAACATGCTCGCGCCGACGATCGTCGCCCCGGCGGAGACGCCCGCAGGCGCGGCGGCCGCCGGTGGCGGCACCGCGACCGCGACCAAGAAGCCGGTCGAGGTCGCGGACTTCGGCGAGGGCGACTCGGTGATGGTGGTCGACGGCCCGTTCGCCACGCTGCACGCGACGATCACCGAGATCAACGCCGAGGCCCAGCGGGTCAAGGCGCTGGTCGAGATCTTCGGCCGGGAGACCCCGGTCGAGCTCAGCTTCAGCCAGGTCCAGAAGGTCTGAGCCCCGAACAGGCCGAGGGGCGCCCGACTCGCACCCGAGCGCAGCGCGCAGGTGGTGGCGGGTCTCGAGGGCCGGTCCGGGTGCCCGGGGCCATGGGGCGGATTTCACATCCGACCCGGACCAGGACCAGAATGGCCCGGTTGCCCTGAGCAACACCCAGCAACACCCAGCAACACCCAGCAACCGAGCAACAACCAGCAACAACCAGGTGGCAGGGCCGGTCCGGCTCGCGATGACCACGACGTACAACCACGAAGGACACTGACAAGCAATGCCTCCGAAGAAGAAGATCGCCGCGCTGGTCAAGGTGCAGCTCCAGGCGGGGGCCGCGACGCCGGCGCCGCCGGTCGGTACTGCCCTCGGCCCCCACGGCGTCAACATCATGGACTTCTGCAAGGCCTACAACGCCCAGACCGAGTCCATGCGCGGCAACGTGATCCCGGTCGAGATCACCATCTACGAGGACCGGTCGTTCACCTTCATCACGAAGACGCCGCCCGCCGCCGAGCTGATCAAGAAGGCGGCCGGCCTGCAGAAGGGCTCCGGCGTGCCGCACAAGGAGAAGGTCGGTCGGCTGACCAAGGACCAGGTCCGCGAGATCGCGCTGACCAAGATGCCCGACCTCAACGCCAACGACATCGACGCTGCGATGAAGATCGTGGAGGGCACCGCGCGCTCGATGGGCGTCACCACCGAGTGACGTCCTGACGGCCCCGCGCCGTCGTACCGAAGCACCACACCCCGTGGCAGGGCCGCGCTGGCCCGACGACCACATCTGGAGAACAGGAAGACCAGCACATGCAGCGCAGCAAGACCTACCGCGCGGCGGCAGAGTCGTTCGACAAGGACGAGATCTACTCGCCGTACGCCGCGATCAAGATCGCCAAGGACACCAGCAGGAAGAAGTTCGACGAGACCGTCGACGTCGTCATGCGCCTCGGTGTCGACCCCCGCAAGGCGGACCAGATGGTGCGCGGCACCGTCAACCTGCCCCACGGCACCGGCAAGACGGCCCGGGTGCTCGTGTTCGCGAACGCCGAGAAGGCCGAGGCCGCCCGGGAGGCCGGTGCCGACGTCGTCGGCGGCGACGAGCTGATCGACAAGGTCAACGGCGGCTGGCTCGACTTCGACGCCGTCGTCGCGACCCCCGACATGATGGGCAAGGTCGGACGCCTCGGCCGTGTCCTCGGCCCGCGTGGTCTGATGCCCAACCCGAAGACCGGCACCGTGACGCCCGACGTCGCCAAGGCCGTCTCGGACATCAAGGGCGGCAAGATCGAGTTCCGCGTCGACCGCCACGCCAACCTGCACTTCATCATCGGCAAGGCGTCGTTCTCGGAGACCCAGCTGGCGGAGAACTACGCCGCGGCGCTCGACGAGGTGCTGCGGCTCAAGCCGAGCAGCTCCAAGGGCCGCTACCTGCGCAAGGTCACCGTCTCGACGACGATGGGACCGGGTGTGCAGGTCGACCCGAACCGCACCCGCAACGTCTCGACGCCCGACGAGAGCTGAGCGAGGACGTTCCGCCCCGACGAAGTCGGGGTGGGACGCCCGTCGCGGACCTCGCGGCGGAGCTTGCTCGCCGGGCGGCCCGACATCCAGGGACAACGCAGAGGACCGGACACCGTGAGGTGACCGGCCTTCTGCGTCCCGGTGGTGCCTACTCCACGTACACGCGCTCGTCGACCAGCTTCTCGGTGACGACGTTGCCGTTCGGGTCGAAGCGACCCTGGTCGAAGCGCTTCTTGAACTCGATCTCGGCGCCGCCGCTGCCGGAGCGGTTCTTCTCCACGGTGATCACGGACCAGTCCTTGAAGTGCTCGGCGTTGGCACCGCCGTACATCAGGTGGTGGCGGGCGACGAGGTCGGACTTGGTGCCGAGGATCAGCACGACGTCGGGCTCGTAGGACAGTGCGGTCGACCCGCGCATGTGGCGGGTTCGCATCCGGGCGCCCGGCTCGAGTCCCTCGTGGTCCATGGCCGCGACCGCGAAGACCGGGGCGTCGAACTCGATCGCGACGTCCTTGAGCTGCTCGGTGATGCGGGTGATCCGCTCCTCCTCGCCCAGGTCGCTGAGCGGAGTCGCGACCTTCTGGAGGTAGTCGACGACGATCAACGGGGACTCACCGGTGTTCCCCATGACCTTCTTGATCGTGTCGTTGATCTCGGTGATGTCGGTGTGGGTCGCCGTCGAGCGGTGCACGACCATGCGGTCGGCGAACTCGCTGACGTTGACCAGCGCCTGGGTGCCGATGCCGTTGCGGGTGTTGGCCATCCGCTCGAGGAGGCCACCGGACCCGCCCGACATGCCCTCGAAGATGGCCCGGACCTCACTCAGGCTGGGCGCCTCGTAGGGGTCGATCTCGCCACCCTCCATCGCCACCAGACGCTGGGTGAGGGCGTCGGCCTCGAGCTCGTAGGAGAAGAAGACCGCGGAGCGGCCCGCCTTCACCGCCGCCCGCGCCGCCTGCAGCGCGAACATCGTCTTGCCCTGGCCCTGCGGGCCCGCGATGAGGTTGAGGGTGCCGGAGCGGAACCCGCCGCCGATCGCCTCGTCGAGAAGGGGGAATCCTGTCGGCCAGAGGCGAACGCCGCCGTCGGGGCTGCGAAGCCGGCTGTCGGCGCGCTCGAGGACGGCCGACAACGAGGTCAACTTGTAGTCCATGGTGATGATGGAAGCATGGATCGACCGGGCGACGGTCGAGATCCGCGAAATGTGAACGACCCGGACCAGACCACGTGGCCCGATCGGCTCAATCCGTCGCCAATCGCGTCATGGGTTCCTGAGAGCTCCGTCTCGATGTGAAGGACCGTAGCAGCCGGACCGTCGGGTCGACGGCGATGTCCGGTCGAATTTACGTCGAGCGCTCAGGCCGCCGGCGGCGCGGGCGGAGACCGGGAGAAGCGAGATCGCACCGAGCTCCCTCGTGGTCGGCCTGGTGTCCTCCGGGCCGATTTGGTCCCTCCGCTCGGTACGCCGTACGCTCACTCCCCGTAACCAGAGACCGCTGGTCGTCGTGACTGTCTGTGCAGGCACGACCGAAGGTTCCGCGTAGCGGACGACCCGCGCAGGTGACAGAGCGGCATCACGGCCCGGATCGATCCCGGGCGGCGGTGCGATCCACGCCCTGGGCCTGCGCCCGGGGCGTTCGTCGTGTCGGGGGACGTTCACACCGGGGTCTCGCCCATCGGAAGGAGACCCATGGCGCGGGCAGAGAAGCAGGCCGCCGTCGCGGAGATCGTCGAGTCGTTCAACGATGCCGCCGGCGCTGTGCTGACCGAGTACCGCGGTCTCACCGTGAAGCAGCTGCAGGAACTGCGGCGCTCTCTCGGCGAGAACGCCAACTACGCCGTGGTCAAGAACACGCTGGCCAAGCTCGCCGCGAAGGATGCGGGGATCGACGGCTTCGAGGACCTCCTGACCGGCCCGACCGCGATCGCCTTCATCAAGGGTGACGTCGTGGAGGCCGCCAAGGGTCTGCGTGACTTTGCCAAGGCCAACCCCACCCTGGTCATCAAGGGTGGCGTCCTGGACGGCCGGCCCCTCGACGCCAAGGAGGTCGCCAAGCTGGCCGACCTCGAGTCGCGCGAGGTGCTCCTGGGCAAGCTGGCCGGCGCGATGCTCGCGTCACTCAGCCAGGCCGTCTACCTGCTCAACGCCCCGATCGCCCAGGCCGCCCGGCTCGCCGGCGCGCTGCAGGCGAAGGCCGAGCAGGATCCCTCGATCCTCGCAGGTGGTGCGGGCACCCCGGCAGCCGAGGCTGCCGGGGAGCCGGCCGCTGAGACTGTCCCCGAGCCGGACGCCGAGGCCACCGCGGCCCCGACGGACCAGGTCCCGGAGACCGCTGCCGAGGACACCCCGGCCGAGGAGGCCGGTGACGCTCCCGCTGCCGACGAGTCGGACAGCGCGGACGCCGCCGCCGCCGAGCCCGAGTCCTCCGAGGCCTGAGCAGGCCCGGAACACCACCTGGAAACCCCGGTCCGACCGCACCCGCGGCCCGGACCACAGACTGGAAGGAAACGCCACCATGGCGAAGCTCAACACCGACGAGCTGCTCGACGCGTTCAAGGAGATGACGCTGATCGAGCTCAGCGAGTTCGTCAAGCAGTTCGAGGAGACCTTCGGCGTCACCGCGGCCGCTCCGGTCGCCGTGGCCGCCGCCGCCCCGGCCGGCGGAGCCGCCGCCGGCGAGCCGGCCGAGAGCGCCGACCAGGACGAGTTCGACGTCATCCTGGAGTCGGCCGGCGACAAGAAGATCAACGTGATCAAGGAGGTGCGCGCCCTGACCTCCCTCGGTCTGAAGGAGGCCAAGGACCTCGTGGAGGCGGCCCCGAAGCCGGTTCTCGAGCACGTCAGCAAGGACGCCGCGGAGAAGGCCAAGGAGGCCCTCGAGGGCGCCGGCGCCACCGTCACGCTCTCCTGACCCAGCACGACCGCAGCACGACCAGAAGGGCGGGTGCCCCCCGTGGGGGGCGCCCGCCCTTCGGCGTACCCGGAGTCCGGCGGGTGGCGCCTCGGGACACAGGGCTCTCCGGACGGGCGCGTCCGCGGCGGAGCCCACCCTGCGTAACTTCTCGGCCTCGGGGGCGTTGACACCACTGGCAAGGCAACGAGCCCCGCGTTGGCCGGCTGACACTGGGAGGGCAGCAGACCCATGGGTGTGGAGATCCAGATCGAGGGTCTGACCAAGTCCTTCGGCAAGCAGCTGATCTGGGGGGACGTCACCCTGACGGTCCCCGCCGGAGAGATCTGCGTGATGCTCGGACCGTCGGGCACCGGCAAGTCCGTGCTGCTGAAGACGCTGATCGGGCTCCTCAAGCCCGACCGCGGCAGCGTGGTCATCGAGGGCGTCGACATCACGACCTGCCCGGAGCGGCGGCTCTACGAGATCCGCAAGCTGTTCGGCGTGCTGTTCCAGGACGGCGCGATGTTCGGGTCGATGAACCTCTACGACAACGTCGCCTTCCCCCTCCGCGAGCACACCCGGAAGTCCGAGTCCGCCATCCGCGCGATCGTGATGGAGAAGATGGACCTGGTCGGCCTCCTCGGTGCCGAGGACAAGCTGCCCGGCGAGATCTCCGGCGGCATGCGCAAGCGCGCCGGGCTGGCCCGCGCGCTGGTGCTCGATCCCGAGATCGTGCTGTTCGACGAGCCCGACTCCGGTCTCGACCCCGTGCGTACGTCGTTCCTCAACCAGCTGATCGTCGACCTGAACGCACAGATCGACGCGACGTTCCTGATCGTCACCCACGACATCAACACCGCGCGCACCGTGCCCGACAACATCGGCCTCCTCTACCACCGGCACCTCGCGATGTTCGGTCCGCGCGAGATGCTGCTCTCCTCGGAGGAGCCGGTCGTGCGCCAGTTCCTCAACGCCCAGCGGGTCGGCCCGATCGGCATGTCGGAGGAGAAGGACGCCGACGAGCTCGAGGCCGAGAAGGACCAGGAGCTGCCGCCGCTCCCGCCGATCCCGCTGCAGCTCGAGCCCTCCAACGGCATCCCGCGGCGCTCCCAGCGCGAGCCCGGCGCCTGGTGCCACGAGAACGGCGTCACACCTCCGCCGGGCTCGTTCGCGGAGAACATGTCCATGGTCACCGGTGGCTGACGGCAGCGTGACCTGATGTCATCCTCGACCGCTCAGCGCGT
>DATAOY010000074.1:0-45857 GCA_036265495.1 Nocardioides sp. | reverse complement strand
GGATCGAGGTGATCACGACCCCGTCGCCGCCGTCGTCCAGCAGGGCCAGCGACCAGCTGAGCTGACCGCCCATGTCGCCGAAGGCGTCGTACCGGACCACCGACAGGTGCCGCAGCGCGCCCCGCGCCTCGGCCCGCAGCGCCGCGACCTCCTGGCGCAGGCCGAGCACGTCCTCGGGGAGGGCGTCGATGCCCTCGGGCACCGGCCGGCGGCGCGCAAGCACCACGACCACGCCGACCACCGCGGCGACGACGAGCAGGAGCGTGACCATCTCGGGGAGACCGACACCGAACACGCGACCGAACCTAACCGCCCACGACCTGGGAACCGGGCCGCCGCGACGGGCCCGGGTGGGAAACTGCCGACGTGCCCGTGCCAACCGCGTCCCGCATCGCCTACCAGGGCGAGCCGGGCTCGAACTCGCACCTGGCCTGCGAGGAGCGCCACCCGGGGGTCGAGGCCGTCGCTTGTGCCAGCTTCGAGGACACGTTCGCGGCCGTCGAGAGTGGCGACGCCGATCTGGCGATGATCCCGATCGACAACTCGCTGGCCGGGCGGGTCGCCGACATCCACCACTTCCTCCCCACGTCTCCTCTCCACATCGTGGGCGAGCACTTCCTCCGGATCCGCTTCGCCCTGCTCGGCGTCCCGGGCGCGACCCTCGACGACGTCAAGACGGTGCACAGCCACGCGCACGCGCTCGGCCAGTGCCGGCGAGTGATCCGAGAGCACGGTTTCGTGCCGGTGATCTCCGGCGACACCGCCGGCGCCGCGCGCGAGGTGAAGGAGGCCGGGGACCGCACCCAGGCGGCGATCTCGCCGCCGTTGGCTGCCGGGATCTACGGTCTCGACGTCCTGCTCGACGACGTGGAGGACGAGGACCACAACACCACGCGCTTCGTGATCCTCTCCCGCGACTTCGTCCAGGCACCGGCCGGGAACGGCCCCGTGGTGACCAGCTTCGTGTTCAACGTGCGCAACCTGCCGGCCGCTCTGTACAAGGCGCTCGGCGGCTTCGCCACCAACGGCGTGAACATGACCAAGCTCGAGAGCTACATGGTCGGCGGCGAGTTCACGGCCACCCAGTTCCTGGCCGAGGTCGACGGGCACCCCGACGACCCGCCGGTACGTCGCGCGCTCGACGAGCTGGCGTTCTTCACCACCGAGGTGAAGGTGCTCGGGGTCTACCCCGCAGACCCCTTCCGCGCCGGCTGAGGCCTACGGTCGGCGCCGGCTACTGGGACTGCTCCGCGGGCGGGGACATCACCCAGAAGCTCGCACCCTGGGGGTCGGCGACCATCGCCATCCGTCCGACACCGGGCGCGTCGAAGGCGGGCGCGACCGACGCGCCGCCCAGGTCGACGACCTTGGCCACGCTGGCGTCGACGTCCTCGACGTTGAAGTACACGTTCCAGTGCGGCGGGACGCCCTCCGCCGGCGGGTTCATCGCGCCCCCGATCTGGCGGCCCTCGGTGTTGGTGAGGACGGTGTAGGTGCCCATCTCGCCGAAGTCCACGTCCTCGCTGCCCATGCCGAGCACCTCGGCGTAGAACTTCACGGCCGTCGGTACGTCGGGGGTCACGCACTCGTTCCAGGTCGGGGTGCCGGGCTCGTTGGCCCGCTGGGTGCCGATCGTGTCGCGGGCCTGCCACAGCCCGACGCGCACCCCGGTGGGGTCCTGGATCGCCGACATCCGGCCGTTGGTGTTGACGTCGAAGGGGCCGGCCTCGACCTTGCCGCCCGCGGGCTCCACCTTCGCGGTGGCGGCGTCCACGTCGTCGACCGCGAGGTACACACCCCAGAACGCCGGATGGCCCTCCATGCCCGGCATCGGGCCGCTGATCCCGCCGATCTCGTCGCCCTGGACCTTGGGGATGAAGTAGTGCCCCATCTCGCCCATGTCGTGGTCGTCGAACGACCAGCCGAACAGCCCGCCGTAGAACGTCTGGGCCGCGCCCTGGTCGGGCGTCATCAGCTCGATCCAGCTCGGTGTGCCTTGCTCGTAGTGCTCGAACCTCGTCATCGTGCAGCTCCCCTGTGGATGGGTGGGTCGACCCCGAGGACGACTCAACACCCGCCGACCCACCCAGGCAACCGATGCCGGGGTGAACGTTGCGGAAATGCCACCCGCTAGGTTCGACGGGTGGACCTGGCCGTCATCGGGATCGCGTTCGGGGCGATCTTCCTGGTCGAGCTCCCTGACAAGACGTTCATCGCCGCGCTGGTGCTGTCCACCCGCTACCGCCCGCTCGCGGTGTGGGTCGGGGTCGGCCTCGCCTTCCTGGTCCAGACCCTGATCGCGTGCACGGTCGGCGGACTCGTCACGCTCCTGCCCCACCGGATCGTCGAGATCGTGGCGGGCGTGATCTTCCTCGTCGGCGCGATCGTGCTGCTCCGCGAGGCGCCCAAGGCCGACGCCGACGAGGCCGCGACCGAGGAGGAGTACGCCGCGAAGGCGACCTCGCCGAAGGCCGGGCTGGCCGCGGTTGGTGCCAGCTTCGTGGTGCTGTTCGCGGCCGAGTGGGGCGACCTCTCACAGCTGCTCACCATCAGCCTGGTGGGCCGCTACCACGACGCGGTGTCGGTCTTCATCGGCGCCTGGGGGGCCCTGCTGGTCGTGTCGGGGCTGGCGGTCGTGGCCGGGCGCTTCCTGCTGCGGTACCTGCGGTTGTCGACGATCCACTACGTGGGATCGGCGGTCTGCTTCCTGCTCGCCGCGGTCACGGCGTACCAGGTGGTCGCGGGGTGACCCCACGTCCCGACCCCGCACTAGAGTGCGCCCCATGTCGAGCACTCCCACCCCCGGCGTCCGTCGCCCGACCGGCGCCGACTCCGAGGTCGGCCGGCTGCGGACGGTCATGCTCCACCGGCCCGGCCCCGAGCTGACGAGGCTCACCCCTCGCAACAACGACCGGCTCCTCTTCGACGGCATCCCCTGGGTGGCACGAGCCCAGGACGAGCACGACGCCTTCGCGGCGGCACTGCGCGAGCGTGGCGTCGACGTCGTCTACCTGACCGACCTCCTCACCGAGACGCTCGCCGACGCGGGCGCCCGCGATCGAGCCATCGAGACGGCCCTCGGCAGCCTGCACCTCGGCGAGACCATGCGGCGCTGGCTCGGCCCGATGCTGCACGAGTCCTCCCCCGAGGAGCTGACCTCGCACCTGACCGCCGGCGTGCGCAACGACGAGGTGCGCGGGGGGTTCGGGCTGGTCACCTCCCTGCTTCCCCACGACGACTTCCTGATCGATCCCCTGCCCAACCTGCTGTTCACCCGCGACTCGTCGGTCTGGGTCCGTGACCAGGTCACGATCACCTCGCTGGCGATGCCGGCCCGGGCCCGCGAGACGCAGCTGACCGAGCTGATCTACAGCGCCCACCCGCGCTTCGCCGACGCCCCGCGCCTGCACGGGTGGCGCAACGAGCACGTCGAGGGTGGTGACGTCCTCCTCCTGGCACCCGGTGTGCTGGCGATCGGCGTGGGCGAGCGGACGACGCCGGCGGGTGCCGAGCAGCTGGCCCGCGAGGTGTTCACCGCGGGGCTGGCCCACACCGTGCTCGCGGTGCCGATCGCCCAGGAGCGGGCGACCATGCACCTCGACACCGTGTGCACCATGGTCGACGTCGACAAGGTCGTGATGTACCCCAACGTCGCCGACACCCTCACGGCGTACGCCGTGACGATGGTCGACGGGACCGCCGGCCCTGATGCTCCAGACCTCGAGCTCCACGTGGCCGACGCCGAGCACTTCCTGGTGGCCGCCGCCAAGGCGATGGAGATCGACACCCTGCACCAGATCGACACCGGCCTGGACCCGGTGACGGCCGAGCGGGAGCAGTGGGACGACGGCAACAACACGCTCGCGCTCGCGCCCCGGGTCGCGGTGGCGTACGAGCGCAACGACGAGACGAACTCCCGGCTCGAGGAGGCCGGCATCGAGGTCGTGCGGATCGCCGGCTCGGAGCTGGGCTCGGGCCGTGGCGGTCCCCGGTGCATGAGCTGCCCGATCGAGCGCGACCCGCTGGTCTAGGACGCGGTCGGCCGAACATCCGAGGGCATGAGAAGACCCGGTCGATGTCGACGGGGGAGGCAACAACGACCGGGCCGTCCGCGACGCTAGCGAACGTCTGGATGCCGGATCAACCTCCGCGGGTGTGGTTTTTGTTCGAGGGCGGATCGTCGCAGGTCAGCGCAGGGTCACCTGCTGGGTGGCCAGCCGCGAACGCGCCTCGCGCTCGCCCGGGCTGAGGTCTGAACGATCTGCGAGCGCTTCCTCGAGACGGGTCCTGAACGCCACCGCGGGCTCCTCGAGGTCGGCCGCACCCGTGCCGGAGGGGAGGTCCCAGACGGGCGTGAGGAGCCCGTGCGCGCGGAACATCCCGACCAGCTTCGAGCCGTCGGCGACCGAGTCCTCGCCGGCGGCGTGCAGCCGCGCGAGCGCGTCGAGCAGGGCGGCCTCGTCCTGGGGCAGCACCCAGCGCAGGTGCTCCTTGCTCCCGGCGTCGACCCAGTACGCCGCGTCGACGGTGCCCAGTCGCACCGTCGGCGCGACCGCGCCGTTCGCCTGCTCCAGGGCGTCGGCCATCGCCTGGTCGCGCTCCGCGACATCGCCCAGCCACCACTCGAAGCCCTCGTAAACGGTCACGTCGAGCGGCTGGTCGGCGACGAGGTCCTGCAGCCGGGCACCCGGCCCGGGCGGGTCGACCAGGCCCACGACACCCGGCTCGTCGGCGGCCAGGGCCCGCTCCAGGACGGCTGCCAGGTCGCGGGACGGGTCACCGAAGGAGTGCCGCACCTGCAGGCCGATCCACACCTCGCCGGAGTCGCGCACCATCGCGGGCGCCGCCATCGGCAGCAGGCTGCCCAGCAGGACCGTGCGGTCGCCCACGGTCAGTGGAGCCGTCGCCGACGGCACGAACTCGCGGAGGGCCACCAGGTCCCGCTCGCCGGCCAGGCCCTGGAACGGTCGAGCCACGAAGACGCCTCCCGTGGATCCGTGGCACGCCTTGTAGCGCTTGCCCGAGCCGCACGGGCACGGCTCGCGCGGGCCGACGCCGCCCTCGGTGACGCGGTCGCGCGCCTTGGTGCGGGACTTCTTGGCCATGGTCGCGAGGCTAGACCCGTCGGCGGCACCGGACGTCAGGCGGTGGGTACGCCGTCCAGCCACCCCAGCACGGCCCGCGGCCGGTCGGTGATCACGGCGCGTACGTCGAGCGCGCGGCACAGCTCGAGCTGCTCCTCGGTGTTCACCGTCCAGACGTGCAGGTCGCGGCCGGTCCGCCTCATCTTGGCCGCGAACTTCGGGTGCTTGGTGAGCTGGTCGATGCCCGGCCCGAGGATCCAGCCATCCTCGACCATCGGCTTGAGCATCGGCCAGTGCCGCGCCTTCTCGATCAGCATCACCAGCCGCAGGCCGGGCGCCAGCTTCTGCATCCGCTGCAGCGCGACGTAGGAGAAGCTCATCACGCGTACCGGGCTGCCCTCCCCCGTCCAGCCGAAGTCGCCGAGTGCCTCGACGAGCCGCCGCTCGACCAGCCCGCCATAGCGCGTGGGGTGCTTGGTCTCGATGGCCAGCTCGATCGGCCGGTCGGCCTCGGCGACGGTCTCCAGCAGCCGACGCAGCGTGAGCACCTTGTCGAGGTCGGGGTCGAGATCCTCCATCTCGTCGTCGAGCATCGCCCAGGGGTTCTTCCACGACGCGAACTCGAGCTGGTCGAGGTCGGCCAGCTCCATCGTCGAGACCAGCCCGCGCGAGCTCGCCGTGCGCCGGAGATCGCGGTCGTGGACGCAGACCAGGTGGCCGTCGGCGGTGAGTCGGACGTCGCACTCCAAGGCCTCGGCCCCCTCACGGATCGCCTCGAGATAGGCCCTCCGGGTGTGCTCGGCGTTCTCGAAGCTCGCGCCGCGGTGTGCGACGACCTGAGGCCTCATGCCTGCATTCTGGCTCATCCGCGCGGACGAACCCGGGCGCTCGCCGCGCGGGCGCCGTGGTGTTCACCCACTCTTCGGCGTGCGGTTGCCGCCGGGCCACGGCCTCGGCGACCACCCGTGGCCGGGCACGGGTGATCGACGTGGGCGGGCCCGACTAGCGTCGACCTCATGAGCGCGGACGTGGAGGTACGGGACAACCCCGAGCAGCGGCGGTTCGAGGCGTACGTCGACGGGAGGCTCGCCGGCTTCTCGGCGTACGACCTGACCGACGACTCGATCACGATCATGCACACGGAGGTCGACGACGCGTTCGAAGGACAGGGGGTGGGCTCCGAGCTGGCGCGGCAGATGCTCGACCTGATCCGCGCGGACGGCGATCTGTCGGTCACGGTCCTGTGCCCGTTCGTGAACGCGTGGCTGCGTCGCCATCCCGCGTACCAGGACCTGACCCGACGATGAGCAGCACGCTCAGCGACGACCTGCGCGGCTACCTCCAAGAGTCCCGCGAGGCGGTCGTGGGCTCCCTGGACGGCCTGTCCGAGTACGACGTCCGCCGGCCGCTGGTGCCGTCGGGCACCAACCTGCTGGGACTGGTCAAGCACCTCACGGGCATCGAGCTCGGCTACCTCGGCGCGTGCGTCGGCCGGCCTTCGCCGGTGACCCTGCCCTGGGAGGACGACGGCTCGGTGTGGGAGTCGGCCGACATGTGGGCGACCGCCGACCAGTCGCGGGAGTACCTCCTCGGCCTCTACCGGCGTGCCTGGCGGCACAGCGACGAGTCACTCGACTCGATCCCGCTCGACGCCCCGGCGTCGGTCGCGTGGTGGTCCGAGGGACAGCGCGCGACCACGTTCGGGCACCTGGTCGCGCGGGTGCTGGCCGAGACCGCCCAGCACGCCGGTCACGGCGACATCGTGCGTGAGCTGATCGACGGTCGCGCGGGGCGAGACTCGTCGGGCATCGGCGACGAGCAGTGGTGGGAGTCGTACGTCGCGAGGGTCCAGGCCGCGGCCGACGCCCACCGCGAGGACGCGGCGGACACCTAGCGTCGGTGGTGGTCCACGCGGGCGCCCGCCCGTAGAACCTCGCCGCGGACCGGCGATCCGCCTCCTCGGTGCCGTCCAGCTCCTCTTCATCGTCTCGCCACGGCTGCCGGTACAGGTCTGACCCGTCCTCTGTCAGGGTGGAGTGACCACTGACTGATCGGGAGGCCGACATGGGCAGGATCCTCGTGCACGAGTTCATGAGCCTCGACGGTGTGATCGACGCGCCACTGTGGACCTTCGACTTCGGCTTCGACCCGAGGATGGGCGAGACCCTGGCGAGCGTCACCGGCAGCTGCCAGGGCATCCTGCTGGGGCGCACGACGTACCAGATGTTCGAGCCGGCGTGGTCCACGCGGACCGTCGACGACGACCCGGGCGCGCCGTTCTTCAACGACACCATGAAGTACGTCGTGTCCGGCACCCTCACCGAGGCCACCTGGCGCAACACCGAGATCATCGGCCCCTACGACCCCGACCGGATCCGAGCCTTGAAGGACGAGGTCGGTGACCTCTACGTCAGCGGCAGTGGGACGCTGGTGCGTGGCCTGGTCGCCGACGGGCTCGCCGACGAGCTGCACCTGTTCATGTATCCGGTGACCCGCGGCGGCGGTCCGCGCGTCTTCCCCGACGGGGTCACGGGGACGTTCGAGCTCGCGTCGGTCGAGCAGTACGCGAACGGGGTCGTGCACCTGCTGGCGACGCCGCGGGCCTGACCGGCCCGAGGTCATCGCGACCGCAGGAACGCTCCGAAGTGCGGGACCGTGAAGGCGATCCGTCCACGCTCGCCCGAGTAGATCAGACCCTTCTTCAACAGCGCGTCACGGGCGGGTGAGAGCGACTGGGGCCGCTTGCCCAGCACCACCGCGACCTCGGCCGTCGGCACGGACTCGATGTCGTCGAGGGCCCCTCCGCTCTCGGCCAGGGCCGAGGCGGCGTCCGCCATGGCGCGCAGGTACTCCCGCTCCCCCGGGGTCGCGCGCTCGTAGCGCGAGCCGAAGAAGCCGAGGGCCAGCTCCCGCTCGGCCTCGGGCGCCGCGACGGCGACGTCATCGGCGCCGATCGGTGACCGGGGTGCGAGGTCCCACACGGTCTTGCCGTAGGCCTGGATGAAGTACGGGTAGCCCCCGGTGGCTGCGTACAGCGCGGCCAGGGCCTCCTCGTCGTACCCCGCGTCCTCGGCCTCGGCCGGGACGCGGAGCGCGAGATCGGCGCTCTCGCGGTCGAGCCGGTCGATGCGCTGATAGCCGAACAGGCGCTCGGAGTAGGACTTCGCGGCGGAGAGCACGGCCGGTAGGTGCGGCAGCCCCGCGCCGACCACGATCACTGGCAGTCCTGACTGGCTCATCTCGTGGCAGGCGGCGCAGAGCGCGGAGACGTCGTCGGGGGCGAGGTCCTGCATCTCGTCGACGAACACCGCGATCCCGTGGCCCCGGTCCGCCGCGAGTCCCCCGACATCGGTGAACAGCTCGACGAGGTCGATCTCGATGTCGCCGGAGTCCGCGCGGCCTCGGACCGACGGCGCGTCGATGCCCGGATGCCAACGGTCCCGGAGCCTGGCGTTCGTCCCGGCATCGCGCTCGGCGAACGACCGGACCACGCCGAGGACGTGGGTGACCGAGCCCGGGTCGGGGTGGCCGAGCTCGCGGACCGCCTGGTGGAGCGCCGAGGAGAGCGCGCGGCGCAGGCCCTGGTCGGGTCGGGCCTCGAGCTTGCCGGTGCCCCAGGCACGTCGTACGGCGGCGGACCGGAGGGCGTTCAGCAGCACGGTCTTCCCGACCCCGCGCAGGCCGGTGAGCACGATGCTCCGCTCCGGTCGACCGTGGGCGACGCGCTCGAGCACGACGTCGAAGGCCGCCAGCTGCGCGCTCCGGCCGGCCAGCTCGGGTGGCCGTTGGCCGGCGCCCGGCGCGTACGGGTTGCGGATCGGGTCCATCCTCGGACCGTATCGGTGCCTCTAGCCGATTCCGTAGATATCGGGTCCGGGCTCGTCGCCAGGTTCCCGATGCCGGTCGCGAGCCGGATCGCGTCGCCGCTCGCTCCGGACGTTCCACCCCGGCATGGCCGGGGCGGAACGCCTCACTCGCCCCGAACAGCGCGTGTCGGGGAGCCCGGGTGGTGCGGCCGGATGGTCCGGTGGGGACGGCGGGCGCCGCTGGTCCCTTTGTCGCAGGCGCCGGTGAGCACAGGCCCTCGACGAGCCGACGAACGGGTGAACTCCGGACGAGCTCTGGTCCCGGTGGAGACCGCCGTTCCGATAGTTAGTACAGTTGAACTAATGAACTCGACCGCCTCTCCCGCCACCCTCGGCCCGCGCTACAAGTGGATCGCCCTGTCCACGACCACGCTCGGCGTCCTGATCGCGACCATCAACTCGTCGATCCTGCTGATCGCCCTGCCCGACATCTTCCGCGGCCTGAGGATCGATCCGCTCGCGCCCGGGAACTCCAGCTACCTGCTCTGGCTGATCATGGGCTACCTGGTCGTCACCGCGGTCCTGGTCGTCACGTTCGGCCGGCTCGGCGACATGTACGGCCGGGTGAGGATGTTCAACGCCGGCTTCGCGATCTTCACCGTCTTCTCGGTGGCACTCAGCGTGACCTGGCTCTCCGGTACGCAAGGCGTCGTCTGGCTGATCGTGATGCGGATCCTGCAAGGCGTCGGCGGCGCCCTGCTGATGGCCAACTCGTCGGCGATCATCACCGACGCCTTCCCGGCCGACCAGCGCGGTCTGGCCCTGGGCCTGAACATGGTGGCCGGCATCGCCGGGTCGTTCCTCGGCCTGGTGATCGGCGGGGTCCTGGCACCCGTCCACTGGCGCTTCGTGTTCCTGGTCTCGGTGCCGTTCAGCCTGTTCGGCACGGTGTGGGGCTATCTCAGGCTGCGCGACCTCAGCCCACGCCGTCACCACGTCATGGACTGGTGGGGCAACGTCACCTTCGCGCTCGGCCTGGTCGGCGTCCTGGTCGCCATCACCTATGGGATCCAGCCGTACGGCGACAGCATCATGGGCTGGACCAACCCGTGGGTCCTCGCCTCGATGATCGGCGGCCTGATCCTGCTCGGGGTCTTCTGCGTCATCGAGACGCGCATCGACCACCCCATGTTCCATCTCGACCTGTTCCGGATCCGCGCATTCACGTTCGGCAACCTGGCCAGCCTGCTGGCCGGCCTGGGTCGCGGTGGCCTGATGTTCATCCTGATCATCTGGCTGCAGGGGATCTGGCTGCCGCGACACGGGTACTCGTTCGAGTCCACCCCGTTGTGGGCGGGGATCTTCATGCTGCCGATGACGGTCGGCTTCCTGGTCGCCGGGCCGCTGTCCGGTTGGCTCTCCGACCGCTACGGCGCGCGCCCGTTCGCCACCGGCGGCATGCTGATCGCGGCGTTCAGCTTCTTCTGGTTCGCCGCGCTCCCGGTCGACTTCACCTACTGGATGTTCGCGGCCGCGCTGTTCTGCAACGGCTTCGGGATGGGACTGTTCGCCTCCCCCAACCGGGCGGCGGTGATGAACGCGCTGCCGGCCAACCGGCGCGGCGTGGGCGGCGGCATGAGCACGACGTTCCAGAACGCCTCGATGGTGCTCTCGATCGGGATCTTCTTCTCGCTGATGATCGTCGGTCTGGCCGGGTCGCTGCCCGAGACCATGCAGGCGGGCCTGACCGTGCACGGCGTACCGGCCGGGCAGGCACACGCGGTCGCCGGTCTGCCGCCGGTCGCGGTGTTGTTCGCGTCGCTGCTCGGCTACAACCCGGTGCAGTCACTCCTGGGCGACCACACGCTGGCGCAGCTGCACGCCGGGGATGCGCACTACCTGACCGGCCACACGTTCTTCCCGTCGCTGATCTCCGGGCCGTTCCACGACGGCCTGATCGTCGCCTTCGCGTTCGCCATCGCGGCGTGCCTGGTCGCGGCCGCCGCGTCGTGGTTCATGGGCGAGAGGTTCGTCCATGCCGACGACCAGCACGAGACGCCGATCGACTTCGCCCAGCCCGAGGCACCGGCACCGGAGCCCGAGCCGGCCGAGCCCGAGGTGGCCCGGTCATGACCCGTCGTACGTCGCGGGAGCTGACCCGGCTGGCCGGCGAGGTGCGCACCGAGGTCAGTCGGCTCGCCTATCACCTGCGGACGCCGGCCACCAGGTCCGGCATCACCCCGACCCGGTTGACCGCCCTGTCGGCGCTGACCCGCTACCCCGACGGCGTCCGACAGGGCGACCTGGCCGAGCTGATGAACATCTCGGCCCCGAGCATGACCCGCCTCGTCGAGATCCTCGACGAGGCGGGATGGGTGGAGCGACGCCGCGACCCGGAGGACCAGCGGTGCCTGCTGATCGTGCTCTCGCCGGTCGGACAGAAGACCCTGGACACCCTGCGCGACGAGTCCGCGTCCCAGCTCAGCCAGGAGCTCGCGGACCTGACCCCCGACGAGCGCGCGACCCTGGCCGCCGCCGTACCCGTGCTGCGCAAGCTCGCGGACCGGCACCTGGACGGCTGACCTCTTCCGGGTCGTCCGCCCGGCTGGGCTCAGCAGACCTCATGCCGGCGCGACCGAGCGACGGCGTACGCCGTGTCGAGCCCGGTGCGGAGCAGGGTGATCAGCTCCGGGACCTCATCGACGGTCAGCCGGAACGACCCGGTGCAGACGTTGTCGCGCCACAGCGACAGCACGACCATGTCGGTGTCGTAGTGCCACGAGACCCGCAGCGCGCGGTCGGCGCCACGCGCGTCGAGGAAGATCTCCCCGCTCGCGGGCAGCGGTCGCGCGGTGGCCATGGTCGATTCTCCCTCCCGGGCGGTGATCTGTCACCGGATGGCGGTCCGAGCCGGCGGCTAGCCTGGGGGCATGCCGGAGCTGCCCGAGGTGGAGGCGCTGGCCCTCGACCTCAAGGGCCGGCTCGACGGTCATGCCATCGCCAAGATCCATCTGGCCGCCTTCAGCGCACTGAAGACGTTCGACCCGCCCGTCCAGGCGCTCGAGGGCACGCTCGTCGACGACGTGACCCGGCACGGGAAGTTCCTCGACATCGAGGCCAGTGGCCTCCACCTCGTCCTCCACCTCGCGCGGGCCGGTTGGATCCGCTGGAAGGACGAACTGCCGACCGCGCCACCGCGGCCCAACAGCAAGTCCGGTCTGGCGGTGCGCGTCGTCCTCGACGACCAGAGCGGGCTCGACGTCACCGAGGCCGGCACCAAGAAGAGCCTCGCGGCGTACGTCGTGCGCTCGCCGCAGGACGTGCCCGGCATCGCCAGCCTCGGCCCCGATCCGCTCGACGACGCGTTCACCCGCGACACCCTGGCGAACATCCTCGAGGACGCCGGTCGCTCCCAGATCAAGGGCGTGCTCCGTCACCAGGGCACCATCGCCGGCATCGGCAACGCCTACAGCGACGAGATCCTGCACGCCGCGAGGATGTCGCCGTTCAAGCCGGCCAACAGCCTGACCGCCGACGAGCTCGACCAGCTGTTCGCCGCGATCAAGGACGAGCTCGGCGACGCCGTCGAGCGGTCACGGGGTCTGGCTGCCAGCGAGCTCAAGGGCGAGAAGAAGACCAACCTGGCGGTCCACGGCCGCGCCGGCGAGAAGTGCCCGGTGTGCGGCGACGTCGTGCGCGAGGTCAGCTTCGCCGACTCCGCCCTGCAGTACTGCGCCACCTGCCAGACCGGCGGCAAGCCGCTGGCCGACCGCCGGCTGTCGCGCCTCCTCAAGTAGGGAACCGACCGGCGACATGGCACGTCCCTCTCCCGTGCGGATCCCAGCCCTCTCACTGGTCCTGCTCGCGGTGGCAGCGCCGTGGCTGAGCGCCTGTGGCGCGGGGGACGACCCGGGGACGAGCCCGCCGACCGCGACAGGTTCCCAGGTCGCCGCCGGTGCGCTGCCGACGTCGTACCGCTTCGTGCTCCACGCGTCCTGCGGCGAACGCCGGCTGGCCGGCGAGTACCACCTCGTCGTTCGCGACGGTCGAGTGGTCGACGCCGGACCCACCCGACTGGTCCGGTTCACCCATCTGCGGCTCAGTGACTTCCCCACGCTCGCCGACCTGCTGGCGAAGGCCGACCACGCCGAGCCGGACGCGGTGGTCGACCTCCATGTCGACGACTCGGGGATCCCCAGCTATCTGAGCATCGACCACGACCCTGCCGCGATCGACGACGAGGAGTGCTACCGCGTCACGGGCGTCCGGCGTCTGGGCGAATGACCGGCGCACTGGTGGAATGGACCCATGGAGATCCCCACCACCCCCGTCTCGGGCGTTCCCGACCCGCTGCCCGAGGGCCTGCTGGTGCTGGACGTCCGTGAGGACGACGAGTGGCGAGCGGGCCACGTCGAGGGGTCGCTGCACGTGCCGTTGATGGAGCTGGGGGCCACGTACACCCAGCTCCCCGAGGCCGACCAGACCCTGGTCGTGTGCCGCGTCGGCAGCCGCTCGGCGTACGCCGCGGGGTTCTTGATCCAGCAGGGCATCGAGGCGGTCAACCTCGAGGGTGGTCTCGTCGAGTGGTACGCCGCGGGGCGGCCGCTGGTCACCGACGAGGACCATCCGGCCACGGTGCTCTGAGCCTAGGAGGGCGCCCCGGTCGGGAGGTGCTGGCACTCCTGGGCGTAGTAGGTGACGAAGGCGCGGACGTCGGCGGCGTCCTGGGCGTGCAGGTCCTTGACCATCTGGGTGATCTCACCCGGCTTGGTGCCTGCAGGCAGGTCGCGCAGGTGCTCCACCAGCACCTCGAACCCGCGCCGGGCACCGGCGTCGATGTCGCTCGGCGTCCCGACCCGGCTCAGCTCGTCGGCCGCCGTCTGCGGGGAGGAGTCGAGGCCCAGCTCGTCGAAGGTCCGGCAGAAGTCCACCTTCGACGCCGCCGTTGCGGACGAGGAGCCGCCGTGCCCGCAGGAGGCGAGGCCTCCCGCGAGCATCAGGGCGCCCGCAGCGGCCAGGATCCGCGTCTCCGGCATGTGTCTCCTCAGCGTCCGGCGGGATCTTCCGCCACCGTGCCCTCTCCCCCGGGAGTACGCATACCGGACGCCAGACGTTCGAAGTCGACGTCGGGAGTCCGCAGCACCTCGGCCAGCAGGGCGAGGTACTCGCCGCGGGACACCTCCGAGACTCCCAGCGACGCCAGGTGCGGCGTCTGCCACTGCGTGTCGATGAGGCGGTTGCGGCCGTCGTCGAGCAGGCGCACCAGACCGAGCAGGGCGACCTTCGAGGCATCGGTCTGGTGATGGAACATCGACTCGCCGGCGAACAGGCCCCCCATCGCCAGGCCGTACAGCCCGCCCACGAGGCGACCGTCGCGCCAGGTCTCGACCGAGTGCACCCAGCCGAGCTCGTGGAGCCGGAGGTACGCCGAGCGGATCTGGCCGTCGATCCAGCCGGACGGCCGGCGGGGGTCGGCGCAGGCGTCGATCACGTCGGCGCAGGCCGTGTCCACCCGGATCTCGAACCGCCGGGCCGACTTCGCCAGAGACCGGGACACGTGGAGGTCACGCGGTCGCAGCACGCCGCGACGTACCGGGCTGAACCACGCCATCGGCGCTCGTGCTCCGCCGACGGGCATCGGAAAGCTGCCCGCCCGGTACGCCGCCAGCAGCGTCCCCGGCTCGAGGTCGGCGCCCGTCGCGACCAGATCGTCGTCGGGGTGGAAGCGCGAAGGCGGCGGGAACTCCCAGATGCTCGGGGGTGGGTCGACCGGCACGCCTCCACGGTAGGGGCTGAAACGTAGGATCGAGCCATGGCCGCCGGCACGAGCACCCATGGGACGAGCCGGCAGCCTGCCCGGCTGACCGAGCTCGCGCCCGGCCTCACCGCGGCGTTCGTCCGTGAGGCGCTGCACCGGGCGATCCACGGCGTCGGTCCGCTGCCCCCCGCGGCCGCGGCCGCCGACAGGCAGCTGGCGGAGCAGCGCGGGGACGTCGACCGGGCGATCCACGAGATCATCGAGAACCACGTGCGCTACGCCGGGGCGCAGGGCTTCGTGACCAACCTCGGGGGGCTGGCGACGATGGCCTTCACCGTGCCCACCAACATCTCCGGCCTCGCGCTGGTCGAGTGCCGGATGATCGCCGGCATCGCCCACCTCCGGGGATACGACCTCACCGACCCGCGCGTACGCAACGCCGTCCTCGTCTGCCTGCTCGGTGAGGAGTCGGTGCGCGAGCTGGTGCGGGCCGAGAAGCTCCCGGCGCCACCGATGGCCCTGGCCACCGCACCCGCCCACGACCCCTCGCTCGACCAGCTCATCTCGGCAGAGGTCGCCTCCGACCTGGTCGCCAAGGTCGCCGGCAAGCGGCTCGCCGGCACGGCCGGCCGCCGCATCCCGCTGGTCGGGGGGCTGGTCGGCATGGGCGCCGACGGCTACGCGGCGTGGCGGGTCGGTCGCTACGCCGACCGCGAGCTCCTGCCCCTCGCTCGCCGGTAGGCCTTCATCATCAGCCGGCCCGTCTCACCGGACTCGAGCCGGCGGACGAACTTCTCGCGCCACCGGTACGTCGGCCTCAGGTAGGCCCTCTCCAGCAGGCGCTCGGTGTCGTGCAGCTCGCCCTGCACCTGACCGAGCTCGCGCTGCAACCGCACATGGTCCAGCAACACGGCCTTGAGCGCATCGACCGCGGCCCCGGCCACCAGCGCCTCGTCGGGGTGGTCGGGATCGGCGTAGTCCGGCGCCGGTGGGGCGCCCCGCAGGTCGTCGAGGTCGCCGATCACGTCGTACCCACGGGCACGGATCTCGGCGATCCACGACCTCTCGAGCTCGCTCGCCCACGGATGGACGTCGGGGGGAAGGGCGAGCCGAGGCGTCCCCGTACGGCGTGACAGCGTCTGGTGCGCGACCAGCTCGCGGACCAGGGGCCGGTAGAAGGCGGGGTCGAGCTCCTCGTTGGCCGCGCGGTTGATCCGGCGGATCAGCGTGGTCTCGGCGGCGCCCAGTGAGGGGTTGACGCGCTCGCCGTCCAGCTGCAGGTCGATGCCGTCGAGCCCGAACGCCTCGACGAACCGCTTCCACAGCAGGTCGGGCGAGCCGCCGGCCGGCGGGACGGTGACGACGTGCACGTGCTCGGGCGGCAGGTCCCGACCCCAGCGGTCGAGGATGTCGGGGATCTCCTGGACACCCCAGAACCACGTGGGGATGCGGCCCTCACGGCGCGGGTCCTGGATCCGGTCGAGGAACGCGCGGTACGACAGCGCCGCGCGGTGCTTGATGTTCTCCTGCCACTCGGCCGGGATCTGCCGCACCAGGTCGCGCACGGAGAGGACCAGGTGGATCTCGGTGTCGCGGTCGTGGCCGAGGCTCTCCAGGGCCCGGCCGACCTGCACCCGGGAGGCGGTGGCCAGGATCTCGTGGCTGACGATGGAGGCGCCGGATGCGCGCCGTACCGAGCCGGCCAGCTTGTCCCAGGCGCCGATGGCCTCCGCCTCGAGCCCGCCCCACGGCATCCGCATCAGGTCCAGGGCCGCCAGGAAGTGCGCGTCGAAGCGGTCGGCGGGGTAGTGGAAGCCGTGGCGATGCAGGGTGCGGCGGTTGTGGTAGAGCACGTGCTGGAGGTACGACGTGCCGGTCTTCGGGGTGCCGACGTGGAGGTAGACCTTCTTGGTCATGTCGCCTCCCGTTCCGCCAGCGAGGTCCCGATCGGAGGACCGAGGAGCACCCTCATCGCCAGTGCGAGGACCCGCTCCTCGTCCGGCGCCTGCGCCCCGACCCGGTGGGCGGGCTCGAGGAGGGTGCCGTGGACAGCGTAGTCACCGGCGGCGAGCCGGCGACGCAGGTCGGCGGTGCGGTCGCGCAACCACGGGTCGTAGCGTTCCGGCACCCGCAGCGGCGGTCCGGGGTGAGCGGCGAGGACGGGTCGCAGGCGGTGCCACATCAGGGCGGTGCGGCGCTCCGGGGTGACCAGGGTGCCGACCACAGGGGCCGTACGACGCGCGAGCTCGATCGCGTCGGCCGAGAGCGCCCGCGGCATCGGGATCCGGCGACGCGTGACCAGCCGGGTCGCTCGTCGCGGGTCGTCGATGACGACGTGGACCCGACCGGCGCCGACCCGAGGGACCCAGGCGTCGGCGCGCGCCGCCAGGTCGATCCGGTCGGGCAGGCTCGGTCTGCTCAGCTCGGCGCGGAGCCAGTCCGGCCACGGGCGGACCCCGGCGCCGAGCGAGCGAGCGGTCCACAGGTGGACCAGCATCGACCCGAGGTCGCTCCCGGCGACCACGACGGTCGCGCGTCGTCGTCCGGGTGGCCGGCCGTCGGCGACCAACGCGTCGCGCACGGGGTTGGCGACCTCGGGATCCCCGAGGATCCGGTACCGCCGACGCCACAGCCGAGGTGTGCGCGGCTCGAGCGGATCGCCGGCGGCCACGACGTCCTCGGCGATCAGGGCGGTGGCGACCCGCACCAGCTCGTCGTCGGGCAGGTCCGCGGGGTCGACCGGCGGCGGTCCGAAGCCCGACTCGGGCAGGACCCCGACCAAGCCGAGGTCGGGGCGACCCCGCCCCGGCGCGCTGGTGCCGAGCACGCGTTCGGCCAGCTCGGGCGACGGCAGGCGCAGCCGGTTGAGGCGGCGGAGCAGCTCGAGCTGCTGGGCCCCGGGGAGGTAGCGGCCGAACTGCTCGTCGGCGCCCGCCGCGGAGGACCACGCAGCCCAGGGCGTCGTACCACCGTCGCGGAGATGGGCGACCCAGCCCCAGGCTCGGGCCTCATCGGCGCGCTCGTCCCGGTCGGAATGGTCGGACGTCGTACGGCTCACCGGCGGTAGGCCTCTCGCGCGCGGCGGAGGCGAGCCAGCATCGAGGCGTCGGGATCCGGGCGCGAGGCCGCCTCCTCCGTCATCGCGGCGAGGGCGTCGAGCGCCGCCGCGAGCTGGGCCTTGTGGGAGACGCGGTCGGGGTGCTTGAACTTCTGGCCGTCCGGCCACGGCTCGGGAAGCAGCTCGGCCACGTCGCCGATCACGTCGACACCACTCTGCTCGAGCCACTCGACCCAGGCCTCGCCACGCTCGCGGGCCCAGCCCTGGAACTTCGGCGGGAGCAGGATCGGGCGAGAGCCGCTCCCACCGAGCGACTCGTCGGCGAGCATGCCGAGGATCAGCGAGTCGTAGCCGGGGTTGTTGCGGGTGCTGCGTCCGATCCGCTCGTTGAGGGCCCGCAGCACCTGCGTCTCGGCGCTGCCGAGGGAGGCGTTGGTGCGCTCGCTGTCCTCGGGCGCCCATGCGGGGTCGATGCCGAAGGCACGACAGAAGCGGTGCCAGAGCAGGTCGGGCTCGGCGACCAGCGCCTCCGGCTGCGGGACCGTGACCACATGGATGTGCTCGGGCGCGAGCCCGTTGCCCCAGGTGGTCAGCACGTTCGGGAGGTCCAGGGCGCGGGCGAACCAGGGGCGAGCGTTGCGGATGCGGGAGAGGTACCGGCCGTACTTCCAGCGACGACCCTGCTTGACGCTCTCCTGCCAGCCCGCCGGGGCCTGGCGGGCGAGGTCGCGGGCGGAGTAGACGATGTGGATCTCGCTGTCGGACAGGTCGCTCTTGAGGCGGGCCACGTACTGGGGCTCGGCCGGGGCGAGGATCTCGTGGCTGATGATCGAGGCACCGGACGCGCGCCGTACCCGGCGGACCATGGCGTCCCACGAGCCCTCCGCGTGCCCCGGCGTCCCACCCCAGTCCTGCTCCATCAGGTCGAGGGCGGCCCGGAAGTGGAACATCCCCGAGCTCATCAACGGCGCCCGCGTCGGGAGGTGGACGTCGTGCGCCGCCAGGCTCTTGACGTTCTTCCCGAGCCGGTCCTGGAGGTAGGTCGTGCCGGTCTTGGGGGCGCCCACGTGCACGTACACCCTCCGGCTCATGCCCGGATTCTGCCAGCCGGGTGGAGGCGCCCCGTCTCGATGGTCCCCATCGGACGGGGACTATCCCGAGAGGGCACGAACGACGGCAGAGGGGCTGGGGCGACCGAGGTGGCCGGCGAGCCAGGTGGAGGTCTCCACGAGCGCGGCGAGGTCGACTCCGTGGTCGATGCCGAGGCCGCCCAGGAACCAGACCAGGTCTTCGGTGGCGAGGTTGCCGGTGGCGCTCTTCGCGAAGGGGCAGCCGCCGAGACCGCCGGCGCTGGCGTCGTACGTCGTGATGCCGGAGCGCAGTCCGGCCTGGACGTTGGACAGCGCCTGGCCGTAGGTGTCGTGGAAGTGGAGCGCGAGCGCGTCCTCGTCGGTGCCGGCGTCCCGGAACGCGTCGACCAGCGCGGTGACGTGTCCGGCGGTGCCGACGCCGATGGTGTCGCCCAGGCTCAGCTGCGAGGCGCCGAGGTCGAGGAGGCGCCGCCCGACCGAGACGACCTGCGCGATCGGCACCGCGCCCTCCCACGGGTCGCCGAAGCACATCGAGACGTAGGCGCGTACGTCGAGCCCCGCGTCGCGGGCACGGCGTACGACGGGCTCGAACATCGGGAACTGCTCGTCCAGCGACCGGTTCAGGTTCTTCTGCGCGAACGTCTCGGTGGCGCTGCCGAAGATCGCGACGTGCCGGCAGCCGAGCTCCAGGGCCCGGTCGAGACCGCGTTCGTTGGGCACCAGCACGGGGAGGTCGCGGCCCTCGTCGCCGAGCATCCGCATCAGGTCCTCGGCATCGGCGAGCTGCGGGACCCACGCCGGGTGGACGAAGCTCGTCGCCTCCACCACCGGGAGGCCGGCGGCGAGCAGGCGGCGGACCAGCTCGACCTTCACCTCGGTCGGCACGAGGCCGGACTCGTTCTGCAGGCCGTCGCGCGGCCCGACCTCGTAGATCGTCACCCGATCGGGGAGCCCCTCGGCCCGGACGGTCATCGGCAGGTCGGTCACGGCGCGTCCTCTGCGCGCTCCACGACGAACAGCGTCGCGCCCAGAGCGACCTGCTGACCGGCCTCCGCCTCGACGCCGGTCACGGTGCCCGCGAACGGCGCCTTCAGCGACAGCTCCATCTTCATCGCCTCCATCATGCCGAGCACCTGACCCTCCACGACCCGCTCGTGGACGCCGACGCGCACCTCGAGCACGGTCCCCGGCATCGCCGCGGTGATCGTGCCGTCGCCGAGGGCGACATGGTCGCCGAGCCGGTCGGGCCCGGTCAGCACGAACCGCTGGCCGTGGTGGCTGACCTCAACGATGTCCGGCTGGACGTTCACGACGCCGCGGACGCGGTGGCCGTCGACCTCGAGCTCCAGGACGTGGTTCTCGGCGTACAGCTGACGGACGGGTACGCCGTCCACGGTTCCGGCCGCCCGGTCGACGAGCACGTCGCGGTCGAGCTCGACCAGCGTCGGCGCCGGCGGTCCGCCGAGCCGGAAGCCGTCGGCCTGGAACGGGTGGCCGGTGTCGAGGGACGCCAGCATCGCCGACACCCAGGCGGCCATCACCCGGGGGACGTCGGCGTCCGGCGCCGGCACCTCGTGGTGGTCGAGCCAGGCGGTGTCGATCGTCGCGCCTCGGAACTCGTCGCTCGCCACGAGCGCTCGCAGGAATCCGGCGTTGGTGGTGAGGCCGAGGATCGCGGTGTCGTCCAGGGCTGCGATCAGGGCACGTCGTGCGGTCTCGCGGTCCGGCGCGTGCGCGACGATCTTGCCCAGCATCGGGTCGTACGACGTGCTCACGACCTGGTTGCTCTCGAGGGCATGATCCACCCGCGCCGACTCGGTCCAGCGCACGAGGCTGGTCGTGCCGGCCTGCGGCAGGAACCCGCCGAACGAGTCCTCGGCGTACACCCGCGCCTCGATGGCGTGACCCCGGATCCCCACCAGCTCGTCCTGGCGGAGCGAGAGCGGCGCGCCGGCCGCGACCCGCAGCTGCTCCTCCACGAGATCCAGGCCGGTGATCGCCTCGGTGACCGGGTGCTCGACCTGGAGCCGGGTGTTCATCTCCAGGAAGTAGAAGTCGCCGGTCGCGTTGTCCAGCAGGAACTCCACGGTGCCGGCGTTGGTGTAGCCCACCTCCCTGGCGAGAGCGACGGCCGCGGTGGTGAGCCGGTGCCGGAGGCCGGGGTCGACGGTCGGTCCCGGTGCCTCCTCGAGCACCTTCTGGTGTCGACGCTGCGTGGAGCAGTCGCGCTCGTAGAGGTGGATGACCTCACCGTGGCTGTCGCCGAGGACCTGCACCTCGAGGTGGCGCCCCGACTCCACGTACTTCTCCACCAGCATCGCGTCATCGCCGAAGGCCGACGCGGCTTCACGCCTGGCCGCCGCGAGCGACTCGGCGTACTCGGCCTCCGACCGGACGACGCGCATCCCCTTGCCGCCGCCGCCGGCCGCGGCCTTGACCAGCACCGGGTAGGCGAACGTGCCCGGGTCGTCGTCGAGGGCGTACGACGGAACCACCGGCACACCGGCCCGCGTCGCGATCTCGCGGGCGTGGTCCTTGCGGCCCATCGCGTCCATCACGTCGGCGGTCGGTCCGACCAGGCGCAGACCGGCCTTCTCGACCGCCCGCGCGAACGCCGCCCGCTCGGAGAGGAAGCCGTAGCCCGGATGGATCGCGTCGGCGCCGCTCTCGACCGCCGCCGCGAGCACGGCGTCGATGTCGAGGTAGCTGCTCACGCGCAGGGCCTCGTCGGCGGCGCGCACATGCGGGGCCGCCGCATCCACATCGGTGTAGACGGCGACCGTGCTCACGTCGAGGCGCCGGCAGGTGCGGAAGATCCGCAGCGCGATCTCGCCTCGGTTCGCGACGAGGAGGGTCCTGATGACATCGGTGACCGGGTCGGTGGTGTCCATCGCCTACATCCTGAAGACGCCGTACGACGGTGCCGGCACCGGGGCGTGCGAGGCGGCCACGAGACCCATCCCGAGCACCCGCCTCGTGTCCGCGGGATCGATGACGCCGTCGTCCCAGAGCCGCGCGGTCGAGTAGTAGGGCGAGCCCTGCGCTTCGTACTGGTCGCGGATCGGCGCCTTGAACGCCTCCTCGTCCTCGGCCGTCCACTCCTCGCCGCGCGCCTCGAACCCGTCCCGTCGGACGGTCGCGAGCACGGACGCCGCCTGCTCCCCGCCCATCACCGAGATGCGGGCGTTCGGCCACATCCACAGGAAGCGCGGGTCGAACGCGCGACCGCACATGCCGTAGTTGCCGGCCCCGAACGAGCCGCCGATCACGACGGTGAGCTTCGGGACGACGCTGCACGCGACGGCGGTCACCAGCTTCGCGCCGTCCTTGGCGATGCCGCCGTTCTCGTACTCGCGGCCGACCATGAAGCCGGTGATGTTCTGCAGGAACACCAGCGGGATGCCGCGCTGGTTGCACAGCTCGATGAAGTGCGCGCCCTTGAGCGCCGACTCGCTGAACAGGATCCCGTTGTTGGCGACGACGCCCACCTCGTGGCCCCAGATGCGCGCGAAGGCGCAGACCAGCGTCTCGCCGTACAGCTTCTTGAACTCGTGGACACGGCTGCCGTCCACGATCCGCCGGATCACCTCACGCACGTCGTACGGCGTGCGCGTGTCGGCGGGCACCACGTCGTACAGCGACTCGGGCGCCTCGTGCGGCTCCTCGACGGTCTCGCCCGCTCGGTGAGGAGCGCGCCCGGGGCCCGTCCGGGAACCGAGCGGCTCGGTCGGCAGCGTGTCCACGATCGAGCGCACGATCGCCAGCGCGTGCGCGTCGTCGTCCGCCAGGTGGTCGACGACACCGGACGTGCGCGCGTGCACGTCGCCACCGCCCAGCTCCTCGGCGGTCACGACCTCTCCGGTCGCCGCCTTCACCAGGGGCGGCCCGCCCAGGAAGATCGTGCCCTGGTTGCGGACGATCACCGACTCGTCGCTCATCGCCGGCACGTAGGCGCCACCGGCGGTGCAGGAGCCCATCACGCTCGCGATCTGCGGGATGCCCTGCGCGGACAGGTTCGCCTGGTTGAAGAAGATCCGGCCGAAGTGCTCCCGGTCGGGGAACACCTCGTCCTGCATCGGCAGGAACGCGCCCCCGGAGTCGACCAGGTAGATGCACGGCAGCCGGTTCTGCAGCGCGACGGTCTGGGCGCGCAGGTGCTTCTTGACCGTGAGCGGGTAGTAGGTGCCGCCCTTGACCGTCGCGTCGTTGGCGACCACGACGCACTCCCGGCCCTGGATGCGCCCGATGCCGGTGACGATCGAGGCGCTGGGCACGGCGTACGCATCCTCCGCCGAGGCGCCGTACATCCCGAACGCCGCGAGCGGGCTCAGCTCGAGGAACGGGCTGCCCGGGTCGAGCAGACGGTCGATGCGATCGCGCACCAGCAGCTTGCCGCGGTCGGTGTGCTTCGTCCGTGCCGACTCGCTCCCACCCCGGCGGACGACTGCCAGGTGACCCCTGAGCTCCTCGACCAGCTCCCGCAGCTCACTCACCCATCCAGGTTAGCGATCATTAACCTGGTGTGCCAGCCGAGCTCAGCTCGCGTGCCACAGCTCCGCGGTCGGGGAACCGGGGGTGAGCATCCTGCTGCCGTGCCAGTGCGCGAACGACGGCCGCGGCAGGTAGCTGCGTCGGAGGAGGAAGGCACGGTCGACCGCGGTGACGGTCAACGTCGCGCCGTTGTCCGCTCCGATCGGCACCCGGCGCACCGAGATCGAGGCGACGTCGCGGGCGGTCGTGCCCGCCGGAAGCTCGACCGTGGTCGCGGCCGGGCCGTTGCGGTTGATGCTCAGGAACCCGATGCCGTGGTTCGAGGTGTACGGCGTCGGGTTGCCCTTCAGGCGGACCTCGACCGCCAGGCCGGCCCCGGTCGCCGACGCCGACGGCGCGGTCGTGTGGTTGACCGCGACGTAGAGGTAGGTCCGCTGGTTGCCGACGGCCGGTGTCCCCGGGTCCGAGGGGGACTCGATCTTGTGCTCGCGCAGCATCTCCTGCGCCATCACCCGGTAGGTCCATGGGTGGGTGTCCATCAGGTGCTCGCGCGGCTGGGAGACCGGGCGCCCGTCCCTCATCGACAGCGCGAACCGCATGGGGTCGTCGATCCGGTCGCACATGTTGTTGTTGGAGGTACAGGTCTCCAGGAGCGGATGGGTGCCGTCGTACCGACCATGGAAGTGCCGGGTTCCGTGAGCCGCTCCCTGGAACACCCCGGTGCCGCGAACGCGGTGGCCGCGGGCGTTGACCTCGACCCGGTAGACCCACTCGATGTCGGTGGTCCGTCCCCACTGGGCCATCAGGGCCGGTGCGGAGGTGCCGCCGTCCTCGTTGCTCCAGACCACGGAGTACTCGATGATCGAGTGACCCGGCCGCGCCGCCGGCCGGATCTCGTGCCAGGCGACGAGGGGGGTGTCCGTGCGGTTGTTCTCGAAGCGACCACCGAGAGCGGCGAGGTTGCGGCCGTAGAGGATCGGTGCGAACCGGTCCGCGGCGTACTGCCGGCTGGAGGGCCGCACCGTGGTGAACCTGATGTCGCGCAGCCGGGCGACCCCGGCACCCTTCGGTGACCGGCGGGCGGCGTAGTGGAGACGCAGCGTGTGCCGACCGGACGCCAGCGAGCCGAGTGCGAACTCACGGGTGATGGGGCTCGACGACGGGATCACGACGTCGGTGGCGTAATGACCGTCGACGTAGGCGCTCACCACCGCGGACTCGTGGTGACGCCTCCTCCAGGACACGTCACGGGCCGAGACCGTCATGGTCACGAAGCCCTCTCCCGGGTGGTGGCGGCGGAACGTCACGGTCGCGTCCGGCCCGCCGCGATGCACGTGGACGGACCGGACCGGTTGCGCGGCGCGTTCCGGGTGCCCGGCTGAGGACGGAGCGGCGACGACCGTTGCCGAGGTCGCGATGAGGGCGACCGCCGCGACGACGACGAGGCCGCGACGGCCGCCGGCAGCGGTGAGGACGGATCGGGGCTCGGTACGCCGCGAACCGGGCTGGAGGTGGGTCACGCCAGCATCATCGCCCGCCCGGCCGAGCGGTGGCGACGGTCGGCGACGTTAACGACCGCTAACCTAGCCGGGTGACCCGGCGCGACCAGATCCTCGAGACGGCGGCCGAGCTGTTCGCCGCCAAGGGGTTCCACGGCGTGTCCGTCGGCGAGATCGGCAAGGCGTGCGGGATCTCCGGGCCGGCGCTCTACAAGCACTTCGAGTCCAAGGACGCGGTGCTCGCCGCGATGCTGGTCGGCATCAGCGAGCGGCTGCTCGAGGAGGGGCGGGCTCGGGTGGAGAGGTCGTCCTCCCCCCGGCAGGCCCTCGAGTCGCTGGTCGCCTGGCACACCGACTTCGCGCTCCGCCACCGGTCGCTGATCGTGGTCCAGGACCGCGACTGGCAGTCGCTGCCGCCGGCCGCGCGCGAACGGGTGCGCCACCTCCAGCGTGAGTACGTCGAGATCTGGGCCGGTGAGCTCCGCCGGCTGCACCGCGGGCTGCACACCGACCGGGCCCGGGCGATGGCCCACGCGGCGTTCGGCCTGATCAACTCCACGCCCCACAGCGGCCTGATCCCGGACGAGGCGATGCGTGGGGTGCTGCAGCGGATGGCGATGGGCGCCCTGGTCGGAGCCTGACGTGCACCGACGCTGCGGGACGCCGTCAGCAGCGGAGCGGACTCACAGCAGGTGCTCGATCTCGGCGGCCGGGTCGTCGGCGAGAGCCACCACTCGTGCGGCGCGGACCGCGGCATCCATCGCCAGCGCCAGGTCGTCGGACAGCGGGTCGGGCTCGTCGGCCGGGACGGCAGCGAGCTCGGCCTGGAGGTCGTCGGGTGAGATGCCACGGAGCCGGAGCAGCACCCACGGATCGCCGTCGACCAGCCAGGCGACCTGGAGCATCACCGCGAGGGAGTGGACGCACGGATCGACCCAGGCGCCGCAGGGGCAGGCCGATCCGAGCTCACCGCCGTAGGGCAGGAGCTCGACACCGGTCTCTTCGGACTGCTCGACCAGACGGTGGGGCAGCTCGCCGGCCATCAGCGCGGGCAGGTGGCCGGACTCCGCCGCGACCACCTCGACGAAGGCACGCCGGCTGACCGGGTCGAGCTCGGGAACCGTCGCGCTGACCGGCCAGACGTCGGCACGGTCGTGGACCTGCGCGACGACCGTCCCGGCGTCGACGGTGATGCCGCCGATCGCACCGCTGCGCGAGAGCGCACGCGCCCTGTGCAGGTCGGAGTCGGCGTACGACGCCTCCTCGACCGCGCGGACCCAGGCCCGACCCCACCAGGTCGCGGCGCGTGACGTCGAACGTCGTGGCGGGATGCGCGAGAACGTGACCGCGGAGGTCGCCCGCGCGCTCACGGCATCCTCCGCAGGGACACCAGGTCGAGCAGCTCGTCGTTGCTGAGCTCGGTCAGCGCGGTCTCACCGTGGGCGAGCACGGAGTCGGCCAGCGACCGCTTCCGGCGCAGCAGCTCGGCGACGCGCTCCTCGACCGTGCCCTGGGTGATCATACGGTGGACCTGCACCGGTCGGGTCTGGCCGATGCGGTGCGCACGATCGGTCGCCTGGTCCTCGACGGCGGGGTTCCACCAGCGGTCGACATGGACGACGTGGTCGGCACGGGTGAGGTTGAGCCCGGTGCCCCCGGCCTTCAGCGAGAGCAGGAACACCGGCGCCTCGCCGGCCTGGAACGCCGCGACCATGGCGTCGCGCCGGCGGACCGGGGTGCCGCCGTGCAGGAACTGGTGGGGCACACCGCCGCGGGTCAGGTGGTCCTCGAGCAGCCGGGCCATCGCGACGTACTGGGTGAAGACCAGCACCGAGGTGTCCTCGGCCAGGACGGTGCCGACCAGCTCGTCGAGCAGGTCGAGCTTCTCCGACCGGCCGCCGAGACGCCCGCCGGACTGCTTGAGGAAGTGGGCCGGGTGGTTGCAGATCTGCTTGAGCCCGGTGAGCAGCTTGAGCACCAGGCCACGCCGGGTCTCCTCGTCGGCCCGCTCGATGCGCGCCATCGTGTCGCGGACGAACGACTCGTAGAGAACGACCTGCTCGCGGGTCAGCCCGAGCAGGTGGTCGGTCTCGGTCTTCTCGGGCAGCTCGGGCGCGATGCCCGGATCGGTCTTGCGGCGACGCAGCAGGAACGGCCCGATCAGCCCGGCGAACTGTCGCGCCTTGGTCGGCTCGTGCCCCGACTCGATGGGCCCGGCCCAGACCTTGCGGAACGCCTGCCGGCTCCCGAGGAGCCCGGGCGTGGCCCAGTCCAGGATCGCCCAGAGCTCGGTCAGGTCGTTCTCGACCGGAGTGCCGGTCAGCGCCACCCGTGCCGACGACCCGATGGTGCGCAGCGCGCGGGCGGTTGCGGACCGGGCGTTCTTCACGTGCTGCGCCTCGTCGGCGACGACCAGCCCCCAGTCGACGCCGGTCAGGGCCGGGGCGTCACGCCGGAGGGTGCCGTACGTCGTGAGCACGAAGCCGGGGTCGGGCCGCAGGTCGGTCGGGGCCAGGTCGTCGAGCGACCGCTGCCCGCCATGGAACCGGCGTACGTCGACACCCGGCGCGAACCGCCGGATCTCCGCCTCCCAGTTGCCCAGCAGCGAGGCCGGGCACACCACGAGCGTGGGGCCCGAGCGCCGGACCGCGCGGTGGAGGTGCAGCGCGATCAGGGTGACGGTCTTACCCAGACCCATGTCGTCGGCCAGGCAGGCGCCGAGGCCGAGCGACGTCACCCGGTCGAGCCAGGTGAATCCCTGACGCTGGTAGTCGCGCAGCGTCGCGGCCAGCCCCGGTGGTGAGGGCAGCGGCGGAGCCGTTGCGGCACCCAGGAGGCGCTCGCGGACGTCGAGCAGGCCCGCGCCGACGACGACCTCCGCCGGTGCGTCCTCGATCTCGACCACGCCGGTCAGCGCCGCGGCCACCGCCGGGGCCGCCGGGACCCTCCGGATCAGTCGTTTGCGGGCCTTCCGGGCGATCGCCGGATCGACCACGGTCCAGCCACCACGCAGCTTCAGCATCGGTGAGGTCGCGCGGGCGAGCTGGTCCATCTCCTGCTCGGTCAGCGGGTCTCCCCGCAGCGAGAGCTGCCAGTTGAAGGCGAACAGCGCATCACCGCTGAGCACGCCCTCGACCAGCTGTCCCTCGCGCTTCCCGGGTGTGCGGTCGAGGGTGGCGGTGGCGCTGAGGTCGCGGCCCAGGCTGCGCGGCCACAGCACGTCGATGCTCACCGCGCGCAACGCGGCGACGCCGTCCTCGAGCAGGCTGACGAGGTCGTCGGTGTCGAGCGTGATCTCGTCGGGGACGCGCTGCTCGAGCAGCCGCTCCAGCGGGGGCCAGGCGGTGGCCGCCTCGCGCAGCGCCCACGTGGTGTGGGTGCGCGCCCGGTCGCCGAAGCCGTGCCCGGAGGGCGGGTCGTGCCACAGGCTCGCCGCGTCGCACACGTGGAGCGGGTCGCGTTCGTCGTGCACCTGGAGGACGAGGCGGCACGCCCCCGCGACCAGCTCCCCCTCGTCGGCCTCGACCCGGAGCGAGAGCGTCACCAGCTGCGGCAGGTCGGACCGGCCGCCCCGGTGGCGTGCCACAAGCTCCTGGAGGCGGTGGGCGAACGCCTCGTCGGGCGGCCTCGGCCGGGAGCCGGGCGGCGCTGCTCGGCGCCGCTCGGACGAAGGCGCGGTGCGCGGCATCGCGTCGACCACGGCGTCGACCACCCGGCGTACGACGGCCTCGGCGGCCTCGGCGGTCAGCCCGGCGTGGGCGCGTGAGGCGGCCAGGCGCCGGATGCGCTCGGCGTCGTCCGCGTGGAGCTCGGAGAGCCGCCAGACACCGTCGCCCGGCTCGAACCTCCCGGCCGCGACGAACCGCATGCCGAGCAGCGAGGCCGCGGCGAGGAGCGCCACGGACGGGTGGGCGTCGCTGGCCGTGCGGGCCTTGGCCAGCACCGGCAGCGCCGCCCGGATCGGCAGCGTGATCGTGCGACGGTCGTCGGTGAACTCCACCGTGCCCTCGCGCGGGGCCTCCGCGGCGTGCAGGGTCGCCGGCCCGGTCAGGGGCACGAAGCTCACCGACACCTCCCCAAGAGATCGAGACCGGGCCCGGAGACCAGGAATCAAGTCATCCGCGACGTGGTTGTCGACCGTAGCCGCACCCGCCGACACGATGCTCGGAACGGGTTGCAAGAAGTCTTTCGAAAGATTACTTTCGATACATGCCGAACCAGAAGAGGGGGGCGCGCCGTGACCACACGACGCAAGGGACAGTCCAAGCGGCGGGCGAAGCGGCGCTCGAAGTCGCGGAGCAGCAGCCCGACCACGCACAGCAAGGACCGTCGTACCGACGGCTGAGTGATCCGCGCGAGCTCGCGGCGCTCGCCCACCCGGTGCGGCTCGGGATCATGGAGCTGCTGACCGTCGACGGTCCGCTCACGGCGACCGAGCTCGCCGACCGGCTCGACGAGTCGCCCGCCAACTGCTCGTGGCACCTGCGCAAGCTCGCCGAGCACTCCTTCGTCGAGGAGGCGGGCGGAGGGATCGGACGTCAGCGGCCGTGGCGGGTCCGGCAGGTGGGTCTGGCGTGGGACGACGCGGACGCCACCCCGGGGCAGCTGCGCGCTGGCCGGGCGCTGGAGGAGATGCTCCTGCAGCGCCAGGTCACCCGGTTCCAGCAGGCGCGCGACCAGCTCGTCGACGACGGCGAGCGCGAGTGGTCCGACGCCTCGAACCTCGCCCAGCACGCCAGCTGGCTGACGCACGAGGAGCTCGACGAGATCAACGGCGAGATCCTGTCGGTCCTCGAGCGGTACGCCGATCGGCTCACCGACGCCGCGCTGCGGCCCCCGGGCTCCCGGCTGTGCGAGTTCGTCGCGTGGGGCGTGCCCATGCTCCTGCCCGGGCTCGCGGAGACGCCCGCGGTCTCGGCGGGAGCTGACGCCTCGTGAGGCAGGCGTTCCGTCAGCCCGGCTTCACCCGCCTCTACGCCGGGCTCACGACGTCGATGTTCGGCGACTCGGTGATGCTGCTGGTGCTCTCGATGTGGGTCAAGACCGTCACCGGCTCGAACGCCCTGGCCGGCCTCACGTTCTTCTTCATGGTCATCCCGGTGCTCTTCGCGCCGCTGCTGGGCCCCTGGATCGACCGGGTCGAGCGCCAGCCGCTGCTGGTGTGGGGCCACCTCGCCTCGGGCGTGGGCGTCCTCCCGCTCGTGCTGGTTCGAGGCGAGGGGCAGGTGTGGATCATCTGGGCCGTCGCGATGCTGTACGGCCTGTCCTTCGTCGTGCTCCCCGCGGCGCTCAACGGCCTGCTCAAGGAGCTGATGCCGGAGGAGATGCTGGTCGACGCCAACTCCTCGCTGCAGACCACGAAGGAGTCCTTCCGGCTCTTCGGACCGCTGATCGGCGCCCTGCTGTTCACCTGGCTGGGTGGCTGGGCCGTGGCCGTGCTCGACGCGTCGTCGTTCGTCCTGGCCGCCGTCGTGATCGCCACGATCTCGGTGGTCGAGCAGGCGCCGGAGCGCGAGGAGTCGCACTTCTGGCACCAGATGACCGCCGGGATGCGGCACCTCGCCGCCGAGCCGGTGCTCAAGCACGTGCTGATCGGGTTCGGGCTGTGCATCCTGGTCTTCGGGTTCGCCGAGTCGGCCGTCTACGCCCTCCTCGACGCCTTCGACAAGCCGGCCGCCTGGGTCTCGGCGATCGTGACCGCCCAGGGTGTCGGCGCGATCGGCGGCGGGCTCTCGTCGAGCACGGTGGTGCGCCGCATCGGCGAGGTCGCAGGATGCGTCGTCGGCCTGGCGGTGGCCGCGGTCTCGATCCTGGTGATGGGGCTGGTCGGGCAGTTCTGGCTGGTGCTCGCCATGGCCACCATGATGGGGGCGGCGATGCCGCTGATCACGGTCGCGTTCATGACGCTGGTCCAGCGACGGACGCCGCTGGCGATCATGGGCCGGGTCTCCGTGGCGGCCGAGACCGTGATGGCGGTGCCACAGGCGGTCTCGCTCGCGCTCGGCTCGCTGCTGGTCGTGCTGCTCAGCTACCACGTGATCCTGTCGATCATGGGCGTCGTCACGCTGCTCGCCGCGACGTACATCGTGGTGCTGCTCCGCCACCAGATCGCCGACGACGTACGCCGTCCGGGCGCCGCGGTCCCCGTGGTCGCCGACGCCGCGACACCACTCCCCTCGGTCGCCGACGCGTCGATCCTGCCTGCCACGACGGTCGAGCCGTGACCCGCGAGGCACCAGATCTCGGACGGGTGTCACCTTCGCGGCACCTGACACGTCTGAAGGCACAGGGAACACCGGCGCGTCACCCGGCGTTCGCAAACGCGTTGGCCCGTTGTCGGTGGCAGTCCTTAGGCTCGTGGAAGACACACGCATAGGGGAGTACGACGTATGAGTACCGAGATCGAGAGCGAGATCGGCGGCAACGCCACCGCGCCACAGCACAACGACGGCAGGCTGGACGCCCGGGTGATGGTCGTGGCCGGTGTCGTGGTCCTGGGCGCGGTGATGTCCATCCTCGACATCACCGTCGTGGCCGTCGCCCAGCGCACGTTCCAGGAGACCTTCGGCAAGACACAGGCGCAGGTCGCCTGGACGGCGACGGCGTACACGCTCGCGCTGGCGACCGTCATCCCGCTGACGGGGTGGGCGGCGGACCGGTTCGGTACCAAGCGCCTCTACGTCCTGGCGATCGTCCTGTTCACGGCCGGCTCGGCGCTGTGCTCCACCGCCACCTCGCTGGAGATGCTCGTGGTCTTCCGGGTGCTCCAGGGGCTCGGTGGCGGCATGCTGATGCCGCTCGGGATGACGATCCTGACCCGCGCGGCCGGCCCGGAGCGGCTCGGTCGGGTGATGGCGATCCTCGGCGTCCCGATGCTGCTCGGCCCGATCTTCGGCCCGATCCTCGGCGGCTGGCTGATCGACATCGCGTCCTGGCACTGGATCTTCCTGATCAACGTCCCGATCGGCATCGTCGCGGCGATCTACGCCTGGATCGTCCTCGACCGCGACGAGGTGCACCCCTCGGAGAGCTTCGACTTCGTCGGCATGTTGCTGCTGTCGCCCGGCCTGGCCCTGTTCCTGTACGGCCTGAGCTCGATCCCGGCCGCGAAGCAGGAGCACGGCACCATGTACACCCCCAACGTCGTCATCCCGACGGTGGTCGGGCTGGCGCTGGTCATCGCGTTCATCCCGTGGGCGCTGCGCAAGCACAACATCCACCCACTGGTCCAGCTGCGGCTGTTCACCAACCGCTACATGACCGTCGCGGTGGTGACGATGACCCTGTTCGCGATGGCCTTCTTCGGGGCTTCCCTGCTGTTCACGCTCTACTTCCAGCAGGTGCGCGGCGAGTCCCCGCTCGCCTCCGGCTGGCTGGTCGCGCCGCAGGGCTTCGGGGCGATGCTGACGATGCCGATCGCGGGCTTCCTGGCCGACAAGATCGGTCCCGGCAAGGTCGTCCTCACCGGTCTGGTGCTAGACACCGTCGGCATGGGGATGCTGATCCCCATCGACGACCGCACGTCGTACACCTACATCATCACCGCGTTCGTGGTGATGGGGCTGGGCATGGGCTCGACGATGATGCCGGTCTTCACCGCGGCCCTGGCCAGCCTGAAGGACCACGACATCGCCCGCGGGTCCACGCTGATGAACATCACCCAGCAGATCGCCATCTCGATGGGGACGGCCCTGTTCTCGGTGCTGCTCACCAACGCCTACAACGACCACGCCGCCACGGTGGGCCCGACGCTGGCCCTCCAGAACGGCGCCGATCCCGCCCAGCTCGGGCTGAGCCCCGACCAGGCGCAGGCCGTGACCACCGTCGGCCTGCACTTCATGGGCGAGTCGTTCGGCGGCGTGTTCGCCGTCGCCACGGTGCTGGTGGGGCTCTGCCTGGTGCCGGCGTTCTTCCTGCCACGCAAGCCGGCCGAGACCCCCGTCGACGCCACCGCGATGGTCGCCGGCTGACGCGTCGCCCGGGTCGGCCCGCCCGTCGCGGGCCGACCCGGGCGCGCGTCCGCGTATCCTGCGCGCGTGCGTTCCACAGCCCTGGCCATCGGCCTGGCGGCCGTTCTCGGTGTCGCCGGCGGCGTGGTCACCGCGTTCGCACTCCCGCAGCACGTCGAGGACCCGCTCCACCTCGGCGCCGCCCTGGTCAACCAGCCCTGCCGGCCCGGGCAGAGCGTCGTGATCCTCGCGTCGGGCGCACCCAGCTCCTTGCTGTCCTCGGCGGTGGAGACCAATGACGGAGCCCGCTACCTGCAGCCCGCCCGGTCGTGTGACACGACGTGGCGTCTCCACCTCCCCGGCGAGACGTCCCAGCGGCCCGCCCCGGAGTACGTCGTCTACCTCGGGCCGTACAGCACGAATCAGGCCTGCGCGATCCGGATGGAGGGCACGCACAAGGGCGATTCCGTGACGATGCTGTCCTCCGGCACCACCGACATGGTCGAGTGCATCTGCCACGTCAGCCTGAGCACCGCGCCGACCCTGCGGCCCGGGATGTCGATCGACGCCACCGACAGCATCTGGATCCGGCAGCTCCAGGGGATGTTCCGCGACGCGAGGCTGCTGCCGGAGGTCACCGGTCTCTACGACCGGGCCACGCAGGACGTCGTACGGACCCAACAGGCCACGTTCGACCCGCAGCCCTCGGGGATCGTCGACTACACCACCTGGCGACAGCTCGCCCGGATGTGCACCCGCTACCCCTGACCGGTGTCCTTCGGCACTGACCCGGAGCGGTCGACGAACGCCACGGAGCACGGGCAGGACCGCGGCGACGTCCGGGGCCCCAGCCGGGCTCCGGCAGGCACGGACACGCTCACCAGATGCGGACGCGCGCCTCGGGGTCCAGCCACAGGCCGTCCCCGGGCCGGGTGCCGAACGTCGCGTGGAACTCGTCGAGGTTCCGCACGATGTTGGCCCGGAACTCGGGTGGGCTGTGCGGGTCGATCGTGAGGTACTGCTGCGAGAGCTCCTTGCGACGCTTGGTCCGCCAGATGTGGCCCCAGCTGAGGAACAGCTTCTGGGCGTCCTCGAGCCCGACGTCCCCGCCGCGCGCGATGTTGTAGGCCATCAGCGCGATCGTGAGCCCGCCGAGGTCGCCGATGTTCTCACCGACGGTCAGGGCACCGTTCACGTGCTCGCCCGGCAGGTCGCGCGGCTCGAAACCGTCGTACTGCGCGATCAGGGCCTTGGACTTCTCCTCGAAGCGGCTCTTGTCATCGGGCGTCCACCAGTCCTCGAGGTTGCCGGCACCGTCGTACTGGGCGCCCTGGTCGTCGAAGCCGTGCCCGACCTCGTGGCCGATCACGGCACCGATGCCGCCGTAGTTCTCGGCCATCTCCGCGTCGGGCGAGAAGAACGGCTTCTGCAGGATGGCGGCGGGGAAGCAGATCTCGTTCATGCCCGGCCGGTAGTAGGCGTTGACGGCCTGCGGGAGCATCAGCCACTCGTCGCGGTCGACCGGGGCACCGACCTTGGCCAGCTGCCGGCGGGTCTCGAACGCGTTGGCGGACAAGACGTTCCCGATGAGGTCGTCGGGCTTGAAGTCCAGCTCGGAGTAGTCGATGAACTTGTCCGGGTAGCCGATCTTCGAGCGGAACATGTCGAGCTTGTCGAAGCCCCGCTGCTTCGTCTCGTCGCTCATCCATGCCAGCGACGCGATCGACTGGCGATAGGCGCGCAGGAGGTGACCGACCAGCTCCTGCATCATCGCCTTGGACGCCGGAGGGAAGTGCCGTGCGACGTACTCGCGACCGACGGCCTCGCCGACCCCACCCTCCACGACGGCGACGCCGCGCTTCCAGCGCTCGCGCAGCTGTGGCGTGCCGCTGAGGGTACGGCCGTAGAAGTCGAAGTTGGTCTCGACGAACTCCGCCGGCAGGTACGGCGCAGCGGTGCGGATCACGCGGATCGCGAGCCAGGTGCGCCACTGCTCGATCGGCACGTCCTCGAGTGCCGTGGCCAGGTGCTCGAGGTACGACGGCTGCCGGACGCAGGTCTCGGCGATGGTGTCCTCGGAGCCGCCGAGGTTGCGGATGAACACCTCCCAGTCGAACGCCGGACAGAGACCCTTGAGCTCGTCGAGGGTCATCAGGTTGTAGGTCTTCTGCACGTCGCGGGTCTCGGCGCGCTCCCAGTGTCCCTTCGACAGGCGCGTCTCGAGCTCCATCACGGTGGCCGCGTCGCCGTCCGGGTCGGTGCGCCCGACCAGGCCGAACATCCGGCTCAGGTAGGCGAGGTACTTCTCGCGGACCTCGGCGAACTTCTCGTCGTGGTAGTACGACTCGTCGGGAAGCCCCAGCCCGCCCTGGGTGAAGTTGACCAGGCACCGCTCGGAGTTCTTGCCGTCGACGTCGACGAAGACCCCGAACGGCCCGCTGCCGCCGACCTGCTCGAACTCGCCCAGGAACGCCGCCAGGTCGCGCACGTCACGCAGGCTCTCCACCGCGTCGAGCAGGGGGCGGATGGGCGTGAGGCCGAGCTTCTCGACGGCCGCCTCGTCCATGAAGGAGGCGTACAGGCAGGCGATCCGCATGGCGTCGCCGTCGAGACCCTGCTCACCCGCGACGACCCGCTCGGCCAGCTCCTCGATGATCTCCCGGACCTGGATCTCCGCCGCGTCGGCGAGCTCGACGAACGGTCCCCAGCTGCCCTTGTCGGCAGGGATCTCCTGCTCCTGCAGCCAACGCCCGTTGACGTGGCCGAACAGGTCGTCCTGGGGTCGCACGGTCAGGTCCATGCCCTCGCGGGCGTCATCGAGCATGCTCACCCGCAGGAGCCTACGTTCAGCCCCCGGTCATCGCACATGCACGACGCTCTTGCCGAGCGCCCGCCGGTCGGCCATGTCCTGCAGGGCGCGACCGAAGCCGTCGAGGTCGTAGGTGGCGCCGATCGGCGGCCTGACGACGCCCGACTCGATCATCGGCAGCAGCAGGTCCCACTGCCCACGCATGTAGGACGGCTTCGTCATCGCGAACCCACCCCAGCCCACGCCCCGCACGTCGACGTTGTTCAGGAGCAGCCGGTTCACCTTCACCTCGGGGATGCCCCGGCCCGAGGCGAAGCCGACGACGAGGAGCCGGCCCTGCTCGGTCAGACATCGCAGCGAGTCGGTGAACACGTCGCCGCCGACCACATCCAGTACGACGTCCACGCCACGGCCGCCGGTGAGGTCGGCGACCGCCTCCTTGAAACCGTCAAGGAGCAACACCTCGTCCGCACCGGCCGACCGGGCGAACGCCGCCTTCTCGTCGGTGGAGACCACGGCGATGGTGCGGGCACCGAGGCCGCGCGCGACCTGCAGCGTGGCCGTGCCGACCCCGCCGGCGGCGCCGTGGACGAGGACGGTCTCGCCCTCGCGCACGTGTCCGCGCTCGGCCAGGGCGAAGAGTGCGGTGAGGTAGTTCATCGGCAGCGCCGCCCCCTCGTCGTACGACGTGCGCTCCGGCAGGGGGAACACCGCCGAGACCGGGACGACGACGCGCTCGGCAGCTCCGCCGTACGGGACCACACCGGCGACCCGGGCGCCGAGCTCGACACCGGGTCGTCCGGACGGTGCGCCGACCACCGTGCCGGCCACGTCCACGCCGAGCGTGAACGGCGGCTCGGGCCGCAGCTGGTAGCGCCCCTGGCTCAGCAGCAGGTCGGGGAACGAGACCCCGACGGAATGCACCTCGACCACGACGTCGCCGGGGCCGGGCTCCGGCTCGGGTACGTCGACGACCCGGACGTCGGCGGGACCGGTGGGCTGGAGGACCTGGACGGCACGCATCCCCTCATCCTGCCGGGCCCCTCGGGTCGTCCGCCTGAGAGGTCACTAGAGGCTCCGGCCAGGCGGACGACCCCAAGCGGGCCGGCTGGAACGTCCTCACCCGGGGTGAATGATCCGGTTCAGCTCGAAGTGCATCGGGTCCGTGTAGTGCCAGATGCCGCCCCAGGTGAAGCCCCACTTCTCGAAGATGGCGACCACCTCGCGGTTGATCCGGCCCACCGTGCCGCGCTGGTTCTCCGGGACGTTCACGTCGAACGCCAGGCCGAACGCGTGGTTGGACAAGGTCGTGGTGCCGGCGATGAACCGCGGCACGAAGCAGCCGCCGTACTGCTGGGGATGGAGCGCCGACGCGAGCCCGTCCGCCCGGATCTCCTCCAGCGCGGCGCGCAGCTGGGGGAACATCTGGGTGTTGCAGGTCATCGGGCCGATGATCGGCATGGCCTGGGTGGAGATGTGGCTGTCCACCCAGGCCTGCTGGGGAGCGATCCGGCCACCGCCGACCACGGTGTAGCTGTAGGAGCCGACCGCTTGCGCTGCGCTGCCGACCAGGAACCCGATCTGCACCGCCTTCGGGTCGAGCCCCAGCCGGGCCGCCACGTCGAGGCGCTGCACGGACGCCGAGTGGCCGACGATGCGCTGGATCGGCGACCGGATCGACAGCGGGGTCCGGATGCCCGTCGAGACCAGCAGTGCGTTCCCCTTGCGCATGCCCAGGGTCTTCACCCAGCTGTCGTTGACGACGGCGTCGACCTGCGGGATCTGCGGCGAGTAGGCGCCCACGTGGACCTGGGGGGCGTCGGCGGAGGCGCCGAGCCGGACGTAGCCGCTCCTCGCGACCTGCCTGCGGAAGCCCGACCGCAACGCCATCTCGCCCGCGGCGATCCGGTTCCACTCCGGCTGGAACTGCGCGACTGCGTCCGGGTTGAAGTTCCGGTACGTCGCGGGGTTCACCGCCGCGACGTTGATCGCGTGGTCCTGGATGCTCACCTGGGCCAGGCTGAACCGCTCCACCCGGGTGACCCCCTGCACGTGCCGGATCCGGCGCACCATCCGGTCGCTGAGCGGATGCTGGCGGAAGATCAGCATGTCGGCGGTGTGCAGCGGCGCTCGGAACGGGCCGGGGCGCGGCACGGAGTGGTCCGCGGTCGGCCCGGACGAGGACGACGGGTCGGCGGTCGGGATGCTCGACGGCCCGGTCCCGCTCGTCGGGTCGCTCGTCGGCCCGGTCGTCGCGCTCGACGTCCGGTCGCCGCACCCGGCCAGCACGAGGACTAGGGGGACGCAGGCCGCAACCACGACGGCCCGGCGACGTGACCGAGCTCGCCCCATGGGTGGCAAGGGTAGTGGGGTGGTGGGTGGGACCCGGACGGGTCAGTGCCCCCGTGAGGGGCAGTCGAGCGGGTGACGCGTCGACACACGCTCCCGCGGGGGTTCCTCCTGGCCCGCCGGCGCGACCGGACCGGGCGTGATCGTCAGCCAGGAGAGCACGCCGCCGACGGCCAGCAGCCCGGCGCACACCAGCATCGCCTTCCCGTACGCGTCGTCGAAGGCGATCGGGTCGGCGTACTCCTCACCCGACAGCCCGACGGCCACGGGCAGGGCGGCGACCGCCAGCAGCGATCCCGCCCGCGCCACCGCGTTGTTGACCCCGCTGGCGATCCCCGTCCGGTCCTCGGGCGCAGACGCGAGGACGGTCATGGTCAGCGGCGCCACCATCAGCGCGAGGCCGAGCCCGAAGACGACCAGCGGCGGCAGCACACCCAGCCAGTACGACGTGCCCGCACCGACCAGGGACAGCCAGGCGACGCCCACGGCCATCACCAGGGGACCCACGGTCATCGGGATCCGCGGCCCGATCCGCGCTCCGAGCTCGCCGCCGCGGGCGGCCAGGAACAGCATGATCACGGTCAGCGGCAGCGTGGCGATGCCGGCCTCGAGCGCGCCGTACCCCAGCACGGTCTGCAGGTCGATGACGAGGAAGAACACGATCGCGCCCAGTGCGGCATACACCAGGAGGGTCATCGCGTTGGCCGCGCTGAAGTTGCGCGACGCGAACATGCTCAGCGGCATCATCGGGTGGTCACTGCGGCGCTCGACGACGAGGAACGCGATCCCCGCGACGATCCCGATCGCCAACGCAGCCGGGGCGAACGACGTTCCGAACTCGATCAGCCAGTAGGTGAGGCCGCCGAGGAAGATCGCGGCCAGGGCAGCGCCGAGGACGTCGAACGGACCGTCGCTCTCGGCCCGGGTCTCCGGCACGTACTTCAGCGCGGCCGCGATCGTGACCGCCGCGATCGGTGCGTTGATCAGGAAGATCCAACGCCAGTCGGCGTACTGCACCAGGCCGCCGCCGACGAACGGACCGATCGCCGCGGCGATGCTGCCGAGCCCGGACCAGGCGCCGATCGCACGTCCGCGGTCGGTCCGCACGAACACCGCCTCGATGATCGCGAGGCTGCCCGGGGTGAGCAGTGCGCCGCCGATCCCCTGCAGGAGCCGGGCACCGATCAGCGCGGTCGCGTTCGGTGCGACGCCGCAGAGCAAGGACGCCGCGGCGAACCAGACCACCCCGATCAGGAAGACCCGCCGCCGACCGAGCCGGTCGCCGAGAGCACCGCCGAGCAGGATCAGGCTGGCGAGCATCAGCAGGTATCCGTTGGTGATCCACTGCAGCTGCGCCAGCGTGGCGTCGAGGTCCTTGCCGATCGTCTTCAGAGCGACGTTGACGACGGTGCCGTCCAGCATCGCCATCCCCGAGCCCAGCACCGCGGCGAGGATGACGCCGCGGCCGGCGGCGGAGGAGTACTCGATCGTCCCCGCGGTCACGTCGCGACGATACGCCGGGCCGCGGAGGTCAGGGACGCAGCGTCCTGCCCGAGATCCAGGCGATGTCGTCGGCGGTCTCGGCCGGTTTCGCGATCGGATGGACGACGTGTGACAGCACCAGTCGCACCACCATGTCGATCGCCGCGTCGAGGTGTCGGTCGTCGATGTCGATCGGGTACGCCGTCACCCGCGTCCGGACCGCCCGGGTCGCGGTCAGCACGAGCGCGTCGTTGCGTGTCGTCAGCAGCGGGAGCAGCTCGGTCTCTGCGCCGTACGACGCCGAGATGACGGCCTGCAGGAGGGCGTTGCGGCGGGCGAGCTCGAGGACGCCGCGCGAGGCGCCGCGGATGGCCTCGACCAGGTCGCCCGGCTGCTCGTCGAACGCCTCGTCGACCACCGCCAGGAACTTCGCGAGCTCGGCGAGCACCATCTGCTCGGCCAGCTGTGGCTTCGACCCGACCTCGTTGTAGACCGTCTGCCGCGAGACCCCTACCCGATCGGCCAGCTTGCCCATGGTCACCCCGGCCCAGCCGACCTCGAGGGTCAGCTCGGCCGCCGCCGCGACCACCCGCTGGTGCGTGGTCTGCGAGGCGGCGGTCGTCACGCGGCCAGTCTAGGAACGCAGCTGGTTCGCGAGCTCGCGCTCCGCCTCCTCGGCCTCCTGGAGTCGGCCCAGCTGACGCAGCCATCTCAGCCGCATCTGCAGGCACCTCACGAGCGAAGCCTCCTGCCCGCGGAGCGGTCGGAGCCGGGCGATCGCGTTCTCCGCGGTCGCCACCGCGCTCTCGAGGTCGCCCACGTTGGCGTAGCAGCCCGCGAGGACCGCCAGAGTCGACGCCACCAGGCTCCGGTCGTCCTCCCGGTGACGACCCGCGACGCTCACGGCCAAGGCGTGCGTCTGGAGGGTGAGCCGAAGCACTTCGTCACGACGGCCCTGGGCACCGATCCGCTTCGCCAGGTCGTTCACGTCCTGGAGGAGACGCACAGCCGCCCGAGACTCCGACCCTGGATGCGGTTCTGGCAGCGCCAGCACCCGGGTCAGTGAGTCGACGGCTTCGGGTACCCGACCCGCCTTCACCTCGGCGCGCGCCAACCCGACCCTGATCGCGCGCTCCCGCCCACCGTCGTGGCCGGCCGTGACGGGACCGAGCTGCTCGATCAGCGTCACCGCCTCGCGCAGGTCGACGGCCGCGCTCTCGCAGTGCCCCAGCTCGAGGTCGCGCAACCCGCGCAGCATCAAGAGCTCGATGAGCTCGTTGGTCTCCTCGTGGGTGGGCTCCTCGGGCCAGGAGACTCGACGCGCGGCCAGAGCGCTGTCGACATCCTCCGGAGACGGCCAGCCGTCGCCGATGCGCGGGCCCCGAGTCCTGCGTCTCCACACGAGCGCCGACTCTAGGCGAGGACGCCTCGATCAGTCGGCGTTCACGTGTTCTGCTGCGACGAAGTCGACCTTGTCCCGCACCCCGCAGTCGGGGCAGCACCAGGTGTCCGGGATCTCCGACCACGCGGTCCCGGCCGCGAAGCCCTCCCTCTCCTCCCCCGCGACCACGTCGTAGGTGTACCCGCACCCGGGGCAACGCCAGGCCAACGCCTCACCCTGGTCGGACGAGCGCGGCGCCTCGGGGGAGACGGAGCCCGGCGGCACCTGCGCGCGCACGGGTCGTGGCTCCGACGTGCCAGGGGCGGCGTACCGGGCCAGGACCCGGTCCCGCTTGCGCGGCGAGATGTTCGCGCGTGACAGGTCGCCCCCGAAGTGGGCGCAGACCCTCGGGTCCATCACCCGGCGCCAGACGGCGGGCACGATGGCGAGCACGATCATCCCGGCGTAGCCGGTCGGCAGCACCGGGCTCTCCTCGAAGTCGCGCAACGACTGGTAGCGCCTGGTCGGGTTCGCGTGGTGGTCGCTGTGTCGCTGCAGGTGGTAGAGCAGCACGTTGGTCGCGATGTTGTTGGAGTTCCACGAGTGCGACGGATCGACCCGCTCGTAGCGCTGTCGCTCGCCGACGCCGACCTTCTGCCGCAGCATCCCGTAGTGCTCCATGTAGTTGACGACCTCGAGCAGGGAGAACCCCACGACGGCCTGGATCAGCAGGTACGGCGTGATGCCGAGGCCGAAGGCCGCGACCATCGCCCCCCACAGCACGGCCGACATCAGCCACGCGTTGAGGACGTCGTTCGAGAGACGCCACGGATGCTGCTTGCGCCTCGCGATCCGCTTCTTCTCCAGGTTCCACGATGACCTCAAGGAGCCGACGACCGTGCGTGGCCAGAACTGGTAGAAGTTCTCGCCGACCCGCGCCGAGGCGGGGTCCTCGGGCGTCGCGACGCGCACGTGGTGGCCCCGGTTGTGCTCGATGTAGAAGTGGCCGTAGCAGCTCTGCGCCAGTGCGATCTTGGACAGCCAGCGCTCGTTGGCCTCCTTCTTGTGGCCGAGCTCGTGGGCGGTGTTGATGCCGATGCCGCCGATGCACCCGATCGAGATCGCGATGCCCACGCGGTCGACGACCGACAGGTCGTAGTGCGTCATCACCCAGAAGGCGCCCACGAAGCCGGTGTACTGGATCGGCAGGAAGAGGTAGGTGATCCAGCGGTAGTACCGATCCCGCTCGAGGGCCTCGATCACGTCGTCGGGCGGGTTGGAGCGGTCGAGACCGGCGATCAGGTCGATGGCCGGGACGAGCACCAGGATCACGACCGGGCCGATCCAGAACCACACGCCCCAGCCGGTCAGCCTCCACATCCCGATGGCGATGAACGCCAGCGACGGGACGACCAGCCCGATCAGCCACAGGTAGCGCTTCCTGTCGCGCCATTGCTCGGTCGAGCCCTGCGGCACGGTGCTGTTCGCGACCCCGGACGTCGCCGCCATGACTGCCTCCTCGGACCTTCGGTCGGCCTCGGGTTTACATCAAGATAGAATTTGTAAACCTCGATGACAAGGACCCGTCCACGGCGAGGTTGCTCCACGCGGCCGACACGGGAAGATGGGAGGCATGAGTGCGAAGGCTGCGGGTGTTCCGTTCGGGATCGACTTCGGCGGCAGCGGCATCAAGGGCGCGCCGGTCGACCTCGAGCAGGGAGACTTCGCCGAAGAGCGCCTGCGGATCGAGACCCCCCAGCCGTCCACCCCGCAGGCCGTGGCGGCCGTCTTCGCCGAGCTGCTGACCAAGTTCCCCGGCTCCGACGGACCGGTCGGGGTCACCGTCCCCGGGGTCGTGGTCAAGGGTGTCGTGCACTCCGCGGCCAACATCGACAAGCACTGGATCGGTGAGGACGCCGACCGGCTGATCACCGAGCGGACCGGCCGCGACGTGCACGTCGTCAACGACGCGGACGCCGCCGGCCTCGCCGAGGTCCGGTACGGCGCGGCCAAGGGCCGGCGAGGGCTGGTCATCGTCACCACCCTGGGCACCGGCATCGGCTCCGCGCTGGTGTACGACGGGGTCCTGGTGCCGAACTCGGAGCTGGGCCACCTGGAGATCGACGGCCACGACGCCGAGAAGCGGGCCGCCGCCAGCGCCCGCGAGCGCGAGGACCTGTCCTGGGAGGAGTGGGCCACGCGGCTGACGGTGTACTACCGCAAGCTCGAGGACCTGTTCTCACCCGAGCTGTTCGTGGTCGGCGGCGGTGTCAGCAAGAAGGCCGACCAGTTCCTGCCGCTGGTGGACATCGAGACGGAGATCGTTCCGGCGCAGCTGCGCAACGCGGCCGGGATCGTCGGGGCCGCGCTCTACGCGACGGAGAGCGAGACCTGAGGTCACGCCCCCCCGTCGGCTCCGTCGTCCTCGCGGGGGTCATCGACGCTCGCGGCCAGCAGCTCCTCGATGTCGGCGACGAGCTCGGCCGGCTCCGTCTGCGGGGCGTAGCGGTCGACGACGTGACCCGAGCGGTCGAGGAGGAACTTGGTGAAGTTCCACTTGATCGCGCCGCCGAGCACGCCGGACTTCTCGCTCTTCAGCCAGGCGTACAGCGGGTGGGTGTCGGCGCCGTTCACGTCGATCTTGGCGAACATCGGGAACGAGACGCCGTAGTTGCGCTCGCAGAACCCGGCGATCTCCTCCTCGGTGCCCGGTTCCTGGTGCCCGAACTGGTCGCACGGGAACCCGAGCACGACCAGGCCGCGCGCGGCGTACGTGTCGTAGAGCTGTTGCAGGCCCTCGTACTGCGGCGTGAGTCCGCACTCGCTGGCCGTGTTCACGACCAGCACCACGTCACCCACGTAGGTCCCGAGATCCTGGTCCTTCCCGTCGATCGTGGTCGCGTGGAAGTCGCCCAGGGTCGTGGGGTCGGTCATGTGTCAGCTCCTCTGATGGCGGCGGCGACGGCCTTCGGCACGTCGGGATGGAAGACGGTCGGGATGATGAAGTTCGCGTTGAGCTCCTCGTCCTTCACGACGTGCGCGATCGCGTACGCCGCCTTGAGCAGCATCTCGGTGGTGATCTCCTTGGCGCGGGCGTCGAGCAGGCCGCGGAAGACACCGGGGAACGCCAGCACGTTGTTGATCTGGTTCGGGAAGTCCGAGCGCCCGCTGGCCACCACCGCGGCGTACTTCTCCGCCTCGGCGGGATCGACCTCCGGGTCGGGGTTGGCCAGGGCGAAGACGACGGCGTTCTCGGCCATGTCGGCGATCCACTCGGCCGGGAGGATGCCCGGTGCGCTCACCCCGATGAACACGTCCGAGCCGCGCAGCGCGTCATGGAGATCGCCGCGCAGACGGCCGGCGTTCGTCCGGGTCGCGAGCTCGGCCATGGCCGGGCTGAGGGTCTCGTCGTCGGTGGAGAGGATGCCGTGGATGTCGCAGACCACGACATCGCCGGCACCACCGGCGAGGAGCAGGGTCACGATCGCCGACCCGGCCGCGCCCGCGCCGGAGACCACGATGCGCGCGTCCGGGAGCTTCTTGTCCACGCAGCGCAGCGCGTTGGTGAGCGCGGCCAGGACGACGATCGCGGTGCCGTGCTGGTCGTCGTGGAACACCGGGATGTCGAGGCTCTCCCGGAGCCTGCGCTCCACCTCGAAACAGCGGGGCGCGGCGATGTCCTCGAGGTTGATCCCACCGAACCCCGGTGCGATCAGCTCCACGGTGCGGACGATCTCGTCGGTGTCCTGGGTGTCGAGGCAGATGGGCCAGGCGTCGATGCCGCCGAACCGCTTGAACAGCGCTGCCTTGCCCTCCATCACGGGCAGCGCGGCACCCGGCCCGATGTTCCCGAGCCCGAGCACCGCCGAGCCGTCGGTGACGACCGCGACGGAGTTGCCCTTGATGGTCAGCCGCGACACGTCCTCGGGATTCCGGGCCAAGGCCATGCTGACCCGGCCGACGCCGGGCGTGTAGGCCATCGAGAGGTCGTCGCGGTTGCGAACCGGGACCTTCGGCTGCACCACGATCTTCCCGCCCAGGTGCAGCAGGAACGTGCGGTCGGAGACCGACTCGACGGTGACGCCGGGCACGCCGCGCACGGCGTCCACGATCCGCTGGCCGTGCAGCGAGTCGGAGGCGTTCACGGTCACGTCGCGCACGCTCAGGCCGCGGCTCTGGCGGACGAGGTCGATCGCGCCGAGCATGCCGCCGGCCTCGCCGACGGCCGCGGCCACGCGGGCGAAGGAGCCCGGCGTGTGGGGGACGCTGACGCGCATCGTGAGGCTGTAAGAGGCAGAGGGAGTGACCATCGCGCACCGGAGTCTAGGACGCTTCCATCGCCCGAGGGAGTACCGTTCTCACGTGCCCGCCGCACCCAAGGATCTCGACCTCAACGACGCGCCCGCGAAGGCCTCCGAGCTCTTCCTGATCGACGGCAACTCGCTGGCCTACCGGGCCTACTACGCGCTGCCCGAGGAGCTCGCGACGACCTACGGGTTCCCGACGAACGCGCTGTTCGGCTTCGCCAGCATGCTGATGCGCCTGCTCGCCGACTACCGCCCGCGGGGCGTGCTGGTGTGCTGGGACGAGCGCCCGACGCACCGCCTCGAGCGGTTCCCCGACTACAAGTCGACGCGCCGGCCGGCGCCCGACCTGCTGCGCCAGCAGCAGCCGTACTTTCGGCCGCTGGTGGAGCCGTTCGGCTACGGCAACATCTCGTTCGAAGGCTGGGAGGCCGACGACGTCATCGGCACCCTCTCGCTGCGCGCCGACGAGGCCGGCATCAGGACCTGCGTGATCTCGCACGACCGGGACGCGTTCCAGCTGGTCTCCGACAACGTGTGCGTGCTGCTCTCGCCCCGCGGCGTCACCGAGGTGCACGTGTACACCCCGGAGCGGGTGGTGGCGCGCTACGGGATCGAGCCGCGCCTGGTGCCCGACTTCATCGGGCTGAAGGGCGACACCTCGGACGACATCCCCGGGGTGCCGGGCATCGGCGACAAGACGGCCTCGGACCTGCTGGTGAGGTTCGGCTCGCTGGAGGGCATCCTGGCCAACCTCCCCGCCGTGCCGGGTGAGAAGCGCCGCGAGACGCTGACG
>DATAOY010000073.1:0-7433 GCA_036265495.1 Nocardioides sp. | reverse complement strand
CCGCGGGCGACCGCGCCGAAGCGCAGGTGCACGCCCTCGACGTGCGGCGAGTACACGAAGATCTCGAAACGCGGACGCGGCTGGGGCAGGTCGGGGATCACCGACGGCTCGAGCTTGAACGACATGTAGGTGTGGTGCACGCCGTCGTCGAGCTGGAAGTAGTTCGTGCGCAGGGTGGCGTTGATGTGCGTCAGGTAGGAGCGCAGGATGCGGTCGTGGTCGAGGCTGGCCACGTCGTCCAGCGCGGACCCGATCCGGTGGGTGATCCCCTCGACGCGCGCCGTACGCGCCTCGGCGTCGGCGGCCACGCCGTTGCGGCCCGGGTCGAAGCGGGCCTCGAAGAGCTGCACCAGGAGCCGGGTGATGTCGGTGTTGCCGCGCAGCGCCTCCTCGATGTAGTCGACCGCGAACGGGCTGTTCCCCTGCTTCATGTACTTCGCATAGGCGCGGAGCACGGTCGCCTGCCGCCAGGTCAGCCCCGCGCCGAGGACCAGCGCGTTGAAGCCGTCGATCTCGTTGTAGCCGTCCCAGACGGCCCGGATCGTGTCCTGGAAGGGCTCGCGCACCTGGTCGGGCATGCCCGGCGGGTAGCGCAGGCCGAACTCGTAGATGTACGACGGGTGCTCGGTGTGGTCGAGCTGGTACGGCCGTTCGTCGACGACCTCGACCCCCATCGACGACAGTGCCGGCAGCACCTCCGACAGCGAGATCGCGGCACCGCGGCGGAAGACCTTGAGCCGTGCCTCGCCGCGTGCGGCGTCCAGCGGGGAGAACAGCGACAGGTCGGTCCCGGACTGGCCGAGAGCCTCGAGGCGGCCGAGGTCGAGCGCTCCGGTCGCGGCGGAGAAGTCCTCCTTGTACGCCTCGGGGAACGAGGCCTGGAAGCTCCGGGCGAGGCGTGAGCCGACGTCCTCGCCGAACTCCGCGATGGTCGCCGCGGTGAAGTCGTCGCGCCACGAACGCGACGCGTCTGTCAGCCGGCGCTCGAGGTCGGAGACGTCGACGTCGGGGATCCTCTCCCCCTTCGGCGGGTGCACCACGAAGTGGACCCGAGCGGTGGTCGACTCGCTCATCTTGACGTTGAACTCGATCGTCTCGCCGGCGAAGCTCTCCTTGAGGATGTCGGAGAACCGCTCACGGACGTTGGTGTTGTAGCGGTCGCGGGGCAGGAACACCAGGACGCTGACGTAGCGGCCGTAGGTGTCGCGTCGTACGAAGATCCGCAGCTGGCGACGGCCGCGGGTCTCCATCACCCGGCTCGCCATCGACGCCAGCTCGTCGACGGGCGTGTGGAACAGCTCGTCGCGCGGATAGGTCTCGAGGGTGTCGATCAGCGCCTTGCCGGCATGGCTGCGCGGGTCGAGGCCGATGGTCTTGAGCACGTCGGCGGCCTTCTCGCGCAGCAGCGGGACGTGCCACACCGACTCGGTGTACGCCGCACTGGAGAAGAGGCCGAGGAACCGGCGTTCGCCGGTGACCTCCCCGCTCGCGTCGAACGACTTCACACCGACGTAGTCGAGGTACGCCGGGCGGTGCACGGTGGCGCGGGAGTTGGCCTTGGCCAGGACCAGCAGGGTGCGCTCGCGGGCCGTCTCCGCGCCCTTCTTGGGCAGCTTCCCGACGGCGGCGAGATCCGGGTCGTCGCGCAGGATGCCCAGACCGCTGCCCGGGACGCCGCGGAGGTACTCGTCCTCGCCCTCCCGCTCGAGGTGGTACTCGCGGTATCCGAGGAACGTGAAGTGGTCGTCGGCCAGCCATTGGAGGAAGGCGCGGCCGCGCTCGACCTCGTCGCCCGAGAGCACCGTCGGCGGGTCGGCCTCGAGCTCTCCGACGATCTCGGTGACCTGCTGCCGCATCCGGTCCCAGTCCTCGACCGACTCACGGACGTCGCGCAGGACCCGCTGCAGGTCGGCGGCGATCGCCTCGACGTCCTCGTCGTGGCCGATGCGGCTGATCTCGATGTGCATCCACGACTCCCGCTCGGCGCCCTCGGGCGGCGTCGCGGACTCGCTGTCGGGGCAGGCGATCGCCTCCAGCCGGCCGGTGACGTCGCGGGTCACGTCGAACTGGGGGTGCACGACCAGGTGGACGTCGCGCTGCTGCCGGGTCAGCTCCATCACCACGGAGTCGACCAGGAACGGCATGTCGTCGGTGACGACCTCGGCCACCGAGTGACCCCCGGCCGACCAGCCGTGCTCGGCCAGGCTCGGGGTGAAGACATGGACGCTGGCGGTGCCCTGGGGCCTCGACTCGGCGGTGCGGTAGTGCGAGACGAGCGCGCCGTACAGCTCCTCCGCGGAGCGGTCCAGCAGGTCCTCGATGGCGACGTGCCGGTAGTAGGCGGCGAGGAGCTGCCCGACCTCGTTCTTGGGCGGTCCGCCGGTCCCGGAGCCTCGCTCCGCGAGGGTGATCGCCTGGGTGAGCAGATGAGACTTCTCGAGGTCGGTCGTCATTGACACAACCCGAGGTTAGGACTCCGTACAACCCCGTACCAACACGACGTGCGGACCGGGGTCCGGACGTCGTGGATCCGACCCGGCGCCCGCCACCCACGGGCCGGCCGGTGACGTGCTCGAGATCGCTTCCGGCCGTGCGGCACGACTGGCCCGACCGCGCCGGCCGCCGACATGATGAGCCCATGAAGCGCGTGAGCCACACCCTGACCTACCCCGCGACCGTGGTCGACGACGTGTACGCGATGTTCGCCGACCCGGCGTACCGGAAGGCGGTCAGTGACTACCAGCGCGTCATCGACTTCGCCTGCCGGATCACGCCGTCGGGCGGCGGGATGCACGTGCGGCTGGAGGTGGCGCACGGCACCGACCGGATCCCGTCGTTCGCCCAGCGGCTGGTGGGCCACGAGATCCGGTTCGTCCAGGAGGAGACCTGGGCGTCGCCGTCGGGGGCCGACATCCGGGTCACGATCCCGGGCAAGCCCGGAGACATGACCGGCTCGACGTCGCTGACCGCGTCCGGCGATGAGGTCGTGCAGCAGATCGACCTCGCCGTGAAGGTGAGCATCCCGCTGGTCGGCGGCAAGGTCGAGGACCTCATCGCTGGCTTCGTGCTCAAGGCGTTCGACGCCGAGAACAAGGTCGGCGTGAAGTGGCTGAGGGGCGAGTGGCGCGTCTGAGGCGGAGTCTCGGGTCGAGGCATCGCCGGCCATCCGCTCAGCCGACCGCGCCACCGAGTCCGTTCACGGCCAGCATGATCGAGTAGAGGGTCGTGGTCGCGCAGACGTACAGCACGTTGCGACGCGGTCCGCCGAACGTGACGTTCGCCGCGGCGTCCGGCGTACGGATGGTGCCGAGGTGGACGCCCTCCTCGGGTTCGTAGCACCGGACCCCGTCGCTGCAGGCGATCCAGATGCGACCGTCGGTGTCGACGGCCATCGAGTCGAGGCTCGGCGCGGTGCCGGTGGCCAGCAGGTGCCCGCCGCTGAGACGGCTGCCGTCGTCGGTCACCTCGAACACGCGGATCGTGTTCGCCCGGCTGTCCGCGACGTACAGCCTCGTCCCGCCGGGCGAGAAGGCGATCCCGGTGGGACGAAGGAACCCGTCGGCGACGATCTCGCACGAGCCCGTGGCCGGGTCGGCGCGGAACAGGTAGCACCCGTCGAGCTCCTGCTCGGCGCGGCGACCCTCGTAGTCGCTGCCGATGCCGTAGCTCGCGTCGGTGAACCAGACCGCACCGTCACCCGCGACGACGGCGTCGTTCGGGCTGTTCAGTCGGCGACCCCGGTACGAGTCGACGACGAGCGTGACAGAGCCGTCGTGCTCGGTCCGGGAGATCCGGCGACCGGAGTGCTCGCAGGTGACCAGGCGACCCTGGGCGTCCACGGTGTTGCCGTTGGGGTGGCCGGCGGGCGAGCGGAAGACCCCCACCGAGCCGGTCGTCTCGTCGTACCGGAGCAGGCGGTCGTTCGGGATGTCGCTCCACACCACGGTGCGGGAGGCGGGGAAGTACGCCGGGCCCTCGGCCCACCGACACCCGGTCCACAGCGGCTCGAGCGCCGCGTCGCCGCGCACGACGTTGAAGCGGTCGTCGAGCACCTGGTAGGTGTCGAGCTCACGCGGCACGCCGATCACCTCGCACCTGTTGCGACTGCGGGCGGAGGCCGTCACCGTAGCGCGGCCGGACGTACGCAGCTGCGAGGGTCGCCGAGGCCAGGAGCAACGGCAGAGAGACGAAGGCCGCCGTGGCCAGCCGATCGTAGAGGAAGCCATAGCCGGCGGCCGACGCGAGCAGCGCGACGCTCGTCGCCGCGAAGAGCCCCACGGACCGGCGCGGCAGCACGACCTCCCGACGCCGTACGGCGTGAGCCAGGCAGCCCCAGGTGGCCGCGAGCAACGTCATCTTCAGGCCGTCGAGGCGGTTGATCGTGTCGGCCAGGGCCCCGATCCCGGCGGCGTCGGAATCGGGCACCGCGACCGTGGCGAGCAGCAGGCCGAGCAGGCACTGCACGAGTGACACGCAGACGGCGCCACCGCCGGCCACCCGCACCACCCGTGCCGCCGGACCCGAGACGGAGCGGACGACCGCGGCGAGCACGACGGCCAGGAGGAGCGCCGCCAGACCCTGGGTGAGCAGGTACTGGAGGGCGAGCACCCGCTCGTGCCCGGCGTACTGGCGCAACAGGTCGGACCCCGGGCTCGTGACCGTGGTGGACGGGCTGAACACCGAGAGCCCGACCACCCAGGTCAGCGTGTACGCCGCGCCTGCCGCGGCGGTCGCGAAGCGGTCGGTCACGTCTGGTCCCCGTCACACCGGACCAGCTCGCCACTCACCACGCTCTGCCACGGCTCGGCGGGCGACGCTCGGAACTCCTTCTGCCAGACGAACCCGTCGTCCGTGGGGCGGTACGTCGTACAGCTCTCGCCGCGCGCCGTGGCCCGGCGCAGCACCAGCGCACCGTCCTCCCAGGTGCCCCGCGCCGGCGGGTCGGGTGGGTGGCCGAGCGAGTCGAAGGAGTACAGGAGCACCTCCCCGGTCTCGGGGTCGGGGAGGAACACGTTGAGAGCCGAGAAGTCACCGACGACCCGGCTCGTCTCGTGGGACTGGACGACCAGGCCACCCGCGAGCCGGACGTCGCCGACCGCCGTGGCGACCGCGTCCTCCCGCTCCGACCAGGCGCTGGCACTGATCCTGTCGGTGCCCCGGAAGGTCCCGAGGAGACCAGACAGGTCGAGCTTCTGCACGTCGCACTCACTTTCCTTTGGTAGTTACCAACTATTGGTGAGCACTACTATTGCGCGCATGTCGTTCGCAGACAAACCGAGGGCGTTGACCGACCTGACGACGTACCTCCTCTCGCAGACCGCGAAGCTCGCGAAGCGCGACCTCGACCAGCGGTTGAGCGAGCGCGGCCTCCGGCTCCGCCACATGGCCGTGCTGGCCGCGGTCGCGGAAGGGCCCGCCAGCCAGCTCGACCTGGCTCGTCGGCTCGACATGGACCCGAGCGACATGACGGCGACGGTCGACGACCTCGAGGGTTCGCGGCTGGTGAGCCGCACCGTGGACAGCAGCGACCGGCGGCGCAAGCTGGTGACCCTCACCCGACCCGGCCGGACCGAGCTCCGACGACTCGACGCGCTGGCCCGCGAGGTCGCCGGCGCACTGCTCGCGCCGGTGCCCGCCGCACGGCGGCAGCAGCTCCACGACGACCTGTACCGGGTGCTGGTCGCCCACGACCACCGCGACGGGTGAGCCGGGTCAGCCCATGTGCGGGTAGCGGTGGTCCGTCGGCGGGACGAACGTCTCCTTGATCGACCGGGGGCTGGTCCAGCGCTGGAGGTTCTGCGCGGAGCCGGCCTTGTCGTTGGTGCCCGAGGCACGGGCACCGCCGAAGGGCTGCTGGCCGACGACCGCGCCCGTGGGCTTGTCGTTGACGTAGAAGTTCCCGGCCGCGAAGCGGAGCAGTTCCTGCGCCTCGGCGATCGCGCGGCGGTCCTGGGCGATGATCGAGCCGGTCAGGGCGTACGGCGCGACCGACTCCATCTGCGCGAGGACCCGGTCGTAGCGCGCGTCGTCGTACACGTGGAGGGCGAGGATCGGGCCGAAGTACTCGGTGGAGAACATCTGGTCCTTGGGGTCGGTCGACTGCACGACCGTCGGCCGCACGAAGTAGCCGACCGAGTCGTCGGTCTGACCTCCGGCCAGGATCGACAGGTGGTGGTTGCGCTTGGCTCGGGTGATCGCCGACTTGTGCTTGGCGAACGCCCGGTCGTCGATGACCGCACCCATGAAGTTGGACAGGTCGGTGACGTCGCCCATCGCCAGGCCCTCGACCTCGGCCAGGAACTGGTCGCGCATCTTCGTCCACACCGACTTCGCGACGTACGCGCGGGACGCGGCGCTGCACTTCTGGCCCTGGTACTCGAAGGCGCCGCGGATCAGCGCCGTACGCAGGACGTCAGGGTCGGCGCTCGCGTGCGCGACCACGAAGTCCTTCCCGCCGGTCTCACCGACGATGCGTGGGTAGGAGCGGTACGACTCGATGTTGGCACCGACGGTCTGCCACAGGTGGTGGAAGACGCGGGTCGAGCCGGTGAAGTGGATGCCGGCCAGGTCGGGGTGGGCGAGCGCGACCTCGGAGACGTCGTGCCCGTGCCCCGGGAGCATGTTGATGACGCCCGGGGGCAGCCCGGCCTCCTCGAGGAGCTCCATCGTCAGGCTGGCCGCGAGCTGCTGGGTGACTGCGGGCTTCCAGAGCACCGTGTTGCCCATCAGCGCCGGCGCGGTCGGCAGGTTGCCGGCGATGGCGGAGAAGTTGAACGGGGTGATCGCGTAGACGAAGCCCTCGAGCGGCCGGTAGTCGGTGCGGTTCCAGATGCCCGGGCTGTTGGCGATCGGCTGCTCGGCGAGGATCTGCCGGGCGAAGTGGACGTTGAACCGCCAGAAGTCGATCAGCTCGCACGCCGCGTCGATCTCGGCCTGGAACGCGGTCTTGGACTGGCCGAGCATGGTGGCGGCGTTGAGGCGCTGGCGCCAGGGACCGGCCAGCAGGTCGGCGGCCTTGAGGATGATCGCGGCCCGGTCGTCGAAGGACATCGCCCGCCAGCCCGGGGCCGCATCGGCCGCAGCCTTGATCGCCGCCTCGGTGTCCCGGTGCGTGGTGCCCTTGAGCGTGCCGAGCACGTGCTGGTGGTCGTGCGGCTGCACGACCCGGATCTCGGGTCCGCCACCGTTGCGCCGGCGACCACCGATGTGGGCCCGCAGGGAGACCTGACGGCGCTGCTGGCGCTGCAGCTCCTGCTCGAGCTCCTTCCGCTCGGGGCTCCCGGGCGCGTAGGTGAGGTTGGGCTCGTTGACCGGGTGCGGCGGGTGGGTGGCAGCGTCCATGACGTGATGCTGTCAGACAGTCCGGCCCCACTCAATTCCGGTTGAGCCGTCCCGAATCCGGCGTTGACCCGTCCGACTTCCGGACGGGTCAT
>DATAOY010000072.1:0-65024 GCA_036265495.1 Nocardioides sp. | reverse complement strand
TCCCGCGAGACCGCGCACAACCGTCCCAGGGTCCACGGGCCGGCCCGGGTGATGCCGTGTCCACGCCCGGCCAGCGCCTCGATCACCTCGTCCCCGAGCCGGTCCTCCACGACCAGCTCGCCCGGCGTCATCTGCCGGGGGTAGAAGGAGCTGGGCATGGACGTGGTGTGGAACATCGGCGCGTCGATCGCCTCCTGGAGCTCCCGCCCCCCGGCCAGGTGGCGGAGCAGGAACACCAGCTGCCACTGGTCCTGCTGGTCGCCCCCCGGAGTGCCGGCCGCCAGCACCGGCACCCCGTCGCGGAGGACCAGGGTCGGCGAGAGCGTCGTGCGCGGACGGCGCCCGGGCGCCAGCGTCGACGGGAGGCCGTCGTCCAGCCAGAACATCTGCATCCGGCTGCCCAGGCAGAAGCCGAGCCCCGGCACGGTCGGCGAGCTCTGCAGCCAGCCGCCGCTGGGCGTCGCCGAGATCAGGTTGCCCCAGCGGTCCACGACGTCGATGTGGCACGTGTCGCCCTCGGTCTCGCCGGTCCAGGACACGGTCGGCTCACCGAGTCCCGGCGCGTCCATCGCGCCGGACGCACGCAGGACGTGCCTGGACACCTGCGGGGTCCGGCCCCCCGGCGATCCGGGTCGCAGCTCGGCGGAGGCGGTCTCGCCCACCAGGGCAAGGCGCTGCTCGACGTACGCCGGGTCGAGCAGCTCGGCGACGGAGACCGGGCTGCCGTCGCCGTACCACGCCTCGCGGTCGGCGAGGGCGAGCTTGAGGACCTCGGTGGTCACGTGCGCGCCCTCGACGGTGGAGGGGTCGAGCGCGTCGTCGGGCAGCCGGCCGAGCATCGCCAGCGACTCCAGCAGCACCGGGCCCTGCGCCCACAGGTCGGTCTTCGCGACCTCGAAGCCGCGGAACGCCTGGGTGACGGCGGGTTCGTACGTCGCGGACCAGGCCGCCATGTCGGCCCCGGTCAGCACACCGGCGTGCGCCTCGCCGCTCGAGTCGCGGAACGGCTTGCGCTGGAACACGTCGACCGCTTCCGCGACGAAGCCCTGACTCCAGGCGCGCCGTGCCGCGTCGTACTGTGCCGAGCGGTCGGGACCGGCCGCCCCCGCCTCGATGACCAGGCGGTCGAGCACGTCGGCGTATGCGGTGTTGGACACGAGCTCCCACGCCCGCGGCAGCCTCCCCTGCGGCATCCAGTGGGCCGCCGACGTCGGCCAGTGCTCGGTGAACAGCCGCTCCATCGCGGCGACGGTCGCGGCCGCCCGTGGCAGCAAGGGGTGCCCGCGGCGCGCGTAGCCCGCGGCGTACGAGAGGACGTCGCGCAGCGATCTCGTGCCGTGGTCGCGGCCGAGCATCAGCCACGCGTCGACCGCCCCGGGGATCGCGGCCGCGAGCTGACCCGATCCGGGCACGAGGTGGAGACCGAGCCCGCGGAAGTGGTCGAGCGTCGCGCCGGCCGGTGCCGTCCCCTGGCCGCACAGGACCGTCGGTGACGGGTCGCCGGCCGTGGCGAAGATCGCCGGCACCTCGCCGCCGGGACCGTTGAGGTGGGGCTCGACGACGTGCAGGACGAAGGCGCCTGCGACCGCGGCATCGAACGCGTTGCCGCCCGCCTCGAGCTCGGCCATCGCCGACTGTGAGGCGAGCCAGTGGGTCGACGACGTCATGCCGAAGGTGCCGCGCAGCGTGGGGCGCGTGGTCAGGTCTGTCACCGGGCGACGGGTCTCCGTTCCGTGCTGGTGGGCGGGCTCGGCGGTCTCAGGGACCTCGGTCCGGCACCGATCCTCCGCCAGCGGACACCTCGTATGGAAGCGGACCCCGACGGCGGGTCGAGCTGGCCGGCAGCTCTCCGGGACAGGATGACGTGTTGCCGACGGCGCTGCGCATCGGGGTCCGGCGCCGGTGCGGCCGGGGGCAGCGCCCGGGTGTGTGCTGGTGCCCGGGTGCTGGCGGGGTCGTCCGCGACCAGCAGACGTGGCGCGAAGCCGGAGCGCGGGCGAGGGGGAAGAGGGTCCGACCGATTCCCCTCGGACGCGAGTCAGCCCACCCGCGACGGAGGCGCCGGCGTCGCGCCGCCGCTCAGCTCCTGCGCGATCGCACGGCACAGCTCGGTGGCCCGACGCGCCCAGTCCGGAGTCGCTCCGGCGAGCCCGCAGGCAGGGGTGATCACCAGCTGGCCGGACGCCGAGTCGGGGTCGAGGCCCAGGACGTCGAGGAGGCGCAGCACGCGCTCGGTGAGGGCCTTCTCGGTCGGGTCCGGCTCGGGGTCGACGGCCGGGACGACGCCGAGCGCCACGCGCTCCCCCGCCTCCAGCGCCTCGGCGAACGCGTCGAGGTCGTCGGCGCCGAGCACCGCGAGGTCGCCGCTCAGGCCGCGCGCACCGGCGTCCCGCAGCAGCGCCCACGGGGTCTCGCGCGCACACGAGTGCACCCAGGGCTCGGTGCCGGCCTGCTCGAGGACCCACCCGAGCGCCGCCGCGGCCTCGGGCGGGTGCACGGTCCGGTGCCTGCCGAAGCCCGAAGCCGTCGGGATCGATCCCGCGAGCACGGCCGGGAGCGCCGGCTCGTCGAGCTGCACGACGACGTGCTCGGCGGCGACGCGCCGGCGCACGTCGGCCAGGTGGGACGCGACGCCCTCGGCCAGGGCCTGGGCGAGCTCGCGGCGCGCGCCGTGGTCGGCCAGTACCTTGTCGCCGCGCGGCTTCTCGACGCTCGCGGCGAGCGTCCAGGGCCCGGCCAGCTGGACCTTGAGGACGCCGTGGAAGTCCTGGGCCTGTTCCTCGAGGGCGTCGAGGTCCTGGCCCAGCAGGGAGCGGGCTCGCCGATGGTCGATGCCCGGCGTGTCGGTGAGCCGCCAGCCGGCGGGCTGGAGGTCGAAGCCGAGGTCCCCGATCGTGGCCAGGGTCCGGCCGACCAGGCCGGCCTCGGCGCCGCGCCCGGGGAGCTCGGGGAGGTAGGGCAGATCCGGGGCCTCACCGAGCACGACGCGGACCGCCTCGGCGTACTCCCCGGCGTCGGCGCCGGGCCACGACCCGACGCCGGTGGAGACGGTCACGCGGTCGCGCCGATGCGCGCGGTGGACACGATGGTGGCCGAGCCGACGACACGGGTGCCGTCGTAGATCACCGCCGCCTGTCCGGGCGCGATTCCTTGTGCGGGGTCGACGAGCTCGATCTCGACGCGCTCGTCCGTCACCGCGATCCGGGCCCGGTGCTCGGCGCCGTGAGCGCGAAGCTGGACGGTGCCGTGCAGCGGCGCATCGGGGGCGGCCTCGGGAGCGGCTCCGCACCAGCGCGGTCTGTCGGCGACGATCCGGTCGACGGTCAGCGACTCGCGCGGCCCGACGGTGACCGTGCCGGTGACCGGCTCGATGTCGAGCACGTAGCGGGGCCTGCCGTCGGGCGCCGGCGTGCCGAGTCGGAGGCCCTTGCGCTGGCCGATGGTGAAGCCGAACGTGCCGTCGTGGCGACCGAGCTCCCGCCCCGACTCGGCGTCGACGATCGTGCCCGAGAACCGATCGGCCCGCTCGCTCCCCAGCCTCTCCGGGAGCTTCTCGCGCAACCAGCCGGCGTTGTCGCCGTCGGAGACGAAGCAGATGTCGTGCGAGTCCGGCTTGTCGGCGACCAGCAGCCCGCGGGCGGCCGCCTCCGCGCGCACCTGTGGCTTCGCGGTGTCACCGAGCGGGAACAGCGAGTGTGCGAGCTGCGTCTGGGTCAGCACCCCGAGCACGTACGACTGGTCCTTGCCGGCGTCGACCGCGCGATGGAGCTCGGTCGTGCCGTCGGTCGCCGCGCGAACCTGGGCGTAGTGGCCGGTGGCGACGGCGTCGAACCCCAGGGCCAGGGCGCGGTCGAGGACGGCCGCGAACTTGATCTTCTCGTTGCAGCGCAGGCAGGGGTTGGGGGTGCGGCCCGCGGCGTACTCGTCCATGAAGTCCTCGACGACATCCTCGTGGAAGCGCTCGGAGAGGTCCCAGACGTAGAAGGGGATGCCGATCACGTCGGCCGCCCGGCGCGCGTCGTTCGCGTCCTCGATGGTGCAGCAGCCGCGCGCCCCCGAGCGGTACGACGCGGGGTTGCGGGAGAGCGCGAGATGGATGCCGGTGACGTCGTGGCCGGCCTCGTGTGCCCGTGCGGCGGCCACGGCCGAGTCGACGCCGCCGGACATCGCGGCGACGACCTTCATGTGATGCGCGCCCCCCGGGCACGTTCGACGGCCGGCCCGATCGCCGCCACCAGGGCGTCGACGTCGGACGCCGACGAGGTGCGGCCCAAGGTGAACCGCAAGGAGTGTCGCGCCCCCTCGTCGTCGAGACCCATCGCCAGCAGGACGTGCGACGGCTGCGGGACGCCTGCCGAGCACGCCGAGCCGGTCGAGCACTCGATGCCGCGGGCGTCGAGCAGCATCAGCAGCGAGTCGCCCTCGCAGTCGGGGAAGCCGAGGTGGGCGTTGCCGGGCAGGCGGTGCTCCGGATCGCCGTGCAGGTGCGCGTCGGGCACCGCCTCGACCACGCGGCGGACCAGGGAGTCGCGTAGGCCCGCCACCCGCTCGGCGTACTCGGGCTGCGCCTTGACGGCGTGCTCGACGGCGGTCGCGAAGCCGGCGATGGCGGGCATGTCGAGGGTGCCGCTCCGGATGTCGCGCTCCTGCCCGCCGCCATGCAGCAGCGGGGTGAGCGAGAGCTCGCGCCGCAGCACCAGCGCGCCCACGCCGTACGGTCCGCCGAGCTTGTGGCCGGTCAGCGTGAGTGCGTCGACGCCGCTCGCGGCGAAGTCGACCGGCAGGGCACCGACGGCCTGAACGGCGTCGGTGTGCACCGGGATGCCGTGCCCGGACGCGACGGCGACGACCTCGGCGATCGGCTGGACCGTACCGACCTCGTTGTTCGCCCACATCACCGAGACGGCCGCGATCGACGCCGGGTCGCGCTCGACCGCGTCTCGGTACGCGTCCAGGTCGAGCCGGCCACGGCTGTCGACCTCGAGCAGCTCGACCTCGGCGTGCTCCTCCTCGGCCAGCCAGTGCAGCGCGTCGAGCACGGCGTGGTGCTCCACGGACGACGCGAGGATCCGGACGCGTGCCGGGTCGGCGTCGTGCCGGGACCAGAACAGGCCCTTGAGCGCGAGGTTGTCGGCCTCGGTGCCGCCCGACGTGAACACCACCTCGCCCGGGCGGCAGTTGAGCGCTTGGGCGATGGTCTCGCGCGACTCCTCGACGACCCGGCGGGCGGCGCGACCGCTGGCGTGGAGGGAGGACGGGTTGCCGACGTCGCCGAGATGAGCGGTCATCGCCTCGACGGCAGCCGGGAGCATCGGGGTGGTCGCGGCATGGTCGAGGTAGACGGTCTGATCGGGCGCGTCGTGCATGTCGCACCCAGCGTACGGCGCGCGCCCCGGCGCCGCGAACCGACCACCACCTCGTGTCGGGCCCGAGTCTCACCCCTCGTCCAACGTGGCTCGCGCCTCGAAGAGCAGGACCGCGGCGGAGGCCGCCACGTTGAGGGAGTCCGCGCGGCCGCGCATCGGGATCGCGACCCGGGTCAGCCCCTCGCGCCACTCGTCGCTCACGCCGTCCCCCTCCGAACCGACGACGACCGCGGTTCGCCCGGCGCCGAGCCCGGCGGAGCGGTACGGCGTGGCGCCCGCCGGGTCCGCGACGTACGTCGTGAAGCCGGTCCCGGCCAGGTCGGCCCTCGCCTCGGCGACCGTCCGGTAGGTCAGCACGGGCGTGGTCAGCACCATGCCGCGGCTGGCCGCGAACACCTTCGGGTGCGTCACCCGCGCGGTCGCCCGGGTGAGGACGAGCGCGTCGACCGCGCAGGCGTCGGCGGTGCGGACCAGGGTGCCGAGGTTCCCGGCGTACTCGATGCCGTCGGCGACCAGTACCAGCCGGGCCGAGCCGGTGAGCACGCGAGCCGGGTCCCACCGGGGCAGCGGCACCACCGACAGCAGCGCCGGTGCGGTCGCCTCGGGCTGGATCCGGGCCAGGACCCGCTCCGAGATCCGGAAGGCGCGCCCGGCGCGGGCCACCACCCGGGCGGCGGTCGCCTCGAGCTCGGGGTGCGGACGGTCGCCCGGGCACCACAACGCGACCTCGACCGGAGCATCGCTGTGCAGCACGACGTCGTGCGCCCAGCCACCGGTGAGGGCGGTGACGTGGTCCGCACGGGGCAGCACGTTGCGGCGCGCGCGCGAGTAGCGGCGTACGTCGTCATGGGACGAGCCGACGGGCCGCAGGTGCTCGAGCGTGACCGAGCGCTCCGCGGACGGCAGGGACAGATGGGTGAGGCGAGGCATGGCGGGCTCCGACGAGCAGGAGTGACGTCCTGACCGCGGAGCCCCTCCGCTCCCGGAGGAGGGCTGCGGTCGTCAGGCCGCCGGTCGGGGCCTGGTTGAGGTCACTCCTCGCTACCCATGTCCGGAACGGTAGGGATCTCGAGCCGCCACCGCATCCGAATTACGGGGTCTCAGACCAGCGACAGCCACGCGTGGTCGTCGCCGTAGCAGGTGCGGAGACCGGCACGCAGCCACGACCGTTGCCCCTCGTCCAGCAGCGGCAGGGCCCGGTCGAGATCACGGCGGTCCTTGCGTCTCAGCTGGGCGCCCTTGTGGAGCAGCACGATCTCGGGGTTCGCGACCCGCACCCCCCCGTCGGTCAGCCACGTCACCTCGTCCAGCGGGGCGACGTGGTCCGGCATCCGCTTGCTCTGCCAGAGACCGTCGACGTCCGGGGACAGCGGAAGGTCCATCACCCACGGCGAGCGGGCGTCGCGGCGTACCCAGATCTGGCAGTCCGGCGCCGGCAGCTCGGGACGCGCGTCGGTGAGCGGACGCAGCGTGCCGCCGGTGTTGCTCCACAGGTGCCAGCGGTCCCCGACGAACTCCCTGAGCGCCGGCACGTCGCAGGCGAGCATCGACACGTCGATGTCCTCGTGCTCGCGCGCGGCGCCGGTGAACGCCTCGATCGCCCAGCCCCCGACCAGCCACCAGGGCCGTTCGAAGCCGTCGAAGAAGGCCCGCACCCCGGCCAGGTCCAGCGGCTCGATCGGTCCGTAGAGGCACAGGAATCGCGTCTCCTCCTCCTGCTCCTCGGGGGTCAGGTCCAGCGGTTCGCGCACGTCGGCAACCTAGCCCCGCTGCCGCATGGCGGGCGAGCCTGCGAGGACGGGGGACGCGGGGCGGTCAGTGTCGGTGGCCGTACATCCTGTTCATCCCGATCCAGTCGCCCAGGCCCAGCGTGCGGGCGTATGTCGAGCAGGGGCTCAGGACGTGCTGCATGGTGAGGTTGGCGTGGCCGGACCCGGTGTGGGCCAGGCCGTAGGCGTGGCCCCACTCGTGGGTGACCGTGCCCTCGAAGTCCCACTTGCTCGTGCAGTTCCGGGGCAGGCTGGTCACCAGGTTCGGTCCGTTGTCGATCAGCATGTCGGCACCCACCATCCGACCGCCGAGGAACCAGTAGCAGGTCCAGCCCAGCAGTCCGCCGGGAAGGTTGCCGAACGCGACGACGTTCCGGGAGTTACCGGTGCCGCACGAGGGGCCGCCGGGCCGGATGTTGGGCTTCGCCGCGGTGCGGCCGAGGAAGTGCGACGCCGGCGTCTTCAACCGCGGCTTGCCGCAGGTGTTGCGACCCTTGCGCATGTTGCCGTTTGCGACCTTGATCTGCTTGACGACCTTCCTCCCGTGGAGGCGTCCCGGCATCGCCTTGAGGTTCACGCGGTAGCGCAGGCCCGTCCGCCACGTGTGCCCCTCGAGGTTGGAGGTGCGGTCCTTGCACGCGGGCGGAGACCCCCGGCGCGCCGACGTCGTCCGCGCCGGCGAGGTCGGAGCGTCCGTCGCGCCGGCGGCGCCGCGCACCGCACGCACCGTGCTGCCGGTGTTGGTCACCGTGAAGCCCCGGACCTCCCCGTGGGTGCCGACTCCGTCGCCGGCGACGCTCATGCCCGCGGGGGGGACCATCACCGAGACCCGGCCGTCGGTCACCATCCGCCCGACCAGCGGGCAGCCCGAGTGCGCGGCACCGGCGAGCGCACCGATCGGGATCGGGCCGCCCGGCGCACACCGGTCTTCGGCAGGAGATGCCGGACGGGCCGAGGCAGGGGTGGCGGTCGTCGCGGCGACCAGCCCCACGAGCGTCAGGGAGGCGGCCAGGGCGAGGACCCGTCGGGACGTCATGGTCCGATCCTGCCCAAGACCCATCGGGCGAAACCAGCCGGGGTCAGCCCCCGCGCTGCAGGAGCACGAGGTCGTCGCGGTGCACGACCTCGCGCTCGTACGCCGCGCCCAGCTCCCGCCGCAGCACCGCCGACGTCCTGCCGACCAGCGCGGGGATCTCGTCCGCGTCGAAGTTCACCAGTCCGCGCGCAACGGAGACCCCGTCGGGCCCGGCCAGATCGACCGGGTCGCCGGCGGAGAACGAGCCGGTCGAGCCGGTCAGCCCGGCCGCGAGCAGCGACGCACGACGCTCGGTGACGGCTCGGACGGCGCCCTCGTCGAGCAGCAGCACGCCCTTGGGCTCGGTGGCGTGGGCCAGCCACAGCTGGCGGGTCGGCCGCCGTCGTGAGGCGGCGTGGAACCAGGTGCCGACCGGCTCCCCCTCGAGCACGTCATCGGCCCGCGCGGCGGACGTGAGCACGACCGGGATCCCGGCCCCGGTGGCGATCCGGGCCGCCTCGAGCTTGGTCCGCATGCCTCCGGTGCCGATCCCGGCCGACCCCGCCTTGCCCACGCGCACCCCGGCCAGGTCGTCGGCGAGCGCCACCTCGGCGACCAGGCGGCTCTCGGGGGCGGACGGCGGCCCGTCGTACAGGCCGTCGACGTCGCTGAGCAGCACCAGCAGGTCGGCATGGACGAGGTGGGCGACGAGCGCCGCGAGCCGGTCGTTGTCGCCGAAGCGGATCTCGCTGGTCGCCACCGTGTCGTTCTCGTTGACGATCGGTAGCACGCCGAGCTCGAGGAGCTTGGCCAGCGTCTGGTGGGCGTTGCGGTAGTGGCTGCGGCGCGTGACGTCGTCCGCGGTGAGCAGCACCTGACCGGCCACGATCCCGTGCTCGGCGAGGTCCGCGGTGTACCGGTGGACCAGCAACCCCTGCCCGACCGCGGCCGCGGCCTGCTGGGCCGGGAGCGCCCGCGGACGGCGCTTCAGGCCGAGCGGTGCCAGACCGGCCGCGATGGCTCCCGAGGAGACCAGGACGACCTGGACGCCCCGGCTCCGGGTGTGGACGAGGACCTCGACCAGGCGGCGCAGCCGTTCGGGGTCGATGCCGCCCTCGGCCGTGGTGAGCGACGTCGAGCCCACCTTGACGACGACGCGGCGGGCCGCGGCGACCCGGTCGGCGCGGGGCGGCCCGTCGTTCACGCGTCGCTCTCGTCGTCCACGCGGTCGGGGTCGTCGGCCGACCCGATCTCGTAGCCCGAGGGCCGCGCGGGTCGCTGGACCTCGTCGATCCGCCGTGCGACGTCGGCCCGCGCCTCGCCCTCGGCGCGCTCGGGCATCGCGGCGTCGATCTCCCGGCGACGGCGTGCGGCCGGCCGCGACTCCTCGAAGCGCTGGTCCTCGCCACGGCGGCCGAGCATCTCGACCCCGGCGTCGACCGCCGGCCGGAAGTCGAAGACGACCGCATGGTCGGGGTCCCCGATCAGGACCGTGTCACCCTCGGCAGCCCCGAGCTCGATCAGCCGCGACTCGACGCCCAGCCGGTTGAGGCGGTCGGCGAGGAAGCCGACGGCCTCGTCATTGCTGAAGTCGGTCTGGCGCACCCAGCGCTCGGGCTTCCGCCCTCGCACCCGCCACCCGTCGCCGGTCTCGGTGACCGTGAAGTCGTCCCCGCCGTCGGCCGAGGGCGGCCTGATCACGATCCGCTCGCGCGTCGACTCCGGCTTCTGCGCCCGGGCCGCCTGCACGATCTCGGCCATCGCGAAGGTGAGCTCGCGCAGGCCCTCCTCGGACGCCGCGCTCACCGGGAACACCCGCAGCCCCCGCTCCTCGAGGTCCGGGCGGACCAGCTCGGCCATCTCGCGCCCGTCCGGGACGTCGATCTTGTTCAGCGCGACCAGGCGCGGACGGTCGTCGAGACCGCCGTACGACGCCAGCTCCTGCTCGATCACGTCGAGGTCGTCCGAGGGGTTGCGACCGGGCTCGATCGTGGCGGTGTCGATGACGTGCACGATCGCGGCACACCGCTCGACGTGCCGGAGGAACTCGTGCCCGAGCCCGCGACCCTCACTGGCGCCCTCGATCAGACCGGGCACGTCGGCCACGGTGTACGTGGTGTCACCGGCGCTGACCACGCCGAGGTTGGGCACCAGCGTGGTGAACGGGTAGTCGGCGATCTTGGGCCGGGCCCGCGAGATGGCGGCGATCAGACTGGACTTGCCGGCGCTCGGGAAGCCGACCAGGCCCACGTCCGCGACGACCTTGAGCTCGAGGGCGATCTCCAGCTCGTCGCCCGGCTCGCCCAGGAGCGCGAAGCCCGGTGCCTTGCGCTTCGAGCTGGCCAGCGCCGCGTTGCCCAGGCCCCCACGACCACCCGCGGCCACCACCAGCTCCGTGCCGTGGCCGACCAGGTCGGCGAGCACCTCGCCGTTCGCGCGGCGGACCACGGTGCCGTCGGGCACCGCCAGCACGAGGTCGGCGCCGTGGGCGCCGTTGCGATGGCCACCCGCGCCGTGGCCGCCGTGCTCGGCGCGCCGGCGCGGGCTGTGGTGGTAGTCCAGGAGGGTCGTGACGCCCTGGTCGACGCGCAGGATGACGGAGCCACCGGGCCCGCCGTTGCCGCCGTCCGGTCCCCCGAGCGGCTTGAACTTCTCCCGGTGGACCGACGCCACACCGTTGCCGCCACGGCCCGCGGCGACGTGCAGCGTCACCCGGTCGACGAACGACGGGAGGGCCATGGGTGCTCCTGGGAACGACGAAGGGCGTCCCGGAACGGGGACGCCCTTCGGTCAGTGGTCGGTGCGGGCGTTACTCGCCGGTCGGGACGATGTTGACGACGCGACGACCACGCCTGGTGCCGAACTGCACGTTGCCGTGGACGAGCGCGAACAGGGTGTCGTCACCACCGCGACCGACGCCGTCGCCGGGGTGGAAGTGGGTGCCGCGCTGCCGGACGATGATCTCGCCGGCGTTGACGAGCTGGCCGCCGTAGCGCTTGACGCCGAGGCGCTGGGAGTTGGAGTCCCGACCGTTCTTGGTCGAGGCCGCACCCTTCTTGTGTGCCATGGATCTGTCCTTGTCTGGAGGCTCGCGAGAGCGGGAGGCCGGTCAGGCCGAGATGTCGGTGACCTTGACCTGGGTGTACTTCTGCCGGTGGCCCTGACGCTTCTTGTACCCGGTCTTGTTCTTGTACTTCTGGATCACGATCTTCGGGCCCGCGGTGGCGCCGAGGACCTCGACTGTCACGCCGGCCTGGTCGAGACCGGTCGCGGTGACCTTCTCGCCGTCGACCGTCATCACGACCGGCAGGGTGAGGGTCTCGCCGACGGCCACATCGGTCCTGTCGATCTCGATGACGTCGCCCACGGCAACCTTCTGCTGCCGGCTGCCAGCGCGCACGATCGCGTACACCGCGGTCTCCTTCATAGGTCCGAAACAGGCTCTGGGTCTCCCGGCCCGAGATCGTCGGCCCCGGCGGGGCCCGGACGAACGGCCGGACAGAGGGCACGCCGCTCGTCGGACGAGCGGGCACCGAGGATCCATGGTACGGCGTGCGCCACGGCTACCGCAAAACGAGAAAGCGGTTGCCGGGCGCAACCGGCGTACCGGACGGGACGTCCCACCAGCACCGGTGCCGCCAGATCGACAGCCGACCCGCAGGGTCACGACATCACAGGGATCACGACATGAACGACATGAACACAGCCACCCGCCTGCCGGCGACCGCCGGCGCCCTCGTCCTCGCCGCCGCAGGACTCCTCGGCCCGGCGCCCGTCGCCGCCGCCACCACTCCGGCCTGCACCAACGTCGACCTGACGGCCTCGTACCACCACAGCGACGCCGGCGCGGGGCACTCCTACGGCTGGATCGTCCTGCGCAACACCTCCGGCCATGCCTGCCACACCGGCGGCTACGGCGGGGTCTCCTACGTCGGCGACGGCAACGGCACCCAGATCGGAGCACCCGCGGTGCGACTCCCTGGCAAGGTCGCGACGTACGTCCTCGAGCCCGGGCAGCGCCTGCGCAGCTCGCTCGACGAGGTCACCGCCCTGAACTTCCCCCGCAAGGTGTGCCACCGCCACCACGTCGACGGCTTCCGGGTCTACGTGCCGAACGCGACGGCCTCGCAGTACGTCGTGCACCCGACGACGGGGTGCCGCAACCACCACGTGAAGCTGATCCACCAGAAGCCCTACCGACGTCCCTGACCCGGGTGTCAGCGCTTCCGCGCGCCCTTCCGCTTGACCGGGACGTGCAGGGCAGGCGTCTCGTCGGCCGGCTGCTCCGGCGTTCCGTCCGCACCCGCCGCGGGCCCGCCGGAGTCGGCGGGGGCCGACGTCGGCGGTCCGGCCGGGCGGCTCGCGGACCGGCGCCGGGTGCGGGTGACGACCCGTGGCCTCTCCGGCTCCGCGGGTGTCACCGGCTCGGGCTCGGCGGGCGGCTCGGGCGCGGACGCTGAGGCGACCTCGACCGAGACCTCGACCTGGACATCGTCCTCGGCGGTCTCGGCCGCGACCTCGACCTGGGAGGTCTCGGCGCCGTCGTCGAGCGGCTCGACGTCGTCGGGCGCCTGGTCCTCCGCCCGGTCCCCGGTCAGGTCCTCGGTGAGGTCCTCGAGATCCTCGGCCCCGTCCTCGGTGAGGTCGTCGGTGATGTCGTCGGTGAGGTCGTCGGTGAGGTCGTCGAGATCCTCGGGCCGGTCCTCGGGGTGCTCCTCGTGGTGCCGGGCCATGGCGGCCAGGTCCTTGGGCGAGGGCGGTTTGGGCGGCTCGGGCGCCGAGGTCTCCTGGGTCCGGCCACGGCTGCGGTTGCGGCGGGCGCGCCGGGGCTCGTCCTCGCCCTTCTTCGGCTCGACCGGCGCGTCCTCGATGATCACGCCGCGGCCGTGGCAGTGCGGGCAGTCGTGGGAGAACGACTCCAGCAGGCCGGTCCCGATGCGCTTCCGCGTCATCTGGACCAGACCCAGCGACGTCACCTCGGCGACCTGGTGCCGCGTGCGGTCGCGGCCGAGGCACTCGACCAGACGGCGCAGCACGAGGTCGCGGTTGGACTCCAGCACCATGTCGATGAAGTCGACGACGATGATGCCGCCGATGTCGCGCAGCCGGAGCTGCCGGACGATCTCCTCGGCGGCCTCGAGGTTGTTCTTGGTGACGGTCTCCTCGAGGTTGCCGCCCGAGCCGGTGAACTTGCCGGTGTTCACGTCGACGACGGTCATCGCCTCGGTGCGGTCGATCACCAGCGAGCCGCCGGACGGCAGCCAGACCTTGCGGTCGAGCCCCTTCTTGATCTGCTCGTCGATCCGGTACGCCGCGAAGACGTCCTGGTCCTTCTTCGGCACGTAGCGCTCGAGCCGGTCCTCGAGGTCCGGCGCGACGTGCACGACGTACCCCTGGACGGTCTCCCAGGCCTCGTCGCCCTCGATCACCAGCTTCGTGAAGTCCTCGGTGAACAGGTCGCGGACGACCTTCAGGGTCAGGTCGGGCTCGCCGTAGAGGAGCGACGCTCCGGCGCTCTTGCTCGCCGCCTTCTTCTCGATGTCGTCCCAGCGGGCCGTGAGCCGCTCGACGTCGCGGGTGAGCTCCTCCTCGGAGGCACCCTCGGCGGCGGTCCGGACGATGACGCCGGCCTGCTCGGGGACGATCTCCTTGAGCAGCGTCTTCAGCCGGTTGCGCTCGGTGTCGGGCAGCTTGCGGGAGATCCCGCTGGTGGTGCCGTCCGGGACGTAGACGAGGAACCGACCGGCCAGGCTGATCTGGCTGGTCAGCCGCGCGCCCTTGTGACCGATCGGGTCCTTGGTGACCTGCACGAGCACGGTCTGGCCCGAGGAGAGGACCGACTCGATCTTGCGCGGCTGGCCCTCCTTGTGGCCGAGCGCCGACCAGTTCACCTCACCGGCGTACAGGACGGCGTTGCGTCCCTTCCCGATGTCGATGAACGCCGCCTCCATGGAGGGCAGGACGTTCTGGACCCGGCCGAGATACACGTTCCCGATCAGCGATGTCTGGGACTCGCGGGCGACGTAGTGCTCGACGAGGACGTTGTCCTCGATCACGCCGATCTGGGTCACGTCGTCGCGCTGGCGGATCACCATGACCCGGTTGACCGACTCGCGGCGGGCCAGGAACTCCGCCTCGCTCACGATCGGCGCGCGGCGCCGGCCGGCCTCGCGGCCCTCGCGTCGGCGCTGCTTCTTGGCCTCGAGCCGGGTGGAGCCGCTGACCGCGGTGATCTCGTCGGCGGCGCTGCGGCCGCTGCGGACCTTGGTGACCGTGTTCGCCGGGTCGTCGTTGGCGTCTGCGCCGTCCTCACCGGCACGACGGCGACGGCGGCGACGGCGGGACGAGGTGGACTCGGCGTCGGTGGGCTCGCCGGCGGACTCGCCGGACGCCTGGTCCTCGGCGTCGCCCTCGGGCTGGTCGGACGGCTCATCGGCGCCGCCCTCGCCGCTGCCGGGCTTGCGGCGCCGGCGGCCGCCCCGGCGACGCTTGCGCCGCGCGGGTCCCTCGCCGGTGTCGTCACCGGCGTCGTCACCGGTGTCGGGGCCGGTGTCGGGGCCGGTGTCGGGGGCCGGGCGCTCGTCAGCCCGGTCGGAGCCGGTGTCCGGGCGGGCCTTCTTCGCCGTACGTCGTGCGGGGGCGGCCTTGGTGTCCGGCGCCTGGAAGACGGGGGCGATCGACGACGGGCCGGTGTCGCCGCCCCGGTCGCCGGTCACGTCCGCCGGAGCGTCGGTGGCCGCGGAGGACCCGGCCTTCTTGGCGGCCCTCGTGCGGGTCGTCTTCTTCGCCGGCCGGTCCGTCGCGGCTGTCGCGTCGCGCGCGTCGTCGGTCGTCCCCTCGGAGGACGCCGCCTTCGCCGCGGTGGCCTTCTTGCGCGCCGTCCTCTTCTTCGGCTTCTCGCCCGAGCCCTCGGTCTCGGGTTGGTCGCCGGCCGCTTCTCCGGCGGTGTCCTCGGCCGGCGTGGCGGCCTTCTTGGTGGTCCGCTTCCGGGCCGCCTTCTTGGCGACCGGGGCCGCTGGTCCGCCCCCGGTCTCCGTGGTGTCGGTGGTGTCGCTGGTCTCGGGGGTCGCGGAGCCGTCCGCGTGATCGTCGAGCATGTCGCTCCTCGGTCCGGACGCTGGGTGCAGCCCCGGACGTGTCCGACGCCGGCGACCCGCGTGGACAGGGCCGACGGCGCAAAGCCTTCGTATGGCGGCGACACCCTCCGCAGGTGCGTCACAGTCGTCCGGGAGTCATCACCGACCGCGGTCGCCGGGCCTGTGCGGCTGCCTCGCTGTCACCGATGCAGCCGGCCGCGTCGCGGTCGGGTGACGACCTGGACTCAGCGTGCCGGACCGCCTTCGGAAGGTGGACCGGCGAGAACGTCGTCGGATCGGTCGCAACGGCAAGCCGCACTTCCGATCACCTCGAGTATCGCACACCGGACCACCGATCCCCGCACTGTCAACCGGATAGCGGATCGCCGATCGTGCCGGTCGCCTCGTCGAACGGACCCTGTGCGAGCCGCGTCACCAGGGGCGCTCCCGCGTCCTCGAGGCCGCCCACCTGGCGCAATCCGGTGAGGACGTCGTCCGGCCGCACGGCGGGCACCGCGTGCCGGAGCACGACGGTGAGCCGCGATCCCGCGTCGTACGCCGTGACCTGCAGGGCGAGCACGGCAGCGCGCGTGTCGAAGGAGCGCAACCCCTTCTTCGTCATCCGCTCGACGGTCACCGACGAGCGGGCCAGGAAGGCCTCGGCCGCCGCCGTGACCGTGGCCGGAGGCAACGCCAGGTCGATCTGCCACCGGCTCGCCTCCAGGCGGTCGGCCAGGCTGCCGGGAGCGGCCTCCGTGACCTCGAGCACGTCGAGCCCCTCGGGCAGGGCCTGGTCGAGGTCGTCGGCGAGTCGAGCCGGGTCGACGGTCTCGGCGAGCCCGATCTCGAGGTACTCCGCCTCGCTCGCGGCACCGGTCGGCGAGGCTCCGGCGTACGAGATGCGGGGATGGGGGTTGAAGCCCGAGGAGTACGCCATCGGGATGCGCGCCCGCACGAGCGCGCGCTCGAACGCGCGGCTGAAGTCGCGGTGACTGGTGAAGCGGAGCCGGCCGCGCTTGGCGTAGCGGACGCGAAGCCGCTGGACCGGCGGCGCCTGCTGCTCGGGCTGCTCTCGCACCGGGTCAGGCTAGTGGGACGCTCGGGCCTCGGAGGCGAGGTGCTCGCGGGCGAGCGGGGACAGGTAGATCGACCGCACGACGTCGCCGTCGAGCCAGGCGGTGAGCTCCGAGGCCCTGGCGTCGAGGGCCCGGCGGGCTGCGCGCGGGACCTCCTCGGCGAGCACGACGTCGACGGTGCCGTCCTCGCGCTGGCACCAGACACCGACGATGCGGCCGTTCCACCATGCGGTCGGCCCGCCGTTGCCGTTGCGGTCGAAGACCTTCTCGCTGTGGGCACCGAGGTGGAACGCGCGTTCCTTCCAGCCCATCGTGGTCGGGTCGAGCGAGGGCAACAGCGCCGCCCAAGGGCCGGGATCGGCGACCGGATCGAGGTCGTCGGGCAGCAGCCATCCGGTGGCCTCGCCATCGAGCGACACGGGGACGGCGCCGACGTCGGCCAGGGCCCGCCGCACCGCCGCCTTGGTGGCGCCCAGCCACCAGACCAGATCGGCCTCGGTGCCGGGTCCGAACGCCCGCAGCCAGGCCCCCACCAGGACGGCGTACCCGTCGGCCTCGGGGAGCGGCTCGGGCACGTCCTCCAGCCACTGCTCGGTCGCCGTCCAGCGTGGACGGGAGACCTTCCAGCCACCGTCGTTCGCGCCTCGGACGATCGCCCCGGAGGCGGCCAGGGTCACGATCACGGACGCGGCGACCGCGACGTCGGCCTGGTACTGCCCGCGTCCTCGGGTGACCCGGGCGTCGAGCGCCGGGAGGGCGGCCCGCACCTCGGCGGTGGTCAGCGGCCCGTCGTCCGCGATCAAGCGGTGGACGAGCGCGAGGTGCTCCGCGGCCCAGGCCTCGCCGTCCGTCGCGACCCCGGTGGTCTGCATCTCCTTGGCCATCCGGCGGACCTGTTGCGCGGCGACCCGCGCGCTGGCACTCCCCCAGACCGCCGGGAGCAGCTCACGGGGGAAGGCGAACACGGTCCGTCGCATCGCGAGCTGCTTGACGACCGAGCGCTGGACGTAGAGGGCGTCGTCGATGTCGTCACGGGTGACGCCGGCCCGCGCCCAGGCGGCGAGGTGGACCGAGGCCGGCTCGGTCGCGTGCAGACACGTCAGGGCGCGAGCCGCCGCGAGCGTGTCGGCCACCGGGACGGCGAGCGCGTGGCGTACGCCGAGCCGGGCGCGGCGCTCCGCGTCGTCGATGTGCCGCGCCACCTCACCCACGTGACCATCCTGCCGGAGCCCGCGGACACCTCTCCGGCGGTGCGCGGCGATGTGACCACGGCCAGGACCGGGTGCGAGGATCCGGCGGTGTCCGCCGCTCGTCGTACCGCTCTGGTCGTCGTCGGACTGGTGCTCCTCTCGTTCAACCTGCGTCCCGCCGCGGTCAGCGTCGGACCGGTGCTCGAGGAGGTTCGCGACGGACTGGCGTTGTCGGGCCCCGAGGCCGGCCTCCTCACCTCCCTCCCCGTGCTCGCGTTCGCGGTCTTCGGCGCGCTCGCTCCGACGTTCGCCCGGCTGGTGGGCCTGCACCGCAGCGCGGCGGCGTCCCTGGCTGCGGTCGTCGTCGGGCTCGCGGGCCGGGCCGCGGTCCACGATGACGTCGCGTTCCTGGCTCTCTCCGCGTTGGCGCTCGCCGGCATGGCCACGGCCAACGTGCTGATCCCGTCGCTGGTGAAGCTGCACTTCCCGCACCGGGTCGGCTGGGCGACCGGTGTCTACACCACGGCCCTGGCCGTCGGGCTGACCTCGGCGTTCCTGCTGACGGTCCCGGTGGCCCACACGTCGGGCGGCTGGCGCGGTGGCCTCGGTGTCTGGTCGCTGACCGCCCTGCTCGCCCTCGTCCCGTGGCTCGCGCTCGCCACCCACGACCGCCACCTTGAGCGCGACTCGCGCAGCATCTCGTTCGGCGCCGTGGCCCGCACCCGGCTCGGCTGGGCGATGGCGCTGCTGTTCGGGCTGCAGTCGCTCCAGGCCTACTCCATCTTCGGCTGGTTCGCCCAGCTGTGGCGCGACCACGGCTACGGGGCCGAGCAGGCCGGGCTGCTGGTCGGCATCGTGGCCGGCGTGAGCATCCCGCTGTCGCTGTGGCTCCCCGCCCTCTGCGCCCGGCTCGAGAACCAGGTGGGCCTGATCCTCGCGGTCCTCGCCAGCTACCTGGTCGGGTACGCGCTGCTCCTGGTCGACGCGCACTCGCTGGCGATCCCCGCGGCCGTGCTGGTCGGCATCGGGTGCTGCGTCTTCCCGGTCGTGCTGACGCTGATCGGCCTGCGCGCCCGCACCCCCGACGGCACCGCGGCGCTGTCGGGCTTCACCCAGTCGTTGGGCTATCTCATGGCGGCACTCGGGCCGTTCCTGGTCGGCACGATCTACGACTCCACCGGCGGCTGGACGACCCCGTTGTGGCTGCTGGTCGCGCTGGTGCTGCCGCTGATGGCCGTCGGCGCGTACGTCGGGCGCCCGGCGTACCTCGAGGACCAGCTGCGCTGACGCGCGGGCCGGGGCATCCCCCGGGGGATGAACGGTCGTCGGGCACAGTTGTCGCGTGCCGGACGACCAGCCTCCGCAGGGCGAGCCCCGCCTCGACCTCTCGTGGCGCGCCGCCTGGGTCGCCGGTGCCGTGGTGCTCGGGCTGGTGGCGGTGTTCGCGGTCGCGGTCTGGGTGCTCGGCTCGCCCGGAGGCACGCCATACGGCAACGGCGGGACGTCGCCCACCGTCGTCACAGCCCCGACGTCGAGCGCTCCGAGCGGGCATCCCCCGCACCGCCGGAAGCACCACCCGTTGCGCGACCCGCTCCAGCCGGTGAAGATCCATCGCGACCCGGGGTGCCCGATCCGCCCTCCCCAGATCGTCCGGGTGATGCAGTTCAACATCCATGCCGGGGTCAGTCGGTACGGCGGGACCGGCCTGGCCCGGATCGCCGCGGAGATCAGGGCCGCACACCCCGATGTCGTCAGCCTGAACGAGGTGGACAGCGGGACGATCCGCAGCGGCGACACCGACGAGGCGGCGTACCTCGGCCGGGTGACGGGGCTGCGGGCGGTCTACGGCCCCAACCTCTTCGGGTACGACGGGGGGCGCTTCGGCAACGCGATCCTGAGCCGCTACCCGATCCGGGAGACGCACAACACCCGGCTGCCGCGACGGCCGCACTCGGAGCCGCGCGGGTTGCTCGAGGCGACGTTGCGCGTGGGCGACCGGACGGTGACGTTCTACTCGGTCCACCTCAGCCAAGGCGGACGCGGCGCCGCACAGCGGGTGCGCCAGGCCGAGGCCATCGGTCGCGTGATCGCGAGCTCACCGCACCCCACGATCCTGTCCGGTGACCTGAACTCACGTCCCGGAGACCTACCGGTGCGGATCCTGCGTCAGTACCTCCTCGACGCGCAGGAGTACGGCGGGAGAGGCAGGGGCCTCACCGTGCCCGAGGCCGACCCACGCAGCCGGATCGACTACATCCTCTACGACAACCACTTCGCTCCGGCCCGCGACAGCACCCGGGTGCTGGCGTCGACCTCGAGCGACCACCGGGCCGTGTGGACCGAGCTCGTCCTCCGCCCGAAGGGCCAGTGCTGAGGGCTCCGCCCCGGACGGTCAGGCGGTCCAGCCGAGGGCGCGGCACCAGGCGAAGGCGGCGTACGACGAGGGCGAATCCGCCCAGGTCAGCCAGGCGTGCCGCATGCGCTCGAGGTCATGCGGGGTCGCCAGGCCGTGGCGCTGGGCCGACTCGACGTACCAGTCGTCGACGCAGTCGTCGGCTCGCCCGAGCCCGAACTCGCGTACCGCTGCCTCGTCCCCGTAGCAGACGTACGTCGTCGACGCCCGCACCCGCGTGAATCCGTGGCCGATGAGCAGGCCGCGCAGCTCCCGACCCAGGTAGGGGTCGGCGCCCTCGGCGAGCCACAACCGTTCGCGGATCTCGTAGAAGCGCCGGAGCAGCGGTGCGTCCGGGCCGGCCAGAACGAGCCCGCCGTACTCGACCGAGGCCACGGCCACGATGCCGCCGGGCCTGAGCACGCGCCGCATCTCGTCGAGCGCGTCGCCCGGTCGGTCGAGGGCCTCGAGGACGGAGTGACCGAGCACGGCATCCACACCGTCGTCCGGCAACCCGAGCGCGTAGGCGTCGCCGACCTCGAAGTCGGCGTTGCCGACGGACGACGCGGCGGCCGCCGCGCGCGCGCTCGCGATCTCGGCGGTGTCCTCGTCGATCCCGGTGAGCCGACCGACCTCCGCCGCCAGCTCCAACGAGAGCTCGCCCGAGCCGCACCCCACGTCGACCAGATGCAGGTCGCGGGTCAGGTGGGGCAGGAGGAAGTCCGCATAGACCCGGGCACTACGGGACGCGGCCATGTCCCAGCATGGCAGGCCGACCGCGTGGGACGTCAGACCACGGAGAGCGGCAGCAGCTGGCGGCCCGTCGGTCCGATCTGGATCTCGGTGTCCATCTCCGGGCAGACGCCACAGTCGTAGCAGGGGGTCCATCGGCAGTCCTCGACGTCGGGTACGGCGTCAGGGTCCGCGGCGACGGCGAGGGCGTCCTCCCAGTCGGACCAGAGCCAGTCCTTGTCGAGTCCGGAGTCGAGGTGGTCCCAGGGCAGGACCTCGTCGTAGTCGCGCTCGCGGATGGTGTACCAGTCGAGGTCGACCCCGGTGCCGGCCAGCGCCCGGTCCGCCGCTGCGACCCAGCGGTCGTAGGAGAAGTGCTCGCTCCAGCCGTCGAAGCGGCCCCCGTCGCGCCAGACCTCCTCGATGATCCGGCCGACGCGACGGTCGCCGCGGGAGAGCAGTCCCTCGACGATGCCGGGCTTGCCGTCGTGGTAGCGGAAGCCGATGGCACGGCCGTACCGCTTGTCGGCCCGCACCACATCGCGCAGCTGCTTCAGTCGCTGGTCGGTGGTCTCGTGGTCGAGCTGGGCCGCCCACTGGAACGGCGTGTGCGGCTTCGGCACGAAGCCACCGATCGAGACCGTGCACCGGATGTCGTTCCGGCCGGTCACCTCACGGCCCTTCGCGATCACCTTGGTGGCCAGGTCGGCGATGCCGAGCACATCGTCGTCGGTCTCGGTCGGGAGGCCGCACATGAAGTAGAGCTTCACCTGCCGCCAGCCGTTGGAGTACGCCGTGGCCACCGTGCGGATCAGGTCGTCCTCGGTGACGGCCTTGTTGATCACCTTCCGCATCCGCTCGCTGCCGCCCTCCGGGGCGAAGGTCAGCCCGGAACGACGGCCGTTGCGGGAGAACTCGTTGGCCAGCGTGATGTTGAAGGCGTCGACCCGCGTCGAGGGCAGGGACAGGGAGACGTTGGTGCCCTCGTACCGGTCGGCCAGCCCGTGCGCCACCTCGGCGATCTCAGTGTGGTCGGCGCTGGACAGCGAGAGCAGCCCGACCTCCTCGAAGCCGGACCTCCGGATGCCGTTCTCGACCATCGAGCCGATCGTCTCGATCGAGCGCTCGCGCACCGGGCGGGTGATCATCCCGGCCTGGCAGAAGCGGCAGCCGCGGGTGCAGCCCCTGAAGATCTCGACGCTGAACCGCTCGTGCACGGTCTCGGCGAGCGGGACCAGCGGCCGGGCGGGATACGGCCACTGGTCGAGATCCATCAGCGTGTGCTTGCGGACCCGGAACGGGATGCCCGGCCGGTTGGGCACGACCGCCTCGATGCCGCCGTCGGCGGCGTACGTGACGTCGTAGAACTTCGGCACGTAGACGTTCTCCGAGACCGCGAGCCGTCGCAGGAGCTCGTCGCGCCCACCTGGGCTGCCCTCGCCCTTCCACTCCCGGACGACCTCGGAGATCGCCAGCACGACCTCCTCGCCGTCGCCGAGCACGGCGGCGTCCAGGAAGTCCGCGATCGGCTCCGGGTTGAACGCCGCATGACCTCCGGCGATCACGACCGGGTCGTCGTCGCCGCGGTCGACCGCGTGCATCGGGATGCCGCCGAGGTCGAGAGCGTTGAGCAGGTTCGTGTACCCGAGCTCGGTGGAGAAGCTGATGCCGAACAGGTCGAAGTCGCGCACCGGCCGGTGGGCGTCGACGGTGAACTGCGGGATCGCGCCCTGCTCGTCACCGGCGCGCATCACCCGCTCCATGTCGGGCCACACGGCGTAGGACCGCTCGGCGAGGATCCAGTCGCGCTCGTTGAGGACCTCGTAGAGGATGGCGACACCCTGGTTGGGCAGACCCACCTCGTAGGCGTCGGGGTACATCAGCGCCCATCGGACGTCGACCGAGTCCCAGTCCTTGACGGTGGAGTTCAGCTCGCCACCGACGTACTGGATCGGCTTGGACACCGACGGCAGCCGTGGCTCGAGCCGCGGGAAGACGCTCGTGGACACGCGGGCAGACCTCACTTCGTGGACGAACGCCCCAGCGTACGCCGCGGGGCGCCTCGTTCCGGCATCCGTGGGGCCGCTCGGGAACGCCCGGCCGACCACTACTCGACGGACTTGGCGAGCTCCTCGAGGGCGGCGCGGGCCTCGGCGAGCGACGCCTCGGCGTACTCGATCATCTGCTCGAGGCCCTCGGCGCCGAAACGGTTGGTGACCCCGTCGACGGCCTCGGCGATCACGGGGTCGAGCTCGGAGGCTCGCTCCGGCTGGTCGGGGATGTCCGTGGGGTCGTCGGTCGAGTCCGAGCTGCTCATGCCGACCATCCAAACACAGACCATCCGGGTTCAGCCGTGTCGACGACCCCTCGGTCAGCCCTTCACGTAGGAGAGCTTCTCGCAGACCTTGCCGTCCCGGAACCGGAGCACGTCGGCTCCCCGGACGTGTCCGGGAGCACCGTCGTCACCGGTCCAGTCGAACCGCCAGCGCAGCACGCCGCGGTCACCGCCGGCGTATGACTCCTCCTCGGTGAACGCGGCGTCGCGGGTCTGGCCGAACACCTCCACCCAGACCGCCCGCACGGCGTCCGCACCCTCGTGGCGTACGCCGTCCGGCGCCGGCCCGGTGGCCTCGAAGACGCAGTCGTCGGTCATCAGCGCCATGATCGCGTCGACGTCACCGCTGCCGAAGGCCGCCGAGAAGCGAGCCAGTGCCGCATGGGTGGGACCCCATCCGGCGTCGCGTCCGAAGGCCGCGAGCAGGTCGCCCTGGGCACCGCCGTGCGAGACGCCGCGCGGACCGATCGCGCCGGCCCCGCGGTACAGCTCCTCGCGCGGAGCGAACCAGGCCGCGACCTCGGTCACCAGGTGCGGGTCGAGTCGGGTGTCGCCACCGGTGGCGACCGCCAGGTCCCAGGCGTGGACGAGGTGGTCGGTGGCCAGCTGGTAGACGTACTCGGTGAGCTGCTCCTCGCCGTACGAGAGCTGGACCGTGCCGCCCTCGGGGAGCCGTTGCGCGACCACCGTGGTCGCCTCCATGGCCGCGTCGAGGGCCGCGCGCACCGGGTCGTCGCCGACCAGGTCGCCGTCGAAGCGGTCGCCCACGTCGGCGATCGTGCTGCCGTTCACCAGTGGCGCGGTCCACAGGTCCTCGCCGACGACGTGGTTGGTGAGGTCGCCGACCGTCCAGTCGCGACACGGCGTGGGCCGGTCCCACTGGTCGGGACCCACCGCGTTCACGCGGTCGGCCCAGGCCTCGACGGTGCGGTGGTACAGCGTGTTCAGGTCCATCACAGGACTCCTGTCTCCAGTGCGTCGCGTGCGCGGTCGACCCACCAGTCGAGGTCGGCCCTCTCACGTGCGCGGATCTGCGGATCGGGATGCTCGACGGCGTCGAGCGCCTTGTTCCAGCCGAGCCACATCAGGCCTGCCAGCAGGGACAGCCGCATCGAGCGCTCGTCGTACGCCGGGCCGGCCGCGTCCCGGTACGCCGCGATCAGGCTCTCGCGACTCCCGTCCACGACGGACGCGCACCCGGCGATGAACCGGGCGACGTCCAGCGAGCCCGGAGCGGCCGTGGGCATGGCCCAGTCGATGAGGACCAGCGCGTCGCCCTGGATCGCCATGTTGACGGTCGCGAGGTCGCCGTGGGTCATCGTGACCGGGCCGGTCTCCAGCTCGCGGCGCAGCGGCGTGACGTCGTCGAGCAGCGTCATCACGGCCCCCGCGACGTCGGCCGACGCCTCCTCGACGAAGAGCTCCCAACCCCGCAGCACCAGCCGCATCAGCTCGATGCCCTCGTCGGCCCATCGAGCGGCGGTCGCCGGGGCGAAGAGGGCCAGCGCCCGGCCGAGCGGGACGACGTCCGCCGGCGCCTCGCCCAGGAACGCCCGATGGAGGCCGGCGGTCCTCGCCATCACCCAGGCAGCCTTCTCGGCGGACAGGCGGTCGTCCCACGTGAGCACGGCATCGCCGAGGTCACGCATCACCAGCACGGTGGTGCCGTCCTCGACCCAGGCGTCCACCATGGCGTGCTCGACACCCGCCGGCAACCGTTCGAGGACGCCGGAACGCCACAGCAGGTACTCGCGTCCCGGCATGCCGCCGGTGACCTCGACCGTGAAGTCCGTCCGCGGCTCGATCCGCTTGACGACCAGGGTCCGCCCGTCAGCGAGCCGGACCCGTTCCAGTCCGGCTCCGGACTTGCCCACGTGCCCCGAGAGGACGACCCGCTCCACGGCGTCGCGCACCAGCTCGCGTGGTGCCACCCGCACATCGTGGCATCGCCCGGCCGGAGTGGGAACGGCTCGCCCTCACCGAACCGTGGCGCAGACGCGCTCCGCGGGACGGTGAGCGCTCAGATCTGCTCGGTCACCGGAGCCGTCGGAGCCGCCTCGGAGCGGACCGCCGCGCTGGCGGAGGTGGCGCGCAGCTCGACCTTCGGCATCAGCAGCAGGATCAGGAACGCGAGGATCCCGACGAGCCCGGCGAAGAGGAAGACGGTGTCCATCGACTCGGCGAACCCGACCTTGAACGGGTGCGCGAGCGCGGGCGAGAGCTTCTGGATGAACGACGAGTCGTCGGTCACCTGGCCGAGGAACGGCGCGTGGCCCCGGCTCTGCACCGACTGCGCGAACTGGTGGTCGAGCGGGGTGACCGGGTGCTGGACCGCCTGCTGGAACGCGGCTGTCTTCGACTCGGTCTCCAGCGCGTGCCCGATGTGGCCGCCGACCTGGCCGAACAGGATCGACAGGAAGATCGCGACGCCGATGGTGCCTCCGATCTGCCGGAAGAACGTCGCCGAGGAGGTGGCGACGCCGATGTCGCGCGGCGGCACGGCCGACTGCAGGATCAGCAGCAGCGGCTGCATGCAGTTGCCCAGCCCGTAGCCGAGCAACAGCATCAGTGCCATCACGACCGGCAGCGCGGTGTCCGCGCCGATCCCCGAGAGCGCGAGCAGGGCGGCCGCGGCCATGGCCGAACCGACGATCGGGAACGCCCGGATCCGGCCCGTGCGCGAGATGACCTGGCCCGAGACGATCGAGGCGCTCATCATCCCGACCACCATCGGCAGCATCAGGAAGCCCGACCTCATGGGGCTGGCGCCGTGCACGATCTGCATGTACAGCGGGAGCACGAAGATGCCTCCGAACAACGCCATGCCGGTGACCACGTTGGCCGCGATGCCGACGGCGACCGGACGGACCCGGAACATCCGCAGCGGGATCATCGCCGCCTCGCCCATCCTCCGCTCGACGGCATAGAACGAGCCGAGCCCGATCACGCCGATCACGTAGCAGGCCATCGCGCGACCGGAGTCCCACCCCCACTGGCGCCCCTGCTCGGCGACGGTCAGCAGCGGCACGAGCGCGACCACGAGGGTGACCGCCCCCCACCAGTCGATGCGGGCCTCGCGACGGTGATGGTGGACGTGCAGCGTGCGATAGACCACGAAGAGCGCCGCGATCCCGATCGGCACGTTGACCAGGAAGACCCAGCGCCAGCCGGTCACGCCGAGGATCACCGCGTGCGACGCGAAGAAGCCGCCGAGCACCGGGCCGAGCACGCTCGACGTACCGAAGGTCGCCATGAAGTAGCCGGTGTAGCGAGCGCGCTCACGCGGCGAGACGATGTCGCCGATGATCGCCAGCACCAGGGTGAACAGCCCGCCGGCACCGATGCCCTGCACCGCCCGGAACGCCGCGAGCATGTACATCGACGTCGCGAACGAGCACAGCGCCGATCCGGCGATGAACACCGAGATCGCGAACATGAACAGCTTCTTGCGGCCGTAGAGGTCGCCCAGCCTGCCGTAGATCGGCGTCGCGATCGTCGAGGTGATCAGGTACGCCGTGGTGACCCACGCCTGCACCGAGAGACCGTGGAGGTCGTCGGAGATGGTGCGGATGGCGGTGGAGACGATCGTCTGGTCGAGGGCGCCCAGGAACATGCCCATCATCAGGCCGGTGATGATGGTGAGGATCTGCCGGTGGGTGTACTCCCCCGACTCCGAGGGAGCCGACGGGAACTGCTCAGCTGTGGTCATCGCCCGCGATCCTATCGGTTGCCCGAGACAACCGATGAATCGCCGAGGATCGCGGCGTGGCCGACGCCGAGCCGGCGCCGGGGCGGCGCCAGGAGGGGAGGTGGAGCTGCGTCGACGACGTCGACGTGGCGACCAGGCGGCCGGAGGCCACGACGTACGCCGGCGGGTCGTGGTGGGCGAGCACCGAGCGCAGGGTCGGCTGGTGGTGGACCACGAGGTCGGCGTTGCCGCCCTCCTCGAGGCGGTGCCCGGCCACGCCCAGGACCGTCGCGGCCGTGGTCGTCACCGCGTCGTAGACCAGGTCGAGGCCGGCGGTGTCGACGGCCTCCAGGGCGTGGGCGGCGAGGAACGCGACCTCGAGCATGTTGTGCCTGCCGAACGGGTAGAACGCGTCCTCGATGTCGTCCTGCCCGAGTGCGACCGGAACCCCCATCGCGGTCAGCTCGCGCACCGGCAGGTGCAGCGGACCGGTGTGCGGGTCGCTGACGAAGCCGAGGCCGGCCCGCCTCGCCAGGCCCGCCAGACGCTCCAGCTCGGGGCGGGCGTACAGCCCGACGGCACGCGCATGGTTGGCGACGCCGCGCCCGAGCAGTCCGAACTGCACCATCGCCTCCGCCAGCATCTCGGTCGTCCGGAGGCTCGGGTCGCCGGTGTCGTCGACGAGCATCGCGACCCGGCGGTCCTGGGAGGCGGCGAGCGCGCACATCCGGTGCACGTGCTCGCGCGCCTCGGCGTCGGTGCGCTCGATCCACGGGATGCCACCCACGACGTCCGCGCCGAGGTCGACGGCCTCCTGGACCAGGGTCTCGGCGCCGGGATCGCGCAGCAGGCCGTCCTGGGGGAACGCCACGACCTGCAGGTCGACGACGCCGCGGAACTCGTCGCGCAGCGTCAGCAGCGGGATGACGCCCTCCAGACGCGCCGAGGTGTCGACGTCGGCGAACGCCAGCACGTGGCGCACGCCGTACCGCACGGCCTGCAGGACCGCCCAGCGGGCGTTCGGCTCGATCCACGAGCGGTCGTACTCCGCCTTGACCGCGGACGCGAGCTCGATCGCGTGCCTCGCGGAGGCCATCCCCTCACCGGTGTACGCCGTGAGCGCGGCGTCGCCGACCCGATCGAGCGTGCCCACCTTGTCCAGATGCAGGTGACCGTCGACGAAGCTCTCGGTGACCAAGCCACCGGCGGCGTCGATCTCGTCCCGGCCGGTCAGCGGCGCCTGGGTGACCGCGGCGACCCGACCGTCGTCGATGCCGATCTGCCAACGCCCGGGGCGGTCGCGCAGGGACGCGTCCGCGACCACGAGCTGGTGGGTGCTCACTCGCCAGTTATAGCGGCCCTCGGTCCGACTTCCGCGGTGTTGCGGTCACCTCTGCGGTGTCAGGCCGGCTCTGGTGCGGTGATAACCCCGCGTTACTTGAGAGATCGGGCGGGCGTAGCGCGTGGGGAGGGAGGCCGTCGCGCGCAGGTGGATGTTCTGCAGCAGCCCGATGGCCAGCATCCCCGCGAACATCGACGAGCCGCCGTACGACACGAACGGCAGGGGGACGCCGGTCACGGGCATGATGCCCAGGCACATGCCGATGTTCTGGAACGCCTGGAAGCCGAACCAGCAGGCGATGCCCGCCGCCGCGACGCGACCGAAGAGATCGGTGGACAGTGCGGAGATCGCCAGGGCGCGCCAGATGACGATGCCGAGCAGCGCGATCAGGACGGCGGCACCCACCAGGCCCAGCTCCTCCCCCGCCACGGTGAAGATGAAGTCCGTGTGCTGCTCGGGCACGAAGCCGGCCCGCGTCTGCGACCCGTGGAACAGGCCCTGCCCGAAGAGGCCGCCGTTGCCGACGGCGATCCGGGCCTGCTCGGTGTTGTACCCGGCACCGCGCGGGTCGAGGTCGGGGTTGGTGAAGGCCAGGAAGCGGTCGATCTGGTACGGCTTGAGCAGGTGACCGGCGAACACCGCCACGCCGCCGACCAGCCCCCCGGCCAGCAGGAACGCCAGCCAGCGCCGCGGGGCACCCGCGACGGCGAGCACACCGAAGACGGTCGCCGACAGGACGAGCAGGGTGCCGAGGTCGGGCTGGAGCATGATCAGTGCGGCCGGCACGCCGGCGATCACGAGCATTCCGACCACCTCCGCCGAGCCCACCCCGGTACGGCGTCCCTCCTTCCGCTCGGCCACGAGCAGCGCCATCCCGATCACCACCGCGAGCTTGGCGAACTCCGACGGCTGGATCGACATCCCGGCCACGTCGATCCACGACCGCGAGCCGTTGACCGTGGTGCCCATCGTCAGCACGAGCACGAGCCCGCCGACCGAGGCGAGGTAGACCACCGGTGCGACGATCCGGACCCAGCGGTGATCGGTGGCCATCACGACCACCATCAGCACGAGCCCGATGCAGACGTTCACCAGCTGCTTGCGCAGGTACGCCGTGGGGTCCCCCGCGGTGAGGTCGTCGCGGTGGGACGTGGCCGACCAGACCAGGAGCGTGCCGAGCACCAGCAGGCAGAGCACGGCCAGCATCAGGACCCGGTCGACCCCGGGGTTGCGCAGGCGTCCGTTCATGGTCGGCCCCGTCCCGGTTTGCGCGGTCTGGGCGGCAGGATCGAGCCGTCCGGCTGGAAGGACGGGAGCGTGTCCGGGGCGACGATGCCGGGGATGAGCGCGTCCTTGGTATCCACGGTCGAGCCGTGCACGCCGTACAGGGACTCCCAGATCTTGCGGACGAACGGGCCGGACGTGCCGGATCCGGTGCCGCCCTGGGTCACCATCATCAGGACCACGTAGTTGTCGTCGTACGACGCGACCCACGACGTCGACTGCTTGCCGTACACCTCGGCGGACCCCGTCTTGGAGCGGATGTGGATCCGGTCGAGGGGGAAGCCGAGCATCTTCCAGGCCAGGGTGCCGGTCCTGGCGGTGCCCAGCAGCGCGTCGGTGACGTAGGAGATGGCGTGGGCCGGGTCGGACACGTGGCCCTGCACCTTCGGCCGGATCCGCCTCACGACCTTGCCGCTCGGGCTGACGATCGCCTTGGCGATGCGGGGTTCGTAGAGGGTCCCACCGTTGGACAGCGCGGCGTACGCCCGCGCCAGCTGCAGCGGCGTGACCAGTGTGTCCCCTTGACCGATCGCGAAGTTCACCGCGTCACCGGCGCGGTAGTAGCTGCCCTCGAGGCAGAACTCGTGCGCGAACAGCTTCAGGTAGGGGCTGGTGCCGGCCGGCGGATGCTGGTCGATGCCGCAGTAGTAGCCCTTCATCGACTTCCAGTAGGCGAGCTTCCAGCGCCGGTCGGCGATCCGGCCCGAGGCCTCGCCCGGGACGTCGATGCCGGTCGGCCGGCCGAAGCCGAACGCCTTCGCCTCGTCGACCAGTGGGTCGCGGGCGTTGACGTTCGTGGGGTCCTGACCGAACTCATGCCAGAAGTGGTAGCCGACCCGGTAGAAGAAGGTGTCGCAGGAGACCTGCAGCGCCCTGGCGAAGTCGATCATCCCGTAGGACTCCGACTCGTAGTTGTGGAAGAGTCGGTTGCCGACCTGGAAGCCCGATGAGCAGTCGAGCCTGCTGCCCGGACCGAAGCCGTGGTTGAACGCGCCGACGGTCATGATCGGCTTCCACGTCGAGCCGGGCGCGAACTGGCCCTGGTAGGCGCGGGCGAGCAGGGGGTCGCCCGCACGCGGCGAGTACAGCCGCGCCAGCTGCTTCTTGGTGATGCCGCCGACCCACGCCCCCGGGTTGTACGTAGGCTGGCTCGCCATCGCGACGACCCGGCCGGTCCTGGCCTGGAGCACGATCGCGGCACCGGAGTCGGCGCGGTAGTTGCGGTGGGTGACCGGGTCGTACGTCGCCCGCGCGGTCGTGATCGCGTCGTGCAGCGCGTGCTCGGTCGCCGCCTGCACCCGCGCGTCGATGGACGTGACCAGGGTGTCCCCCGGGTTGCCGTCGACCCGACCCTCGTCACCGAGCACCCGACCCATCGAGTCCACCGCGACCTTCTGGTAGCCGGGTCGGCCGCGCAGGTAGCGGTCGTACTCCTCCTCGATCCCCGCGCGTCCGACCGTGCTGGCGCCGTTCACCGAGGTGTCGTGGTCCTGCTTGGCGTGCTGGAGCTCCCCGGCGGTGATCGGGCTGAGGTAGCCGACGATGTCGGCGAGGTTCACGCCGTACGGCCGGGGGTAGGCACGGACGCTCTGCTGCTGCGCGACGACGGCCGGGTAGTCCTCCGGCTGCTCCAGGATCCTCAGCGCCACGGCCTGGCGGACCTCGGTCGCGACCGGCACGGGCTGGTACGGCGAGCCGTTCCAGCAGAGCCCGCGCTTGCTGCCGGGATCGCCGCAGGTGACCAGCGCCTGCTCGATCCGCTTCCGGGGGGTGTGGACCGCATCGGCGAGTCGGCTCAGGACGACGCTGCGGTCGTGCCCCGAGAGCCTGTCGAGAAGCGTCCGGTCGACGGAGACCACCCAGGCGGTGCGGTTGGCGACCAGCGGCCGGCCCTGGTCGTCCACGATCAGGCCCCGCTGCGGCTGGACCACCACCTCGCGCAACGACTGGCTGGCCGCCGCCTGGCGGTAGGAGTCGCCGGAGACGACCTGGAGGTAGTACAGCCGGGCGAAGAGGGTGGCGAACAACGAGAACACCAGGACCCGGACCACGATCAGTCGCAGCCGCGACCGCTCGCCGCTCCGGACCCCGGGGCGGGGGTCGCGCGACGAGGACGGCGGGATGGACGGCTTCATCGCGCGCTCGCGGGCTCCAGCCGGGCGAGCAGGCGCATCACACCCGGCAGCACCAGCGGCGTGAGCAGCACGTCCCAGAGCAGGGCCACCAGGATCACCCGGAACACGTCACCGGTGCTTCCGACGGCGTCGCCGAGGACCAGCCCGGTGAGCGCGTAGACCGAGGTGCCGACGAACGACGAGACCGCGACCGTGGCGACCACCGTGGTCGCCGGCGTGCGGGTGTCCTGCCGCATGAGCCCGGCGACGAACCCCACGACGACGAGCGCCAGCGCCCAGCGGCCGGCCACGTGGTCGGCGGGAGGGGCGAGGTCGAGCATCAGGCCGGCGAAGAAGCCGAGCGTGGCCGCGAACGCCGGGCCGCGCACGAGGGCGGCGGCGACGACGACGAGCAGGCAGAAGTTGGGGACGATCCCCTCCCATGCGACGTGCGGGAAGACCGCGACCTGCAGCACCAGCGCCAGCACGACCAGTGCGGCCGCGACGGCGACCCGGAGCGACCTCACCGGAGGCTCCCGTCCGCCTCGATCACGCCGCGGTCGCTGCGCGTCCCCGACGGCACCACGACGCCGACGAGGTCGAGCGCGCCGAAGTCGACGTATGGCTGGATCACCGCGCGCTGCGTCGACTCGCGGAGGCTGGCGTAGACGGCCCTGACGCGCCCGATGGGCACCCCGGAGACGTACGGCGCCCCGCCCTGGCTGCCCCAGGTGACGATCGGGTCGCCCTTGGCCGGCGCCGCGGACTGGTCGACGAGCTGGAGGTCGAGCGTGCCGTGGTCCCCGAGCCCGCCGCGGCCCCTGAGGAAGCCGACCTCCATCGACGACCCGACGCGGCCCCCGACGACCGACTCGGTGTCCACGATCAGGAGGACGGTCGCGGTCGTCGGAGTCACCCTGAGCACGCGGCCGACCAGCCCGTCGTCGTTGAGGACCGTCTCATCGGGCCGCACCCCGGCGTCCGAGCCGGCATCGATGGTGACCGTGCGGGAGAAGGACTGGGCCGGGCCGTAGGCCACGACGTGCGCCGGCACGAGCGCCTGGCCGAGCGTGTCGGCCGCGGCGGTGAGACCTTGGAACTCGGCGAGCTGGTTGCGCTGGTACTGCGACGTCGCCTGCTCGGCCTTCAGCCGGGAGTTCTCCGACTGCAGCGCCGCGATGTCGTGCTGCATGGCGCGGCGCGAGGTGAACCAGTCGCCGATCGCGGTGACCGGCCGGACCACCGACGACGTCGCCGACTCGACCGGACCGAAGATCGACCCCATCGCGTCGCGAGCCGGCTCGATCGGCGAGCCGGGACCCGGACGGTGGTCGAGGGTCATCAGGGTCAGGCAGGCCAGGACCAACGCGATCATCCGCGACCGCAGGCGGGAGCGGTCGGCACGCTGGTCGAAGGTGTCGGGACCCGGGCGCAGGGGGCGATAGCCCCGCAACAGGCCGGGCAGGCGGATCGTCTTCGGCATCGGTCGCCGGGTCGGTCGCTGAAAGGGCATCAGTACCGCCGGCGCTCCGAGACCAGGACCTGCTGGAGCCCCTCGAACTCCTCCACGCACTTGCCGGCGCCCATGGCGACGCTCGAGAGGGGGTCCTCGGCGACGTGCACGGGCATCCCGGTCTCGTGACGGAGACGTTCGTCGAGCCCGCGGAGGAGGGCACCGCCGCCGGTCAGGACGATGCCGCGGTCCATGATGTCGCCGGCCAGCTCGGGCGGCGTCTGGTCGAGCGTCGTACGGACGGCGTCGATGATCGCGTGCAGCGGCTCCTCGAGCGCCTTGCGGACGTCGGCACTGGAGACGACGACCGATCGGGGCAGACCGCTGATCATGTCGCGGCCGCGGACCTCGGCCTCGGGCTCGTCGTGGGTCGGGAACGCCGAGCCGAGGGTCATCTTGACCTCCTCGGCGGTCCGCTCGCCGAGCATGAGGCTGTACTCCTTCTTCATCCAGGCGACGATCGCGGCGTCGAGGTCGTCGCCCGCGGTGCGGATGGACAGGCTGGTGACAACGCCGCCGAGGGAGATGACCGCGACCTCGGTGGTGCCGCCGCCGACGTCGACGACCATGTTGCCGGCCGCCTGGTGCACGGGGAGCCCGGCGCCGATCGCGGCCGCCATCGGCTCCTCGATGATGTAGACCTTGCGGGCGCCGGCCTGGTAACCGGCCTCCTTCACCGCCCGCTGCTCGACGGCGGTGACCCCGCTCGGGACGCACACGACCATCCGAGGCTTGGCGAGGTAGCGGCGGCGGTGGACCTGCTGGATGAAGAACCGCAGCATCTGCTCGGTCGCCTCGAAGTCGGCGATCACGCCGTCCTTCATCGGACGCAGGGCGGTGATGTTGTCGGGGGTGCGCCCGATCATCCGCTTGGCCTCGTGGCCCACGGCGAGGACCTCGCCGGTGGTGTCGTTCAGCGCCACCACGCTGGGCTCGTCGAGCATGATCCCGCGGCCGCGGACATAGACCAGCGTGTTGGCGGTTCCGAGGTCGACCGCCATGTCGCGGCCGATGATGCTGTTCGCCATGCGCAGTGCCTCGCAGGTTCGCGTCGTTCGGGGAAGGGTGGGGACACACGCCTGCGACCCCGTGGACCGGCCTGCCCGATCCACGCGGCACGACGACCCGCTAGCAGGTTAGGAGCGGGTCCGTCCCAGGCCCGGCTCCCACGCCGGGACCGGCGTAAAGACCTGGGCCCGGGGTGCGGAGCGTCGGGAGGCGTCCGCGGCGCGGTCTCCGTCCGCTTGGGGGTCAGAGACCCTCGAACCAGATCCCGATCTCGCGTACGGCGGACTCGGGCGCGTCGGAGCCGTGGACCAGGTTCTGCTGGACCGCCGCGCCCCAGTCGCGGCCGAGGTCGCCGCGGATCGTGCCTGGCGCCGCGGCGGTCGGGTCGGTCGCGCCGGCCAGGGACCGGAATCCCTCGACCACCCGCTCGCCCTCGACCACCATCGCCACGACGGGTCCGGAGAGCATGAACTCGACCAGCGGCTGGTAGAAGGGCTTGCCCTCGTGCTCGGCGTAGTGGCGGGCGAGCAGCTCGGGGGTGGCGGTACGGAGCTCGAGGCGCACCAGCGTGTACCCCTTGGCCTCGATCCGCCGGATCACCTCGCCGACGAGTCCACGGCGGACGCCGTCGGGCTTGACCAGGACCAGGGTGCGCTCCATGCGCGGCACCCTATCCAGCGGTCAGCGGACGGCGGCAGCCGCGCCCCAGTCGACCAGCCGGGCCAGCACCTCGGCCGGCACCGGGCCGTCGTCGTCGGGCTGGATCTCTCCCGCGACGACCGACAGCGGGACCACCCCCGCCCAGGTCCCGGGCGCGACGTCCTCGGCCTCGTCCTTCGGGCCGCCGGTGCGCGCCTTGACCGAGGCCTCGGCCAGCGGGATCGCGATCACGGTGGTCGCGGCCAGCTCCTTGCGGGTGCTCGCGCGGAGCGTCGCCGACCGTCCCGGGACGACGTGGTCGACGATCAGGCGCAGCGCACGGTCGCGCTCGGCCGGGTCGTCCACCCGACGCGCCGCGCCGTACACGACCGCCGAGCGGTAGTTCATCGAGTGGCCGAACGCCGTGCGCGCGAGCACCGCGCCGTCGACCAGTGTGAAGGTCGCGCACACGGTCTGCTCCGGGGCCTGCACCAGCCACGGTGCCGCCACGGAGCCGTGGAGGTACAGCGTCCCTCCCTCGTCAGGGCCTTCCGGGTCGACGCCGTGGACCGCCGGCAGCACGACGGGCTCGCCGTCGCGGACGATGCCGACGTGACACACCAGCGCCTCGCCGAGCACGGCGAAGAGATCCGCCCGGTCGTGGCTCCCGCGCTCGCTGTGCCGAGTCAGGGTGGTCCGGGCGCTCGGCGACAAGCTCGTGCTCATGGTCCTATCCTCGACCAGAAGTGGCCTGTCCGCACGGGCCACTTGGTCGCCGATCAGACAGGACACTCGTGTCGCGCAGCTCCCCCGTCCCGGTCACCCTCGACCGCGGGTCCGGCGTCCCGCTGGCCCGCCAGCTGGCGGCCGCCGTCCGGGACCACGTCGTGGCGGGCACGCTGCCGGTCGGTCAGCGGCTCCCGAGCACCCGCGCCCTGGCCGGCGACCTCGGCGTCTCACGCAGCGTCACCGAGCAGGCCTACGACCAGCTCACCGCCGAGGGCTGGCTCGAGAGCCGCCGCGGCTCGGGGACGTACGTCGCGGCCGGCGCGGCACCGCTCCGACGCCACCGGCCGTCGCCACCGCGGCCGAGGCGGTCCGGACTGCTCCGCCTGGACACGGGCACGCCCTGGATCGACCCCCGTCACCGCGCCGCCTGGCGGCGCGCCTGGCGTGACGTGTCGGTCGCCACGCCTCCGACGGGGTACGACGACCCGGCCGGGCTGCCCGAGCTGCGCGTGGAGCTCGCCGGCCATCTCGCCCGCACGCGCGGACTGACCTGCGCGCCCGATGAGATCCTGGTGACGACCGGGACGATCGGCGGCCTGAGCCAGGTCCTCGCGGCCCTCCCGGCCGGCCCGGTCGCCCACGAGGACCCCGGCTACCGGGCGGCCGCCGAGGCCATCCGGGCCGGGGGCCGCGAGATCCGCGACGTGCCCGCCGCCGAGCCGGTGACCGACCTCGACGGGTGCGCGGCCGCGTACGTCACCCCCGCCCACCAGCACCCCCTCGGGCCGGTGATGTCGGGCGCCGACCGGCTGTCCCTGCTCGCCGCCGCCCGGCGCACGGGGTGCGTCGTGATCGAGGACGACTACGACTCGGAGTTCCGCTACGACGTCGCGCCGGTGCCGGCTCTGGCGGCGCTCGACCGCGACGTCGTCGCCTACCTGGGCACGACCAGCAAGACCGTGGCCCCGAGCATGCGGCTCGGCTGGCTGGTCGCTCCCCCGACGCTGCACCGGTCGATCCTGGAACGCCGCGAGATCACCCATGACACCGGCGCGTGGCCGGTCCAGCGGGCGTTCGTCTCCCTGCTGCGTGACGGGTACGTCGACCAGGTGGTCCGCTCCGCCCGGCGGACCTACGCCGCGCGCGCCGAGCGCGTCGTGGCCGCCCTGAGCGGCGTCGCCGACCCGATCCAGCCGGTGGCCGGCATGTACGTCACCGTCCTGATGCCGCAGCCCAGCGCCGCGCGGGTCGCGCGGTCCGCCCGGGAGGCGGGCTTCGAGGTGCCCCTGCTCCGTGACTACTGCCGCACCGCCGACCTCACGGGGATCATCCTCGGCTTCGGTGGCTGTACCGACGACGAGCTCGACCGCGCACTGGCCGCGGTCCGGCGCGGCCTCGGCTGAGCCCAGCCCCGCTGCGCTCAGCCTGCGGGGTGCTCCGCGTCGTACGCGGCGTACGCCTCCGCCCGCTCGCGCTCGATCTTCCGGCCCAGGAAGTACGCCGTGCCCCACAGCAGGGCGAACACCGCACCCAGGAAGAACATCATCGGCACCACGAACCCCAGGGCGATCGCGGCGACCTGGACCACCCAGCCCGCGACGTACGCCGCCTCCGAGCGGAGCAGCCCCGCCAGCAGGAGACACACCAGGCACAGGCCGAGACCGACCGCGCAGGCGGTACGCCACGGCACGCCGCCGAGGTTGATCATCACCGGCGTCGTGAGCCCGAGCACGACCGCCTCGAGGGACAGGATCGCGGCGCACATCCCCCGCTTGGGCGACCGCTCGGTCGCCCGGGCGGAGGACGCGGACGACTCAGCCACCGTGCTCCTCCCGGCCGGTGTCCCGACCGGCCGTGCGCCCGCGACGTCGCAGCATGGCCCGAGCCTCGCCGACGGTGACCACCGAGCCGGTCACGAGCACGGCGCCGGTCCCGATCGAGCTGCCGACCGCCTCGCCCGCCTCGGCCAGCGTCGTCGCCTCGTCGATGGCGTCGGCCAGCCGCGGCGTGACCGAGACCCGGTCGGCACCGAACACCTCGCGCGCGGTCGCCGCGAGCTCGGCGACGGGCAGCGCCCGGTCGGTGGAGTTCTGGGTGCAGACGACGTGTGCCAGGTGCGGCTCGAAGGCCGCGAGCACGCCCTCGTACTCCTTGTCGGCCATCACGCCGATGACCCCGATCAACGGGGAGAAGGCGAACGAGTCCTCGAGCGCTACCGCGACGGTCTCGGCGCCGTGCGGGTTGTGCGCGGCGTCGAGCAGGATCATCGGGCTGCGACGAATGATCTCCAGCCGGCCCGGCGAGGTCGCCCGGGCGAACGCGTCGCGCACCAGGTCGGCATCGAGCGGCACGTCGCCGGCGAACGCCTCGACGGCGGCCAGCGCCGCGGCCGCGTTCTGCGCCTGGTGGGCGCCGTACAGCGGCAGGAGGACGTCGTCGTACTCCGCACGCAGCCCCTTCAGCGTCAGCAGCTGGCCGCCGACCGCCGGGACCCGCGAGAGCACGCCGAACTCAAGGCCTTCACGGACCGGCGTCGCCCCGACCTCCGCGCAGCGCCGCAGCAGCACCTCGGCCGGACCGGGGAGCTGCTCGGTGAGCACGGCCGTGGCGCCGGGCTTGATGATCCCGGCCTTCTCGATCGCGATCACGTCCGGGGTGTCGCCGAGCAGCCGGGAATGGTCGACGGCGATGGGGGTCACCACCGCGACGGTGCCGTCGGCGACGTTGGTGGCGTCCCAGGAGCCGCCGAGACCGACCTCGACGACGGCGACGTCGACGGGCGCGTCGGCGAAGGCGGCATACGCCATCCCGACGATCGTCTCGAAGAAGCTCAGCGGGTGGGGCTGGGCGGCGTCGACGAGGTGGGTGTACGGCGCGACGTCGTTGAACGCGCGGACGAACTCCTCGTCGGTCAGTGGCTCGCCGTCGATGCAGATGCGCTCGTTGACGCGCTCGAGGTGGGGACTGGTGAACCTGCCGGTGCGCAGGTCGAGCGCGCGCAGGAGGGTGTCGATCATCCGGCTGGTCGAGGTCTTGCCGTTGGTGCCGGTGAGGTGGATGACCGGGTAGGCCCGCTGGGGGTCGCCGAGCAGCTCGGTGAACGCCTGGATGCGCTCGAGCGACGGCTCGAGCCGGGTCTCGGGCCATCGGGACTGGAGGGCGTCCGCGACCTCCGCGAAGGTCTGGGCGAGACGCGCCTGGGGTTGCTCGCTCATGTCGAGCCCGAGTCTAGGGACCCTCACTCCACGCGGAGATTCGCCATGTCCACCACCCGCCGGTAGCCGATCGCCTCGTAGATCCTGTTCGACGTCGGGTTGGCCTGGTCGGTGAACAGGCAGGGCCGCTCGCCGCTCTGCCTGAGCAGCGCCGAGACCGCGTACACGGCCGCGCTCGCATAGCCCCTTCCGCGCTGCTCCTTCGGCGTGTAGACCGGCCCGATGCGCGAGACGCCGTACGACGGCGGCGTCGCGGCGGTGACGTTGACCGGGAGGTCGTCCTGGTCGACCCAGACGAAGATCCGGCCGGTCTCGATCCGCCGCCCGAGCTCCTCGTCGGTGGGCAGCTCGTGCGGCGACTCCCCCGGTTCGCGGCCGGCCTGCTCGTCGGCGTCGGCCATGAACGCGTCGTACCAGGAGGCGACCAGGTCCCGTTCCTCGAGCGTGGCCGGGCGCAGCCGGCCGGGCACCCGGCGCGGCTCGACCAGGTCGCCGAGCTCGAACAGCCGCGTGTGCTGCCCGACCCGGGCCGTCTTCCCGGTCGCGGCGGCCATGTCCTCGCAGAAGACCTGCACGGCGGGAAGCGCACCGTTCGCCCCGAGCACCGGCTCGTCGCGGTCGAGGAGGGACTTCGCGAGGAGGTGGACGACGTCGTCCGGCATCGGCATCAGGTACGCCGGGTAGCTGCCGAACGGCGCGGTCCGCATCGCCGTACCCACGACGTCGTCGCCGTCGAGCACCGCCGCGAACCAGCACGGCACCCCGTCCGGCCACGCGATCCCGGCCTCACGCTGGATCGCGATCCGCTCGGCCACGCCGGCGAGGACCGTGCTGAGCACCGGCTGCTCGGCGAGCACGTCTCCCGCGACATCGAGGAACGCGACCGGGTCGTCGAAGAAGCGCAGCTCCATGCGCCGACGCTAGGCGGTGCGCGGCCCAGCAGACCACCGGTTTGACGGTGAGCGAGTGGAGGATGGGGGCATGTCCACCGCTCCCGACGATCTGCCGGCCTGGCGTCGATGCACCGTCGCCGATGCCGAGGTCCTCGCCGAGATGAACGCTCAGCTCAGTCGTGACGAAGGAGCGGCACCGGTGGGCACACTGTCTGACTACCTCGCCCGGATGCGCGCCCGGCTGGAGGAGGACCGGTACCAGGCAGCCGTCGCGGAGTCGGCGAGCGAGGCGGTCGCCTACGTCGTGTGGCGACGCGACCCGGACTACGCCGACGTCTTCGTGCGGCAGTTCTTCGTCCGCCCGGCCCACCGCGGGCGGGGCCTCGGCCGCGCGCTGTTCGAGCAGGCGGTGCGCGAGCTCTGGCCGACCGACCGCCTACGGCTCGACGTCTACGACAGCAACCCGGGCGGCGGTGCCTTCTGGGAACGGCTCGGCTTCGTGCCCTACAGCCGCCTCATGCGACGCCCACCCGGCGACGAAGTGTCGTGATCCCACCTCGACGTATGGCGTGATGTGCTCGGGGTCGCGGGCGCATCCCCCTCACCAGCACGACTCGTCTTCTCCGCCACCGGCCCACGGCCCGCAGGTTTCGTGACGGCCCATCCGGCCTGCTCGACCAGCGGGGCCGTCGCGTCTCCTCGCCCGGCGGCCCGCCGCGGCCAAACCGGGTGTCGCCCTCGCCGCGCGGCTCCATAGACTTCCGCCATGACCCAGACCCGACCGCATCTGTCCACGACGCCGCCGCGGCAGCCGGCCGGCGTCGTACCGGACAAGCCGGCGCTGGAGGGTCTGGAGGACAAGTGGTCCAAGCAGTGGGAGGTCGACCAGACCTACGCCTTCGACCGCACCAAGGATCGGGCCGAGGTCTACTCGATCGACACCCCGCCGCCCACCGCGTCGGGCACGCTGCACTTCGGCAGTGTCTGCTCCTACACCCAGAAGGACCTCATCGCCCGCTACCAGCGGATGCGCGGCAAGGAGATCTTCTACCCGATCGGCTGGGACGACAACGGCCTGCCGACCGAGCGTCGGGTGCAGAACTTCTACGGCGTGCGCTGCGACCCGTCGGTGCCGTACGACGCGGAGTTCACCCCGCCGGAGAAGCCCGACCCGAAGCGCCAGGTGCCGATCGGGCGGCAGAACTTCATCGAGCTGTGCGAGCGACTGACCGCCGAGGACGAGGTGGCGTTCGAGGCGCTGTTCCGGCAGCTCGGCCTGTCGGTGGACTGGAGCTATCTGTACCGCACCATCGGCGAGAGCACCCGCATCACGTCGCAGCGCGCGTTCCTACGAAATCTCGGCCGGGGCGAGGCCTACCTCCAGGAGTCGCCGACCCTGTGGGACATCACGTTCCAGTCCGCGGTCGCCCAGGCCGAGCTCAAGGCCCAGGAGTACCCGGGCCACTACTACCGCGTCGCCTTCCACGGTCCGGATGCGCCGGTCCACATCGAGACGACGCGGCCGGAGCTGATCCCGGCCGTGGTCGCGCTGATCGCCCACCCGGACGACGGGCGCTACCAGCCGCTGTTCGGCAGCACGGTGAGAAGCCCGGTGTTCGGCGTGGAGATCCCGGTCCTGGCCCACCCGGCCGCCGAGCCCGACAAGGGCGCCGGCATCGCGATGTGCTGCACGTTCGGCGACCTCACCGACGTCCAGTGGTGGCGCGAGCTGCAGCTGCCGGTCCGCACGGTCATCGGGCGGGACGGGCGGCTGCAGGCCGACACCCCGGCCTGGCTCGCCGCCGACCAGGCGTCCACGGCGTACGCCGAGCTGGCCGGGAAGACCGCCTTCTCCGCACGCGAGGCGATGGTCGAGCTCCTGCGTGCCGCCGGCGACCTCGACGGGGACCCCACGCCGACGATGCGGATGACGAACTTCTACGAGAACGGCGACAAGCCTCTGGAGATCGTCTCGACGCTCCAGTGGTACATCCGCAACGGCGGGCGCGACGAGGACCTCCGGGCGGCCCTGGTCGAGCGCGGCAACGAGATCGCGTGGACGCCGGCCTACATGCACCACCGCTACACCAACTGGGTGGAGGGCCTGAACGGCGACTGGCTGATCAGCCGGCAGCGCTACTTCGGCGTGCCGTTCCCCGTCTGGTACCCGCTGGACGACGAGGGCCGGCCGCTCCACGACCAGCTGATCGCCGCGTCGGAGGACTCGCTCCCGATCGACCCGTCGCAGGACGTCCCGCCCGGGTACGACGAGTCGCAGCGCGGGCAGCCGGGCGGCTTCGTCGGCGACCCGGACGTGATGGACACCTGGGCCACCTCCTCGCTGACGCCGCAGATCGCCGGGGGCTGGGAGCGCGATCCCGACCTGTGGCGGCGCGTGTACCCGATGGACCTGTGCACCCAGGCACACGACATCATCCGCACCTGGCTCTTCTCGCGCGTGGTCCGTGCGCACTTCGAGGACGGCACCGTGCCGTGGTCGCACGCGATGATCTCGGGCTTCGTGCTCGACCCCGACCGCAAGAAGATGAGCAAGTCCCGGGGGAGTGCCTCGACGCCGAGCGCCCTGCTGGCGCAGTACGGCACCGACGCCATCCGGTGGCGCGCCGCCTCGCTGCGACCCGGTCTGGACAGTGCGTTCGACGAGCACCCGCTGAAGATCGGCCGCCGGCTGGCGATGAAGATCCTCAACGCGTCGAAGTTCGTCCTCAGCAACGTCGGCGCCACCAGCCCCGACCCGGCCGCCGTCACCGAGGCGGTCGACCGGGCCCTGCTCGCCCGGCTCGCGGAGGTGATCGAGAGAGCCACCGTGGCGTTCGACGCCTACGACTACACGACCGCGCTCGAGGTCGCCGAGAAGTTCTTCTGGGAGTTCTGCGACGACTACCTCGAGCTGGTCAAGGAGCGGGCGTACGACGAAGCAGGAGGCGCGGCCACGGAGTCGGCGAGGGCCACCCTCGCGCTGGCGCTCCGGATCCAGCTCCGGCTGCTCGCGCCGTTCGTCCCGTTCGTGACCGAGGAGGTCTGGTCCTGGTGGCAGGACGGCTCGATCCACCGTGCCACGTGGCCGGAGGTGGCAGAGGTCGGCGGCATCGACGGTGACGCGTCGGCCCTGGACGCGGTGGCGGCCGCGCTGATCGGGATCCGCGGCGCGAAGTCGCAGGCCAAGGTGTCGATGCGGCACGAGCTCTCGGCCGTGGAGTTCAGCGGCCCGGACCGGGCGTTGGCGGCCGTCCGGCTCGCCGAGGCCGACCTCGTGCGGGCCGGCCGGATCACGGCCGCCCCGACCTACGTGCCCGCCGACGGCGAGCTGTCGGTGTCGGCGACGGTGGCCGGGGCCGAGTAGGCCCGCGCCTCAGGCGCCCTTCGTCCACACGCCGAGGCGCACGAGCCACGCGCGCTGGACGCGTGCGGAGACGCTCGGCCCGCTCACGGCGTGGCGCCCTGCCCGCGGACCGGTCGTCGGGCCGGTGCGGCCGGCGCTGCTCCGCTGCGCGTCGTTAGCGCGGGCGGTCGCAGCGCTCCACAGGTGCTGGTGGGTCGGCGGAGGGGCCGCGACGGCGGCCGCGGGGACCTGGTCGGGGTCGAGCCAGCCGGGTGCCGCCTGGCTGCGCACGGACGTCACCAACAGGATGGCTGCGATGATGGCGATGACGACAAAGGCCGCCAGCGGCCCTCTGCGATCGGTCCCCACTACGTGTTCCCCCTCAGGACCAGTGGCGCTGCGTCATCAGTCTTCCGGTCGGGGAGGTGGCAGCGGGAGAGCCGGGGCACGAAATGAGCGGAAAATGGCCTGAACGGACTAGCCCCGACACTGGGGCAGCAGCTCCGGCGGCCGGCGTCAGGCGGACTTCTTCTTCTTCGCCTCGGACTCACGCGGCAGAAGGGTCGGAGCCACGTCGTCGGTGACGACCTCCTCGGTGACGACGACCTTGCCGATGTCCTCGCGGGACGGTACGTCGTACATCACGTGGAGGAGGACCTCCTCCAGGATCGCCCGAGCCCCGCGCGCTCCGGTGCCGCGCTCCAGCGCCTTGACCGCGACCGCGCGGATGGCCTCGTCGGTGAACTCCAAGGAGACCTCGTCGAGCTCGAACAGCTTCTGGTACTGCTTGACGAAGGCGTTGCGCGGGACCGTGAGGATCTCCATCAACGCGTCCACGTCCAGCTTCTTGACCGTCGCGACCATCGGGAGCCGGCCGATGAACTCGGGGATCAGGCCGAACCTGGTGAGGTCCTCGGGACGGACCTGGGCCAGCAGGTCGTCGGAGTCTCGCTCCTCGGCGCCCTTGACCTCGGCGGTGAAGCCGAGGGTCTTCTTGCCGACCCGCTGCTCGATGATGTGCTCCAGGCCGGCGAAGGCCCCGCCCACGATGAACAGGATGTTCGTGGTGTCGATCTGGATGAACTCCTGGTGGGGGTGCTTGCGGCCGCCCTGCGGCGGCACCGACGCGGTGGTGCCCTCGATGATCTTCAGCAGCGCCTGCTGCACGCCCTCACCGGAGACGTCGCGGGTGATCGACGGGTTCTCCGCCTTGCGGGCCACCTTGTCGATCTCGTCGATGTAGATGATCCCGGTCTCGGCCTTCTTCACGTCATAGTCGGCGGCCTGGATCAGCTTCAGGAGGATGTTCTCGACGTCCTCGCCGACATAGCCCGCCTCGGTCAGGGCCGTGGCGTCGGCGATCGCGAACGGGACGTTCAGCATCCGGGCCAGGGTCTGGGCGAGGTAGGTCTTGCCGCACCCGGTGGGACCGATCACCAGGATGTTGGACTTGGCGACCTCGACCGCCTCCTCCTTGGAGTGCTTGGCGGTGGCCTGCAGGCCGGCCTGGACCCGCTTGTAGTGGTTGTAGACCGCGACCGCGAGGGTCTTCTTGGCGCGCTCCTGACCGATGACGTAGGAGTTGAGGAACTCGAAGATCTCGCGCGGTTTGGGCAGCTCGTCGAGGCTGACCTCGCTACCCTCGGCGAGCTCCTCCTCGATGATCTCGTTGCACAGGTCGATGCACTCGTCGCAGATGTAGACGCCCGGACCTGCGATGAGCTTCTTGACCTGCTTCTGGCTCTTCCCGCAGAACGAACACTTCAGCAGGTCGCCTCCGTCACCGATACGTGCCACGGGCGGTCATCCTTCGGTTCGGCCGGCCTGGTGCCGGTGGTGTCCTCTGCTGCTCGGGCGAGTCCTTCGACGGTACCTCCTCGGCGCCGCCTTGACAGGACCCCACGCGCGATCTTTGCCTGGCGGCCGGCCCACCGTGGGCCGACGCGCCGTACGTCGTCAGGCGAGTGCGGGCACTCCGGCCCGCGAGCTCAGGACCGCGTCGATGAGGCCGTAGTCGACCGCCTGCTCGGCGGTCAGGATCTTGTCGCGCTCGATGTCGCGGCTGACCGCGGCCTGGTCCTTGCCGGACGCGTCCGCGATCATCCTCTCCAACAGCTCGCGCATCCGGATGATCTCGTTGGCCTGGATCTCCAGGTCGGAGATCTGGCCCCCGGTGCCCTCGGTGTAGGGCTGGTGGATCAGGATCCGGCTGTTCGGCAGGGCGAGCCGCTTGCCCGGCGTACCGGCGGCGAGGAGCACCGCCGCGGCGGACGCGGCCTGGCCCAGGCAGACGGTCTGGACATCGGGCTTGATGAACTTCATGGTGTCGTAGATCGCCGTCAGCGCGGTGAAGGAGCCACCGGGGCTGTTGATGTAGATCTGGACGTCCTGGTCGGGGTTCATCGACTCCAGGCAGAGCAGCTGCGCCATCACGGCGTTCGCCACGTCGTCGGAGATCGGGGTGCCGAGGAAGATGATGCGGTCCTCGAAGAGCTTGCCGTAGGGGTCGATCCGGCGGAAGCCGTACGACGTCCGCTCCTCCCACTGTGGGATGTAGTAGTTCATGTCGATCCTCTCGAAGCCTGGGGTGGGTCAGCGGGCCGGACGGCCCTCGTCGGAGGCCTCGGCGGCGCTGGTGATGACGTGGTCGATGAAGCCGTACTCGAGCGCCTGCTGAGGGGTGAACCACCGGTCGCGATCGGAGTCGAGCTCGATCTGCTCGATGCTCTGGCCGGTGTGCTGGGCCTGCAGCTCGGTGAGCTGCTTCTTCAGCAGCAGGCTCTGCTCGGCCTGGATCTTGATGTCGGACGCCGAACCGCCGATGCCGCCGCTGGGCTGATGCATCATGATCCGGGCGTGGGGCAGGGCATAGCGCTTCCCCTTGGAGCCCGCACACAGCAGGAACTGGCCCATGGACGCCGCCAGGCCCATCCCGACCGTGGCGACGTCGTTGGGGATGTAGTTCATGGTGTCGTAGATCGCCATGCCGGCGTCGACCGAGCCGCCGGGGCTGTTGATGTGCAGGAAGATGTCGGCCTGCTGGTCCTCGGCGGAGAGCAGCAGCAGCTGGGCGCAGATCGCGTTGGCGTTCTGGTCGCGGACCTCGGAGCCGAGGAAGATGATCCGCTCCTTGAGCAGCCGCTGGTAGATGTGGTCGTCGAGGCCGTAGCCGGCGGCGCCGCCGTTCATCTGCGCGCTCCCCGGCGGGAGAGCTGTGGGCGAGTAGTCGTTCACGTGGCCGACCCTAGCCGGATCGGGCGGTGCTTCCACGCGTGTCGGGGTGCTGTTCGCCGACAGCAGATTCGGCGGTCTCCCCCAGCCACTCGCGCAACGCCCGGTGCACGTCGGGGTGGTTGAGCAGGTCGAAGTGCCCGGCCCGTGGGAGGTGCAGACGATCGGCCCCGGGGAACAGGCCGGGGTGCCGACGGGACGCGCCGTACGCCGAGGGCTGGCGCACCAGGAGGTCCCCCAGCGCCCAGCCGACGGGGTGGCGGGGCGATCGGCTGAGCGTTGCGGACACGAGGTGGTAGTGCACGTGCGGCAGCGCCGGCGCCTCGTCGCCGAGGCCGGCGACCAGATCGAGCACCCCGACCGAGCGCTGGTCGAGGATCCGGCCGAAAGCGGCGGACTCGGGGAGGCGCCCGAGAGCCCGGGACCCCCGCCCGACGCCGTCGGCCAGCGGTGCCCCCAGGTGCGGGGTACCGAGGGTGACGACGTCGGTCAGCAGGTCGGTCCACGGCTCGCGCGCGTCCGTGGCGACGGCGCAGGCGGCGCGGATCATGAGGCCGCCCATCGAGTGCCCGACGAAGGCGATCCGGGCGACCCCGACCGGCCAGGCCTCGACCAGGTCCTCGACCAGGGCGGCGAGCGCGACGCCGTTCTCGCGCAGCGAGAGGCCGGAGTTGGCGCGGAGGAGCACGGGGGTCCAGCCGAGCTCGGCCAGCGTGTCGGCGTACGTCGTGCCGAGCCGGTCGCGGTGGCGGCCGAACGCCGACTCGTCCTCGGACAGCCCGTGCAGGAGCAGCGCGACCCGTCCGGTGGCGGCCGGGAACGCCGTCTGCAGCGCGTCGGTGCGCAGCGGCACGTCGCGGCCGTCACGGCGAACCGCGAGCGGGACGGCGAGCCGCGGCCGCTCGCGAGCCAACCGGTCGCCGATCAGCCCGTTCACGGCGGCGTTGACGAGCCGCCCACGAGGTGTGTCCTCGAGGCCCGGGCCGAGGTCGCGCTCGGCCAGCGCCCCGAGCGCGCGCGACGTCGCCCTCAGGCAGGCACCCACCCCGGCGTACACACCGCCGGCGATGCCGCGGTGCACGAGCTCCGGAAGACGCGAGGCGGCGGGGGTCGGCCGGCGCACCGCACCGTGCACGCGGTCGGCCCAGGCCAGATGGGTGTCGCGGACGGTGCCGACGACGATCTCGTCGGCCACCGCGGCGAGCAGCGCAGCCGCATCGAGCAGCCGAGGACCCGGCGAGACCGTCACCCGGGCGATCCTGCGAGACATACCGCCGGTCGGTCAACAGGCGCGCCGACGGTCAGCCCTGCGTCGGCTCCTCGTCGCTCTTCTCGTCGGGCTCGGCCCCGGTCTCGTCGGGCTCGGCGCCGGCCTCGGCGTCCGCGTCGGCCGGGCCACCGAGCGTGCCGTCGGGGCGGAGGTTCTTCAGGTCGACCACATTCCCGGAGCCGTCGGTCACGGTCGCGCTCTCCACGATCTGGGCGAGCGCCTTGCCGCGGCGGATCTCCGCGACCAGCTCGGGGATGTGGTTGTGCTCGAACATGTGGTTGGCGAACTCCTGCGGGTCCTGGCCGGACTGCTGGGCGCGGCGCACCATGTGCTCGGTCAGCTCCTGCTGGTCGACGCCCAGCTCGAGCTCACCGGCGACCTCGTCGAGCACGAACTGCGCCGCGACGGCGTCGCGGACCCGGCGCTCGAGATCGGCCTCGAACTCGTCCTGGGTCTGTCCCTCGTCCTCGAGGTACTTCTCGAGCGTGATGCCCGCGAACGCGAGCTGCTGCTCGATGCTGCCGCGGCGCTCGGTCAGCTCATCGGCCACCATCGTCTCGGGCAGCGGCACCTCCACCTGGTCGAGCAGCTTCTCGAGGACCGCGTCGCGCGCAGCCGCCGCCTGCTCCAGGCGCTTGCCGTTGCCGAGCCGGGTGCGGACGTCCTCGGTCAGCTCCTCGGCGGTGTCGAACTCCGAGGCCAGCTGGGCGAACTCGTCGTCGTACGCCGGCAGCTCCTGCTGCTGCACCTGGGAGACCTTGACCTGGACCTCGACGTCCTGGCCGACCAGGTCGCCGCCGACCAGCTGGGAGGTGAACGTCTTCTCGTCGCCGGCGCTCATGCCGACCAGCGCGTCGTCCAGACCCTCGAGCATGCCGCCGCGGCCGACCCGGTAGGACATGCCGCTGACCTCGGCGCCCTCGACCGGTGCGCCGTTCTGGGTTGCGACGAGGTCGATGGTGACGAAGTCTCCGTCGGCCGCCGGGCGCTCGACGTCGGTGAGGGTGCCGAAGCGCTCGCGGAGCGCCTGGACCTGCTCGTCCACGTCGTCGTCGGAGACGCCCATGTCCTCGACCTCGGCGCTGAGCCCGTGCCAGTCGGGGACCGTGATCTCGGGGCGCACGTCGACCTCGGCGGTGAACTCGATCGCCTCGTTGTCGTCGATCCGGGTGACCTCGACCTCGGGCTGGGCCAGCGGCTGGAGGTCGTGGCTCTGCAGGGCCTCGACGTACTTCTGCGGCACGACCTCGTTGATCGCCTGCTCGAGCACGGCGCCGCGCCCGACCTGGCGGTCGATCACCATCGGTGGCACCTTGCCGCGGCGGAACCCGGGCACGTTGATCTGCTGGGCGATGGTCTTGTACGCCTTGTCGAGGCTCGGCTTGAGCTCCTCGAAGGGCACCTCGACGGTGAGCTTGGCCCGGGTGGGACCCAAGGTCTCGACGGCGCTCTTCACTGGTGTGTCTCCTCGCATGCAGGTGGTGGCGCGCGGCGTGCCCGGGCCTGGACCGAGAGATGGGGGCGACGGGGCGGGGAAGCCGCTCGCACGGCGCTCCCAGCCTAGGGCACCGCCGGGAACGCGCCTAACCGAGCCGAGCGGTCCGCGGAGGGCCCGCGGATCAGGCCCTGGACAGCTGCTCGAGGCGTTCGGCGAGGCCGTTCCCGTCCGGGCCGACCCGACGCAGCAGCTCGTCCATCCCGACCGGCTCGCTGACCAGGTGTCCCTGGACCAGGCTGACTCCGGCCCGTCGGGCGGCCAGCATCTGATCGGTGGTCTCGACGCCCTCCGCGACGGTGGTCAGCTTCAGCTCGCGCAGCGTGCGTACGACGTTCGAGAACAGCAGCCGCGACTGCTCGTCGTCCGCGGTGATCAGGGACTTGTCGATCTTCACGACGTCCCAACCCCACTTGTTGAGCAGGCTGAACGTCGCATAGCCGGCGCCGAAGTCGTCGATCGCCAATCCCATGCCGCGCCTCTTGAGTCTCTCCGCGAGCAGGTCGTGCTGGCTGGTCCAGCGGCCGTAGCTGCGCTCGGACAGCTCCAGGACCAGCTGGACGCCCCGCTCGCCCAGCGAGCGGCTGAGCCGCTCGAAGACCGGGTTGTCGACCCGGAACTGCTCGAACTCGAGGTTCACGGTGAGGTGCAGCGGCGCCTCCACCCGGTGCGCGAGCGCGTCCATCGCGTCCAGCGCCTCCTCGCCGATCTTGGCGGTCAGCTCGTCCAGGGTCTGCTGGCGTGCGGCCGAGCTGACCAAAGTGAGCGGGGAGACCTCGCCGAGCTCGGGGTCGGTCGCGCGGAGCAGGGCCTCGCATCCCCACAGCGCCCCCGTGCGAGCGTCGAGGATCGGCTGGAAGGCGACGCCCGTGGTACCCGCGCCGAGCATGCTCGATACCAGGTCCTTCTCGTCCCGGGAGGCCGATGCCGCGCGCCCGGCTCGCTTGGCCTCGCGCATGTGCTCCTCGGCGACCCGCATCACGTCGTCGAACGAGTCGTCGACGGCATCGCTGACCCCGATCCCCACGCTCACGTGGACGGTGATCAGCCGGCCGGCGACCGCGATCGGAGCCGTGACCGCCTCGACCAGCCCCTGGACGTCGCCGGCCACGGTGTCGCGGTCGATGCCGCGCAGCAGCAGCGCGAACTCGTCGCCGGCGAAGCGGGCGACCGCCGCCGTCGGGGGCGCCGCCTCCTGCAGGCGGCTGGCGATCTCGCACAGCACCTGGTCGGCGTCGAAGTGGCCGAGCTCCTCGTTGAGCTGCTTGAACTTGTCGAGATCCAGGAAGAGCAGCGCCAGCAGCTCACCGTCGGCTCGCTCGCGGATGGCCTGCTCGGCGAGGTCGACGAACATCGGGTAGTTCCACAGCCCGGTCATCGCGTCGGTGATGCTCCGCAGCCGGAGACCGGCCTCGCGGAGGTCAACGGAGCGCGAGACGCTCGCCATCGCGGCCACCGCCTCCAGCAGCCGGCGGTCGGCCTCGGAGTAGGCCCGGTCGCCGGGCATCCGGCGCAGCACCAGGTAGCGAACCTCGTCGATGGGGGCGCTGAGGGACCCGGGCGGCCCGGTACGGGGCACGATGTCGGCCGTCGCGCTGCGGATCGCCGACCGGGCGAACCTGATGACGAGCCGGTCGTTCTCGTCGGCCGGCCACGGCAGGTTGGTCGCCGCCTCCGAGAGGACCGCCACGCCGCGGATCAGGTTCTGGCTGAGGCTGTAGCCGATCAGGGTGGCGACGACGAGGCTCAGCCCCATCACCGCCACCTCGGCGTTGCCGGCGCTGCTCGGCGCGGTGTACGTGCGACGTAGCGCGGCGATGAACACCGAGGCGAAGTACAGACCGAACAGCGCCAGCGCCGTCGACGAGATGTCCAGCGCCTGCTGCGGGGACTCCTGACCCCGCAGACGACGGCGCACCCAGAAGACCAGGGCCTCGACGGCGATGAAGGTCCCCAGAGCGACGAGGGTGCGGTCGAAGGGTCGCAGCCCGAAGTCGACGAACGGCGCGACCGTCACCAGCGCCCAGCCGGCGACGACGTCATCGGTGCCCCTCGGCAGTCCGTACCGCAGACCACCTTTGAGCACGATCGAGCTGGCCAGCACGATGACCCCCCAGAGCGGGAAGATGTGGCTGTCGGCCCCCAAGCTGCTCGCGAACAGCACCGCGGCACTCAGCCCGATGACGTTGGCCTCGGCGTCGCGCGACACCGTGATGCTGTAGCGGGCGAGCAGGGGCAGGCTCAGCAGGCCCAGCACCGCGACCGGTTGCCAGTCGGGTGGGCCGTACTCGTGCCACTCCCAGAAGCCCTGGGCGATGGCCGCCAGCGCCAGCACGGTGAGGCAGATGTCGAAGACGACGAGCCGTCGCGGGGTGGGGGGAGACGCCGTCGACGTCAGGGCGACTTCCCGGGGGGTGGACACGCGCACCAGTGTGCCGGTCCCGACGGCGCCACCGCCGACGTTCGGACATACGTGTGTCGGAGGCGGTGGGATGTACGTGCTGGCAGCTCGGTGAACCGAGCGCCTACGTCGCTGTCGACATCGCATCCGGCGCGAGCTCGGGCCGGCGCCTGACGCCGAACATCGTGTACACGAGGGCGACCAGCGCCACGACGCACAGCAACGAGAGCCCGACCGTGTAGCTGTGGTCGGCCTCGTCGTACGTCGCGCCCATGACCAAGGGCGGGAAGTACCCGCCGAGCCCGCCGGCGGCACCGACGATGCCGGTCACCGTGCCGACCCGCGCCTGCGGCGCGAGCGCCGCGACCCAGGCGAAGATGCCACCGGCGCCGAGCCCCAGGAACGCTGCCATCAGCACGAACGTCGTGCCGGCCGAGATCTCCGGATCCGGCTGGAGTGCGACGACCAACGCCATGACCGCCGTCCCTGCGAACGCCGTGGCCGCCACCGGCCTCGGCCCGATCCGGTCGGACAGCACCCCACCGATGGGGCGGGCGATCACCGCAGCCACCGCGAAGCCGGCGGTCCGGGTCCCGGCCCCGGTGAGGTCGAAGTCGTAGACGTCCTTGAGGTAGGTGGGCAGGTACGTCGAGAACGCCACGAAGCCCCCGAACGCCACCGCGTACAGGAACGCCATCTGCCAGGTGACCGCGAGCTTCGCCGCCGCGGCCAGCTTCGGCACGACCGGATCCGTGTTGGGGCGCCACAGCGGCGAGTCACGCATCGCGAACCAGACCAGGGACGCCACGACGACCAGCGCGACCGCGATGATGACGTGCGCGGCGGTGTAGCCGAACCAGTCCACGAAGCGCGGGGTGAAGAACGCCGAGAGCGCGCTGCCGCCCATGCCCGCGCCGAAGATGCCCGTGGCCAGACCACGCCGGTCCGCCTCGTACCACGCGTTCACGAACGGGATGCCGACCGCGAACGTGGTCCCGCCGATGCCGAGGAACAGGCCGAACAACAACATCAGGCCGTAGGAGTCGCGGGTGCCGGCGAGGGCGACCAGCAGCACGCACGGCGCCGTCACCAAGAGCAGCAGCGTGAACATCAGCCGACCGCCGAACCGGTCGGTGAGCGCGCCGGCGATGATCCGGCCGAGCGACCCGACCAGGACCGGCGTTGCGATGATCATGGACTTCTGGGACGACGAGAGGCCCATGTCGTCGGCGTACCGGACCGCCAGGGGGGCGATCATGTTCCACGCCCAGAAGCTGACCGCGAAGGCCGCGGTCGCCAGCGCCAGGTTCGTGGCCTGCCCCTGGCGGAGGTCGACGGCGGGGGCGGTGTCGGTCATCGCGGCCTCCGGTCACGGTCGGTGGTGCCCACCGGGGACCAGCCCGGACGCGCCCGACCGGTCGCCGCCGGCACCTGCGCGTCGCGACTCCGGTACACGATGTAGGGACGGAACAGGTAGTGCACAGGAGCGGTGAAGGCGTGCACGAGGCGGGTGAAGGGCCAGGCGGCGAAGAGCAGCATCCCGACCAGGACGTGCAGGTGGAACTGCACCGGCGCGTCGGCCATCGCGTCGACGTCGGGGTTGAGCCGGAACAGCGAGCGGAACCACGGGGACACCGTCTCGCGGTAGTCGTGCGCATGCGCACCGGCACCGACCGCGACCAGCGTGGTCACCAGGCCGAGCGCGATCGCACCCACGAGCAGCACGTACATGAGCTTGTCGTTGGCGGTCGTGGCCATGAACACCGGACCGGTCGTCCGACGGCGCACGATCAGGATCCCGATCCCCACGAGCGTGCAGAAGCCCGCGATCCCACCCAAGGTGAGCGCCTGAGCGTGGTACGCCTGCTCCGAGACTCCGAGGGCGTTCGTCCAGCTCTCCGGGATCAGCAGGCCGACGACGTGCCCGACCAGCACCACCAGGATCCCGAAGTGGAACAGTGGCGAGCCGATCCGCAGAAGCCGTGACTCGTAGAGCTGCGACGAGCGGGTCGTCCAGCCGAACTTGTCATAGCGGTACCGCCAGATCGTGCCGCCGACCAGGGTCGCGATCACCAGGTAGGGCAGCACACCCCAGAGCACGACGTTCATCGGCGCTGCTCCTCGACGACCGGCAGCAGGCGCGGGTCGAACGGCTCCAGTCCCACGGTCTCCACGGGTGGGCCGGCCGCGGCCATGGCCATCACCGCGGCGCGGTCGGGCGGCGAGACGCCCGGAAGGGTCGCGCAGACGGCGGCGACGACGTCGGCGTACGACGAGCCGTCCTCGGTCAGGCCGAGGCGCAGCAGCTCCAGGCTCGCTCGGTACTCCTGGAGGAGTGCCGTCCCGTCGACGGGGTCGCCCACGGCGGCGTACTCGAGGACCAGCGGCAGGTGGTCGGGGAGCTCGCCGCGGGTGTCGACGAGGAACCCGCTGCGCCGGTACCGCTGCTTGAACCCCGCCAGCACCTCCCCGCGCCGCCGGGTGTCGCCGTCGGTCCAGTACGAGAGGTACAGGGCATGGCGACGCGACAGGTCGAAGACGTCGACGTACTCCTGCTCGAGCCGGTCGACCGGGGTCTGCTCGACGTGCTCCAGAAAGGCGTCCAACGAGGTGACCGCGACCTCCGCGAGAGCCCCGCGCAGCACCGGGACCAGCTCCACCAGCGCGGTGTCGGGGTAGGACAGGCACCACGAGGCCGCCTGATGGATGACCCGGTCCCGCTGCGCGCGCCGGGGGCTCATGGCCGCTCCTCCTCGTCGCGACGTGGTGGGAACAGGCCTCGGGGCGCGCCGTTCCCGTCCCAGTTGAGCAGGTTGACCCGTCCCCGGAGCTGCTCGTCCCCGGCCGGGACGTCGCTGGTCTGCCGCTGGCGCAGCGCGTGGAAGGTCTCCACGGCGACGGGCACCGACCGCCCGCTCGCCTCGCCGAACGCCGCGGATCCGTACATGCCCGGCCCCTCGTCGTAGTCCAGGGAGCAGCCGCGCTCCTCCAGGTCGTGCGCCTGCTCGACGTGCGCCTTCGGGATGACGTAGCGCTCGTCGTACTTCGCGATCGCCATCAGCCGGTACATCGCGTACATGGTCTCCTCCGTCATCCCGACCGACTCCGGGATCGATGCGTCCGGCGAGCGGCCGAGGTTGACGCCGCGCATGTAGGAGCGCATCGCGGCGAGCTTGCGCAGCACTCCTGTCACCACCGAGGTGTCGCCGGCCGTGAACAGCTCGGCGAGGTACTCGACCGGGATCCGGAGCGCGTCGATGGCGCCGAAGAGCACGTCACGGTCCTCGGCGTCGTGACCCTGCTCCGACAGGAGGTCCACCACCGGTGACAGGGGCGGCACGTACCAGACCATCGGCATCGTGCGGTACTCCGGATGGAGCGGGAGCGCCACGCCGTAGGTCTTGGCCAGCGCGTAGACGGGCGACCGGCGTGCCGCGTCCAGCCAGTCCTCCGGGATGCCCTGCTCCCGCGCCGCGGCGGCGACGGCGGGGTCGTCCGGATCGAGCAGGAGGTCCAGCTGCGCCTGGTAGAGGTCCCTCTCGTCGGGCACCGAGGCGGCCGCCGTGACGGCGTCCGCGTCGTACAGGAACAGGCCGAGGTACCGCAGCCGCCCCACGCAGGTCTCGGCGCACACCGTCGGAATGCCGACCTCCACGCGCGGGTAGCAGAATGTGCACTTCTCGGCCTTGCCGGACTTGTGGTTGAAGTAGATCTTCTTGTACGGACATCCGGTGATGCACTGACGCCAGCCGCGGCAGCGGTCCTGGTCGACCAGGACGATCCCGTCCTCGGACCGCTTGTAGATCGCCCCGGACGGGCAGGAGGCCATGCAGCTCGGGTTGAGACAGTGCTCGCAGATCCGCGGCAGGTAGAACATGAACGTCTGCTCGAGCTCGAACCGGATCCTGTCCTCGGAGGCCCGGCGCACCCGCTCGACGATCGGGTCGAGGTGGCCGAGCTCGTAGGTACCTGCGAGGTTGTCGTCCCAGTTCGCCGACCAGGTGACCTGGGTGTCCTCGCCGGTGATCAGGGACTTCGGCCGCGCGACCGGGAAGTCGTCGCCCAGCGGTGCCTCGACGAGCGTCTTGTAGTCGTAGGTCCACGGCTCGTAGTAGTCGGCGAGCTCGGGCTGGACGGGGCTCGCGAAGATCGACAGCAGCCGCTTGAGCCGGCCGCCGGTGCGGAGCCGGAGCCGGCCACGCCGGTTGAGCTGCCAGCCCCCGCGCCATCGCTCCTGGTCCTCGTGCCGCCGCGGGTAGCCCTGACCCGGGCGGGTCTCGACGTTGTTGAACCAGACGTACTCGGTACCGGCGCGGTTGGTCCAGGCCTGCTTGCAGGTCACCGAGCAGGTCTGGCAGCCGATGCACTTGTCGAGGTTCATCACCATGCCCATCTGGGCCATGACGCGCATGGTCACCCCTCCTTGGTCTCGCTCGTCGCGAGCGGCGTCTGGGTGGATGAGCTGCGAGGCGGAGGAGGAGGGCATGGCGGGGTCATATGCGACGACGACAACGAAGCAGATCGCCGCCCAGGCGCCGCGCAGCAGAGCATGGACCAAGGAGGGGTGGCCACTAGTAGTGCACCTCCTGCGAGCGCTTGCGGATGGTGGTGACCATGTCGCGCTGGTTGCCGGTGGGTCCGAGGTAGTTGAACGTGTAGGAGAGCTGGGCGTACCCGCCGATCAGGTGGGTGGGCTTGACCAGAAGCCGGGTCACCGAGTTGTGGATGCCTCCGCGCCGGCCGGTGGCCTCGGACTTCGGGACGTCGATCGTGCGCTCCTGGGCGTGGTACACGTACACGACGCCCTCCGGCATCCGATGGCTCACCACGGAGCGGGCGACCAGCACGCCGTTCGCGTTGACGCACTCCACCCATTCGTTGTCGTGGACGTCGATCGCGCCGGCGTCCTGCGGGCTCATCCAGACCGTCGGCCCGCCGCGCGAGAGCGACAGCATGAAGAGGTTGTCCTGGTACTCGGAGTGGATCGACCACTTCGAGTGGGGCGTCAGGTAACGCACCGTGACCTGCAGCCCGTCAGCACCGAGCGCGGGCTCGCCGAACAGCCGCTGCATGTCCAGGGGCGGACGGTACGTCGGGAGCGCCTCCCCCAGGTCGGTCATCCAGTCGTGGTCGAGGTAGAAGTGCATCCGCCCGGTCAAGGTGTGGAACGGCTTGAGCCGCTCGATGTTGACCGTGAACGGCGCGTACCGGCGTCCTCCGGTCTCGGAGCCCGACCACTCCGGCGAGGTGATCACCGGCACCGGGGCGTGCTGGGTGTCGGCGAAGCTGATCCGCTTCTCCTCCGAGCCCTCGGCGAGGTCGTGCAGCGTGCGGCCGACGCGCTCCTCGAGGGTGCGGAAGCCCTGGACGGCGAGCGCGCCGTTCGTGGTGCCGGAGAAGCGCAGGATGGCCTCGGCCAAGTGCTGGTCGGTCTCGATCGCCGGTCGCCCGGCCCCGACGCCGCTCGGCATCACGCCGTTCGAGCGCGCGAGTGCCGCGACCTGCTCCTCCAGGCGATAGGTGACGTTCTTGACCGTGAACCCGAGCGAGTCGGCCAGGGGCCCCACGGAGGCGAGCTTGTCGGCGATCGCGGTGTAGTCGCGCTCGACCACCGCGAAGACCGGGGTGTTCACACCCGCCATCGCCTCCACCGCCGGATCGGCCCAGTCGCGGACGACTCCGCCGGGCTGCCGCGTCTCACCCGGGGTGTCGTGCTGCAGCGGCACCGAGACGAGGTCCTGCCGGACGCCCAGATGGTCGACGGCGAGCTCCGAGAGCCGCCGGGCGATCGCGTGGAACGCCTCGAAGTCTGTGCGCGACTCCCAGGGTGGGTCGATCGCCGGACTGAACGCATGCACGAACGGGTGCATGTCGGTCGAGGACAGGTCGTGCTTCTCGTACCAGGTCGCCGCCGGTAGGACGACGTCCGAGAGCAGGGTCGTGGACGTCATCCGGAAGTCGGCGGAGACCAGGAGGTCGAGCTTGCCCTCGGGGGTGGTGTCGCGCCAGGCGACCTCCTGGGGCCTCGGCGCCTCGGGGTTCTCCGACCCGAGCACGTTGGAGTGGGTGCCCAGCAGGTTCTTCAGGAAGTACTCGTTGCCCTTGGCCGACGAGCCGAACAGGTTCGACCGCCACAGCACCAGGGTGCGCGGCCAGCTCTCCGGGGCGTCGACGTCCGCGATGGCCGGGCTCAGCAGGCCGCTCTGGAGGCCCTCGACGACGTACGCCGGGACGTCGGTCGCCTTCCCGTCCGCGACCGCGGCGTTCGCCTCGTCGGCGACATCGAGGGGATTGGCCGAGAACTGTGGATAGAACGGCATCCAGCCGAGCCGTGCCGACTGCGCGATCGTGTCGGCGGTGTGCTTGCCCGCGAGGTGCCCGCGGGCCAGCGGCGAGGTGAGCGAGTCAGCGGAGTAGCCGTCGTTGCGCCACTGACCGGTGTGCATGTACCAGAACGACGTGCCGGTCATCGTCCGCGGCGGTCGGCTCCAGTCCAGACCGTTCGCGAGCGAGATCCAGCCGGTGATCGGGCGGCACTTCTCCTGCCCGACGTAGTGGGCCCAGCCGCCACCGTTGCGACCCATGGAGCCGGTGAGGATCAGGAGGGACAGGATCGCCCGGTACGTCGCGTCCCCGTGGAACCACTGGCAGATGCCGGCGCCCATGATCACCATCGAGCGGCCACCGGACTCCTCGGCGTTGCGGGCGAACTCGCGGGCCACGCGGATGCACTGCCCGGCGGGCACGCTCGTGATCTCCTCCTGCCACGCCGGGGTGTACGGCGTGGACGCGTCGTCGTACCCGCTCGGCCACTCGCCGGGCAGGCGCCGTCCGTTCAGGTCACGGGCCACGCCGTACTGAGCGAGCATCAGGTCGAAGACCGTGGTGACCAGATGACCGCCGACCCGTCGCGCCGGGACTCCGCGGCGCAGGACGGAGCCGGTGCCGTCGGGGTCGACGAACGCCGGAAGCAGCACCTCGACCGGCTCGCTCCCGTCCCCGGCCATGGTCAGCGCCGGAGAGACCCCGTCGAGGTCGAGGTTCCACCGGCCGACACCTGAGTCGGCGTACCGGAATCCCATCGAGCCGTTGGGAACCACCGGGCGGCCGGTGGAACCGTCGAGGAGCACGGTCTTCCAGGCGTCCTCGGGCGCGGAGGTGCCGGTGTCGACGAGATCGCCGGCGTTGAGGAACTTGCCGGGGACCAGCCCACCGTGCTCGTGCTCCTCGAGCCGGATCAGGAACGGCAGGTCGGTGTAGGTGCGGACGTAGTCCACGAAGAACGGCGTGCGCCGGTCGACGAAGAACTCCTGGAGCAGCACGTGGCCCATGGCCATGGCCAGCGCCGCATCCGTGCCGGCCTGGGCCGGCATCCACTCGTCGGCGAACTTGGTGTTGTCGGCGTAGTCCGGGCTGACGGTGACGACCTTGGTGCCGCGGTAGCGAACCTCGGCCATCCAGTGCGCGTCCGGCGTCCGCGTCACCGGGACGTTGGAGCCCCACATCATCAGGTACGTCGCGTCCCACCAGTCGCCCGACTCCGGGACGTCCGTCTGGTCGCCGAACACCTGCGGGCTGGCGACCGGCAGGTCGGCGTACCAGTCGTAGAACGAGGTCATCACGCCACCGATGAGCTGGATGAACCGGGTCCCGACGCAGTGCGAGACCATCGACATCGCCGGGATCGGCGAGAAACCGGTGCAGCGGTCCGGGCCGTGGGTCTTGATCGTGTGCACGTGCGCGGCGGCGACCATGTCGACGGCCTCCTGCCAGCTCACCCGGACCAGGCCGCCCTTGCCGCGAGCCTGCTGGTAGCGCCGGCGGCGCTCCGGGTCGCCGACGATGTCCGCCCACGCGAGCACGGGGTCTCCGAGCCGCTGACGCGCTTCCCGGAACATCTCGACCAGCACCCCGCGGGCGTAGGGGTAGCGGACACGGGTCGGCGAGTAGGTGTACCAGGAGAACGCCGCACCGCGCGGGCACCCCCGCGGCTCGTACTCGGGTCGGTCAGGCCCGACCGACGGGTAGTCGGTCTCCTGGCTCTCCCAGGTGATGATCCCGTCCTTGACGTAGACCTTCCACGAGCAGGATCCCGTGCAGTTCACGCCGTGGGTCGAGCGGACCACCTTGTCGTGGCTCCAGCGGTCGCGGTAGAAGACGTCGCCGGCGCGCCCGCCCTCGCGGAAGACCGCCCGGCCGTCATCGGTCTCGTCCCAGCGTGTGAAGAAGCGTCCGGTCCGGAGCAGCGCGTCCGCGACAGGCCCGTCAACGCCGCCCTTCTTTCCGGATGACGATCGGGCCCGCGCCATCTCTCGAACCTAGGACGCGCCTGATGTGCCCGGCAAGGAGCAGTTGGACACCTGGTCCGGTGACCAAGGTCAGTCGGCACAGCGCTCAGGGTGCTCGGGGGCGATGGTGGGATCCGTGCTACGAAGGCCCACCGGTCGGTGGTCGGGGCGACAGGACTCGAACCTGCGATCTCCTGCTCCCAAAGCAGGCGCGCTAGCCACTACGCTACGCCCCGTTTCGGCGGCCCCGGGCGACCCGGGAAGGGCCGTGACACCGCCTGTGAGCGGACGACGGGAATCGAACCCGCGTCATCAGTTTGGAAGACTGAGGCTCTACCATTGAGCTACGTCCGCGCATCGTCCGCGGAGCGAGCTTCCCCTCCCGCGTGACGCGCGAAGTCATGGTGCCATACCGCGCACGACCGCTCCGAATCCCCTCCGGACACCAGCTCCGCGACTCAGTCGCGCCAGACGAGTAGCAGGGCCCGGTCGTCCGAGCGGCTGCCGATGGAGTCGACCAGGGTCTTCGCGCCACCGGAGAAGTTGCTGCGCAGCTGGCGGTCGGCCTGACCGATCAGGCGGTCGATGCCGATCCCGATGTCGGTGGTGCGGGTCTCGACCATCCCGTCGGTGTAGAGCATCAGCGCGTCACCGGAGCGCAGCACGCCACCCGCCTCGTGGAACTCGGCGTCGGGGATGAGCCCCAGCATCGGCCCCTCGGACTGGAGCGGCGTCCACCGACCGGCGCCCGCGCGCCAGTGCAGCGCCGGGGGGTGCCCGGCGGTCCAGACGGCGAAGGCCCCCGACGCCAGGTCGACACTCAGGTGCACGGCAGTGGCGAAGCCGTCCTGCCAGGGATGGTTGAGCAGATAGGCGTTGGTCGCCGGCAGGAACGCCCGGGGCTCCAGGGCGGTCACCAGACCTCCCATCGCCCCGGCGAGGAGCAGGGCGCGGGTGCCTGCGCGGTCGCCTTTGCCGGACACGTCCACCACGGACACGTCGAGTCGACCAGAGCCGATGTCGCCCACGACGAAGAAGTCGCCCGAGAAGCGGGTGCCGCCGGCGGACCGGATGACCGACTCGGCATGCCACGGCTCCGACAGGGCTGGCAGCACGCCTTGTCCCTGGATGCGGTCGCTGAGGTCGGCCAGCATCGACTCGCCCATGCTGCCGGCGATGCCGAGACGGGAGCGGCGGAACGAGGCGACCATGATGATGAAGGCCAGGAGGAACAGCACCGCGATCGAGACGACGCTGCGCGTGGTCAGGGTCGGCAGCTTCGGCAGCGCCAGGGTCAGCAGCACCAGGTTGTAGACGATGAACCACGGGAGCGGTCGAGGCGGGAGGAACAGCCCGCCCATGACCATCGGCAGGATGATCGCGGTGATCGGCGCCCACTCGGGAGCCGCCACCATCGCGGCCCCGACCAGGGTCGCGAAGACGAACATCGAGACGAGAACCAGCCGCTCCGGCTCCGAGCCCCCCACCAGGAAAGCGCTCCAGCGTCGCCGCGAGCGGGCCGAATCGGGCCGTCGTCCGGCGGAAGGTGCGGTCATGGTCGGGGCACCGTCCTTCGCTGAGGGGTTCACTGTAGAGCCCGGGAGCGGAACGTGCGCTGACAACGCGGGCACCAGAAGATGTTGCGTCCCGCGAGCACATCGGTGCGGACGATGCTGCCGCAGACCAGGCACGGCCGGCCGGTACGGCGATACACGTAGACCTCGCCTCCGTGGTCGTCGACGCGTGGCGGACGGCCCATCGCCTCGGGCGTGTGCTCGGGTCGCACGGTGTCGATCCGACCGGTTCGCACACCCTCGCCCATCAGCTCCACGAGGTCGGCCCACATCGCCCGCCACTGCCCGACGCGGAGCGTGCGGCCCGGTCGCAGGGGGTGGATGTGATGTCGGAACAGCACCTCCGCGCGGTAGACGTTGCCGACCCCGGCGAGCACGACCTGGTCCATCAGCAGGTCGCCGATGGCTCGCGGGCTCCTCGAGATGCGCGCCCAGGACCGGCTCGGGTCGGCGTCGCCCCGCAGCGGGTCGGGGCCGAGCTTCCCGACGATCTCATCGCGGCGGGTCGCGGTGACCAGCGCACACTGCGTGGCCCCGCGCAGGTCGGCGTACGACGTGTGCTCGCCGCCCCCGATCAGCCGCATCCGCACCTGGCCGATCGGCGCGGGCACCTCGGTGACTCCACGGTGCACGTCGAAACCGCCGATCAACCCGAGATGCACGTGCACCACGCGGTCGGCGTCGAAGTCGAGGAAGAGATGCTTGCCGGCCGACTCGGCCACCAGCAGCGTCGACCCGTCGAGCTGCATGGCCTCGGCGCCGAAGCGACCCTGCGGACTGCTCACGCGCACCGGGTGCCCGGCGAAGGCAGCGGTGAGCTCGGTGGCCAGCCGGTGCAGGGTGTGCCCCTCAGGCACGGTCCTCCTCCGCCGGCGCGCCGGCGGGCAGCGGTGGCAGGTCGCCGGTCTGCTCGTAGTCGGCCAGCATCGCGATCCTGCGGGCGTGGCGCTCCTCGCCGGTGAAGGCCGTGGCCAGGAACAGGTCGACGAAGTGGGTCATCTCGACGAGGGTGTGCATCCGGCCCCCGACCGAGATCACGTTCGCATCGTTGTGCTGCCTGGCCAGGACCGCGGTCTCCTCGCTCCACACCAGAGCAGCCCGCACGCCCTTCACCTTGTTCGCAGCGATCTGCTCACCGTTGCCGGAGCCACCGATGACGATGCCGAGGCTCCCCGGATCGCCGACGACCGCCTCCGCCGCGCGCAGGCAGTACACGGGGTAGTCGTCGAGGGCGTCGTAGAAGAGCGCCCCGTGGTCGACGGGCTCGTGACCCTGCGCACGGAGGTGGTCGATCAGATGCTGCTTCAGGTCGAGACCCGCGTGGTCGGTGCCGAGGTGGACGCGCATGGCGCACAGTGTTCCAGTCGTCCCCGACGGCGCACACCGTGATCTTCGCTCCCGGCGTGATGACGACGCGCCCGGGACGCCTCACGGCCGTCGCTGCTGCGGTCGCGGTGTCCGGCGCCCGCCTCCCTCGCCGGGTGTCGAGAGCGGCGGGCCGAGCAGCCCGTCAGCCTGCCGGCGAGCTACACGCACTGACAGGGGTGGCTCGCGCAAACTCGTTGGACAGGCCGAGACGCACGCGGGTTTCCTTGAGGCATGGCTGCCGACACCCGTGAGATCCGCGTGGAGCGCGCGACCGACCCGCAGCGCTACCACGCTTCGGACAAGCTCATCTGGTTCGACAGCCCCGGCACCGAGCCGCTCGACGTCCAGTTGCGTGGGGTTCCGGAGGACCAGCGGTTCGCGGCAGAGGTCGTCGGCGCCGACGTCGACCCCACGACGTACGCCGGCATCTACGGCGTCCGCCCCATGCAGCTGTCGGTCCCCGACGGTGAGGGGAACGGCCGGGTGGTCCCGGTGGCCGGCCTGACCTGGGTCGGCGTCCATCCCGACCACCGACGCCACGGCCTGCTCACGGCCATGATGAAGCACCACTTCGAGCAGACCCGCAGCGAGGGCGGGCACCTCTCGGCGCTGCACGCCAGCGAGCCCGGCATCTACGGCCGACACGGCTACGGCCTGGCGTCCCTCGAGCTCGAGGTGTCGGTGGGCCGAGGGTCGACGTTCACGGCGCCCCACCTGGAGGACGAGGCCGCCGGCCTCACGACGAGGCTGGGCACCGTCAACGACCCGGGCATGAGCGAGCGGCGCCGGCAGATCGACCTCGACCTGATGGCCACCAACATGGGCACGATCGTGGGCAGCCCCGAGTTCTACGACGACCTCAGCCATGTCACGCCCGAGGACCTCCGAGAGGGCGAGCCGCCGCGGATCCTGATCGCGGTGCGCGACGGCCGCGACGTCGGGTACGCCGTGTTCAGGCGCAAGCACAAGTGGCCGAACTCCAGGCCGGCGGCCGAGGTCACGGTCACCACGCTCGCGGGCGGTCCGGCCGCACGCCTCGCACTCATGCGCCGCGTGACCGATCTCGACCTCTCCGGGTCGGTGACCGTCCACGGCATCGCGGGCAGCGACCCCTTGCTGTCGTGGGTGCACGGGCCGCGCGGGCTCAGCGACGTCAAGCCGTACGACAGCCTCTGGGTCCGCCTCGTGGACCTCCCGGATGCGCTCGCGGCGCGCGGCTACGAGGCCGACTGCGACATCGTCGCGGAGGTGGCGGACGAGTCGGCGCCGTGGAACGCCGGCCGCTGGCGGATCCGGGTCAAGGACGGCGCCGGCGAGGCGACCCCCACCGACGACCACGCCGAGGTCTCGCTACCGGTCGCGGCGTTGGCGGCGGCGTACCTCGGGAGCGCCAACCTCGCCGAGTGGCTGCGCGCCGGCGTGATCGACGAGCACCGGCCCGGCGCCGTACGTGAGCTGTGGCGCGCGTTCCGCACCGACGTCGGCCCCTACGCCGCCCGCGGATTCTGAGCGCGCCGCCGAGCCCGAGGCACGCGGGCACGGCTCGGTCGATCCGGATCAGGAGCGGTCACGAGGCGTCGAGCCGCGCGAGCTCCTCGTCGACCACGGCGGGGTCGAGCTTGGTGAACACCGGTGTGGGCCGCTCGACCCTCGCACCCACCGGCACCGGGCGGCTCTCCCAGCGCGGCGTCGAGGAGTAGTCACCGGTGATGATCGGATAGGCGTTCAGCGCGGCGCCGTTGTCCGGGTCGAGGTCCTGGACGTGGTCGAGCCGAGGCATCGGCATGAACTGGCCCTGGCCACCGAACACCAGCCACACGGCGTTCGCCGAGAACGGCAGGAACGGCGCGAGCATGGTGTTGCAGTCGAGCACGCACTGGGCGGCCACGTGGAGGACCGTCGCCAGCCGCTCGCGCTGCGACTCGTCCTTCATCTTGTAGGGCTCGGTGGCGGTCAGGTACTTGTTCACCTCGCCCACCACCCGCATCGCCTCGGCGATGCCTGCCCGGAGCCGCTGGCGACCCACCAGGTCGCCGACCGCGTCGAACCCCGCGCGTACGACGTCGAGGACGGCCCGGTCGACGGGCTCGAGCGCTCCGGCGGCCGGAATCTCGCCGAAGCTCTTGGCGATCATCGTCGCGGTCCGGTTGACCAGGTTGCCCCAACCCGCCACCAGCTCGGAGTTCGTGCGCAGCACGAAGTCGGCCCAGGTGAAGTCCGAGTCCGACGTCTCCGGGCCCGCGGCACAGATGTAGTAGCGAAGCGCGTCCGGTTGGTACCTCGAGAGCATGTCGCCGACCAGGATCACGTGGCCCCGGCTGGTGGAGAACTGCCTGCTCTCCATCGTCATGAACTCCGAGGAGACGATCTCGGTGGGCAGGTTCAGCAAGCCGAACCGGCCCCGCTCACCGCCCCGCTCACCCGCGCCGTTGTAGCCGAGGAGCTCGGCCGGCCAGATGACCGAGTGGAAGACGATGTTGTCCTTGCCCATGAAGTAGTACGACACCGCGTCCGGGTCGTTCCACCAGTCCCGCCAGCGGTCCGGCTGTCCCTGCCGGCGCGCCCACTCGATCGAGGCCGAGAGGTAGCCGATCACCGCGTCGAACCAGACGTAGAGCCGCTTGTTCGCCTGGTCGCTCCACCCGTCGACCGGCACCGGGATGCCCCAGTCGATGTCG
>DATAOY010000071.1:0-35107 GCA_036265495.1 Nocardioides sp. | reverse complement strand
GTGTACGTGTTCGCCGGGGGGCTCGAGGAGGAGACGGACCGGGCCTTCAGCGCCGACGCGACCAGCGGCATGTTGACGTTCACCGACGGGCCCTACGTCGAGACCAAGGAGTTCCTCGGGGGACTCACCGTGGTGGACGTGGACGACGAGGAGGCCGCGAAGGTGTGGGCCGGCAAGATCGCGGAAGCATGCGGCTGGCCGCAGGAGGTCCGCCGCTTCAAGCGACAGCCCGAACCCCGGTGAAGGGACCTCAACCTCCCCTGGCCGGGCCCGAGGAGGCCGGGTCGACAGCCTCGCGCGTCCCTGCACGATACTGAGCGGATGCCACGCACGCGGTGCTACCGAGGCGGAGCTCTCACCGATGAGGACTTCCCGCTGGAGGACGTCTCGGAGCACCTGGCCGAGGAGTCGTCCATCGTGTGGATCGACCTCTGCGCTCCTGATCTCGGCGAGCTCCAGCTGGTGGCCGACGAGCTGGGGCTGCACAAGCTGGCGGTCGAGGACGCGGCGCACGGCCACCAGCGACCCAAGCTCGACCGGTACTCGGGCCATGACTTCCTCAGCGCCTACGCCGTGCACCTCGACGTAGCCAGTGGCCAGCTGACCACCGATGAGCTCGCCGCGTTCATCACGCCGTCCGCCCTGGTCACCGTGCGTCGTGACGAGGCGTTCTCCATCGACGGCTTGCTGAGCCGCTGGGACGACGACGTCGACCTCACCACGTTCGGCGTCGGTGCCCTGCTTCACGGCCTGCTGGACTTCGTGGTCGACGGACACTTCGAGACGGTCGAGTCGCTCGACGACCAGATCGAGCTGCTGGAGGACCTGCTGTTCGACGACCGGCCGCACGACCAGGCCGTCCAACGCCGCAGCTTCGAGCTGCGCAAGAGCCTGGTGCAGCTGCGCCGTGTGGTCCTGCCGATGAGGGAGGTCGTCAACACGCTGATGCGACGGGACATCGGCCTGGTCTCCGATGAGCTGATGCCCTACTACCAGGACGTCTACGACCACGTCCTGCGTGCCACCGAGTGGACCGAGAGCCTCCGCGACCTCGTGAACACCATCCTCGAGACCAACCTGACGATCCAGGGCAACCGCCTCAACATCATCACCAAGAAGGTCACCAGCTGGGCCGCGATCATCGCCGTGCCCACGGCGATCACCGGCTTCTACGGCCAGAACCTGCCCTACCCGGGGTTCGCCCACCGGACGGGCCTCCTCACGTCCTCGGTGCTGATCGTGGCGCTCTCGGTCGCCCTGTACGTCGCGTTCAAGCGCAAGGACTGGCTCTGAGACAACGGTCCGGCGGGTGCGGCGGGTGCGGCAGGGCGGTGGGTGCGGTGCGGCGGCCGCGCCGGCCTGGGCGCCGGGCCGTTTCCGGGTTGTGCCGCGAAGCGGTTGAGCCGTGTGCCACCATCGGGAACGAATCCTGACCTGGGGGAATCGATGCTCCACCGATCTTTGCTCCGGCGCGCCGCGGTGGCGGCCACCAGCCTGATGCTCGCTCCGCTCGCGCTGCTTCCGGTCATGGGGACCGCACATGCGGGTGGCTCGCGGCTGGGCGACAGCTCCGGCCCGACGTATCAGACCAATGGTCGCGTCTCCGCGATCGTCGTGGTCGGCAACACGGTCTACATCGGTGGTGACTTCACCGCCGTTCGCCCGTCCGGGGCGGCACCGGGCACGCAGGAGGTTCCGCGAGCCCATCTGGCCGCGTTCCGCGCGGACACCGGAGAGCTCCGCTCCTGGAACCCGGGGGCGAACGGCCCCGTCTCCGCGCTCGTCAGCTCCAGGAAGCACAGGCTCATCTACGTCGGCGGCAGCTTCAGCAGGCTGGCTGGGACGACGCGGCACAACGTGGGCGCCGTGAGGGCCGGGAACGGCGCCGTGACCGGCTTCCGCGCGAACACCAACGGCGAGGTGCTCGCGCTGTTCCGGACGCGCACGCGGCTCTACCTGGGGGGATCGTTCACCCAGGCGAAGCATGCGGGGCGCAAGAACGTCGCCGCGGTCACCCTGGGTGGTCGGCTGGTCCGGACCTGGCACGGCCGCACCAACAGCACGGTGCGGAGCATCCGGGTGTCCCGCGACCGGACGAAGGTCTACCTCGGAGGCGAATTCAGGGTGGTCAACGGGCATCCCGAGCAGTATCTGGTCAAGCTCTCCGACACCGGCAGGCTGCTGCGGTGGCGACGGCACCCGGGCTTCCCCGTGTGGCAGATCGCTCTGGCGAAGAAGCGCGTGTTCGTCGGCGGCAACGGACCGGGCGGCCGGGTCGCCGCCTTCACGACCGGAGGCCGGAAGATCTGGGCGGTCCAGATGGACGGCGGAGTCCAGACCCTCGTGAGGTCCCACGGGACCCTGCTGGCAGGGGGCCACTTCCGCAACGTCTGTGTCGGCAACATCGGCGGGCCGCAGATCGGCTTCGACTGCGAGCAGGTCCTGGCTCCCCGTGCACACCTGCTCGCGATGACTCCTCAGCACGGCCGGCTGAAGCCGTGGAACCCGAGGGCGAACAGCGGGCTGGGCGTGTACGCGCTCGCCTCCTCGGGCTCCACCGTGTACGCGGGCGGGGTCTTCACCAAGATCAACGACGCTGCGCAGCAGGGCTTCGTCGGCTTCCCGCGCATCTGACCCGCGGCCGGCCGGGCACCGGCCGTCCGAGCCCGGCACCCAGGCGTCAGGGAGAATGACGGCATGACCGAGCTGCCCCGCAAGGCCGTCGCGCGCACCGCGCGACTGGCGGCGCTGCCGCTCGGGTACGCCGGCCGCAACGCGCTCGGACTCGGCAAGCGCCTCGGCGGACGACCCGCCGAGGCGGTGCTGAGCGAGATCCAGCAGCGGACGGCGGAGCAGCTGTTCCGGACCCTGGGCGAGCTCAAGGGCGGCGCGATGAAGTTCGGTCAGGCGATGTCGGTGCTCGAGGCCGCCCTGCCCGACGAGCTGGTCGCGCCGTACCGCACCGAGCTGACCCGGCTCCAGGACTCCGCTCCCCCGATGCCGACCCAGACGGTCCGCGACCAGATCGAGCAGGACCTCGGTGCCGACTGGAGGGACCAGCTGGTCTGGCTCGACGGCGGTCCGACCGCGGCCGCGAGCATCGGCCAGGTCCACCAGGGGCGCTGGCAGGACGGTCGCGAGGTGGCGGTGAAGGTCCAGTACCCGGGCGCCGGCGAGGCGCTCCAGTCGGACCTCCGTCAGCTCGCGCGCTTCGCCCGCACGATCGGTCCGCTGGTCCCGGGCATCGAGGTGAAGCCTCTGGTCGAGGAGCTGCAGGCACGGGCCAGGGACGAGCTGGACTACGGCCTCGAGGCCGACGCCCAGCGCGCGTTCGCCGACGCATTCCGGGACGACCCCGAGATCGTGGTGCCCGACGTGGTCGCCGTCGGGCACGAGGTCCTGGTCACCGAATGGCTGGACAGCCCCGCTTCGCTCGCGTCGGTGATCCGCGACGGGACGCAGGAGGAGCGCGACCACTACGGCGAGCTGTTCGTGCGGTTCCTCTTCGCCGGCCCGTCGCGCACCGGGATGCTCCACGCCGACCCTCACCCCGGCAACTTCCGGATCCTCCCGAACGACGACGGCAGCCCGGGCCGGCTCGGCGTGCTCGACTACGGAGCCGTTGCCCGCCTCCCGGATGCCGGTCTCCCGCACGCGATGGGACGGTTGATCCGGATCGCCGGCGACCGCGAGCCGAAGGAGCTCGTGACGGGGTTGCGCGAGGAGGGCTTCATCAAGCCGGGCGTCGATGTCGACCCCGCTCTGGTCCTCGACTACCTCTCGCCGTTCGTGGAGCCGACCTTGGTCGAGCGCTTCCGGTTCTCGCGCGAGTGGATGCAGGGCCAGTTCCAGCGGATCAACAACCCCAAGGAGCCGACGTACGCCGTGGCGCTCAAACTCAACCTGCCGCCGGCGTACCTGCTCATCCACCGGACGTGGTTGGGCGGCGTCGGGGTCCTCAGCCAGCTCGGCGCCGAGGCCCCCTTCCGGGCGATCCTGGAGGAGAACCTCCCCGGCTTCGCCGGCTGACGTTACGGTGGCCGCACCATGAGCCCACGAACGACGGAGCGCGTGTGACCATCCTCTGCTACCACTCGGTGGATCCTGCCTGGGAGTCGCCGCTGGCGATGCGGCCGGCCGAGTTCGCCGACCACGCCTCGTGGCTGGCCCGACACCGCACCGTCGTGCCGCTCGGCGAGGCCGTGCCGCGCCTGGACCGCAAGGGACGGCTGCCGCGCGGCGTGGCGGCGCTGACCTTCGACGACGGCTTCACCGGGGTGCTGGAGCACGCGCTGCCCGAGGTGCAGCGCCATCGGCTGCCGATGACGATCTTCCTGGTGGCACAGACCCTCACCGACGAGAGCCTCGACGCGTGGTGGGTGCGCACCCCGCCACCCTGGCCCCTCACCACGCTCACCGTCGACGAGGTCCTCCATCTGCGCGAGCTCGGTGTCGATCTCCAGTCGCACAGCTGGGCCCACCAGGACCTGCCCGAGCTCGACGAGGATGCCTGCGAGAGCGACCTGCGCCGCAGTCGCGAGTTCCTCGAGGACCTGTTGACGGCCCCCGTTCCCTTCCTCGCCTACCCCCGCGGCCTCCACGACGACGGCGTACGCCGAGCGGCCCGCCGGGCCGGCTACAGCCACGCCTTCGCACTCCCGGAGGGGCCGGAGCGGGTCGACGCGTACGCCGTCCCGCGCGTGGGCATCCACCGCGGGAACAGCACCCGGACGCTGGCGGTCAAGGCCCAGCGCCGGTACCTCGACGTCCGGCACTCCCGGATGCTGCGCCGACGCGCGTGATCGGGGCCGAATCCCAGCCTTGAGCAGGGGCTACTCAAGATTGGGTAATCGTACCGTCGGGGGGCGAATCTGCTGCGTCGGCTCCTTATGCTCCCGGTACAGGTTGAACCTTGGGGAGCTCACCATGCGCTGGACCCGCAGATTCGCGCTGCTTGCTGCGGCTGTGGCCACGGGCGGAACCGTGGTCGGGTTCGCCGCGCCCGCGAACGCGTCGTACACGCATGACCCGATCACGCTGGCCTGGAACCCGGCCGGCCCCGTGCACGCCAGCCTGTCAAGCAACGGGGTCGTCTACCTGGGCGGCAAGCTCGACGGGACGGGCGGCATCGCCGCGATCGACGCCGCCACCGGCAACCTGCTGTGGCAGGTCCCGGCGAACAACGACGTGCGCGCGCTCGCACTGTCGGCCGACGGCAGCACGCTCTACGCCGGCGGGAACTTCACCACCGTCAACGGCGTCACGCACCGGCACGTCGCGGCGCTGAGCACCGCCGACCACGGCCTGGTCACGGCGTTCAGGGGCCGGGCGGGTGGCGCGGTCCGAGACCTGGTCGTCCGCGGCAACGACCTCTACGTGGCCGGCAAGATCACCAAGCTCGGCGGGGTCCCCTCGCGCGGGATCGGGGCGATGGACGCCGCCACGGGTACCCGCGACGCGGGCTTCACCTTCCAGGCCGACGGCGACGTGCTCGGACTGGCACTCACCGGCAGCCGGCTGATCCTGAGCGGCTCGTTCACGCAGATCAGCGGTTCCCAGCGCACCAACCTGGCCATGATCGACCTGTCCACCAACACCCTGACCGGCTGGGCCCCGGCCAAGCTGTGCTCGAACTGCAACCAGTACTTCGACGTGCAGACCGACGGTGTCAACGCCTACGTCGCAGCCTCCGGAAACGCCGCCGGCGCGTTCAGCCTGGCCACCGGCCTGCAGCCCTGGCGGATCATCCGGGGCACCGGCGACTTCCAGGCCGTCTGGCTGCCCGGCGACGGCAAGGCCTACTTCGGTGGCCACTTCGGCCTGGGCGTCTGGAGCGGGCCGATGCCGCAGAACATCGTCGACGCCAAGATGCTGGTGTCGGTGTCCACCGCGAACGGCGTGATCGACCCGTCCTGGACGCCCAGGCTCTACAAGGCCTATCCCGGGGTGTGGACGTTCACCTCGACCGACGGGAAGTTGTGGGTCGGTGGTGACTTCACCGGCGAGCAGGTGATCGGCAGCAACAACAAGAAGCCCTACCTCGCGGCGTATCAGGGCATCTGACCGCAGCGAAATCTCAGCACCGTCTCATTTGGGGGAACACAAGATGCGTTGGACTCGCAGAATTGCGATCGTGGCCGCGGGGGCGGCCTCGATCGCGACCGTACTCGGCTTCGCGGCGCCGGCGAATGCCGCCTACGACCCGCAGGCGCTCTCGCTGCCGTGGAACCCGGCCGGGCCGGTCCACTCCAGCCTCACGGGCAACGGCGTGGTGTACCTCGGCGGCAGGCTCGACGGCACCGGCGGCATCGCCGCGATCGACCCCGCCACGGGCGACCTGCTGTGGACGGTGCCGACCAACAACGACGTGCGGGCCCTGACGCTGTCTGCTGACGGCAACACGCTCTATGCCGGCGGGAAGTTCAGCGCCGTCGACGGAGTCACCCACCGGCACCTGGTCGCGATCAACGTCGCCGACCACACCGTGATCCCGAACTGGAAGGCCGGCGCCGCCGGCGAGGTCCGCGACCTGCTCGTCTACGGCAACGACCTGTATCTCGCCGGGAAGTTCACGGCGGTCGGCGGCGTCCCCCACCGGGGCATCGGGGCGGTCATCGCCGCCACCGGCAAGCCGGACCCGGCGTTCACCTTCCAGGCCGACAACGACGTGCTCGGCCTGGCCATCACCGGGAGCCAGCTGCTCCTCAGCGGCTCGTTCTCGCACATCGGCAGCTCGTTCCGCTCCAACCTGGCGATGATCGACCTGTCCACCAACACGTTGACCGGCTGGGCCCCGCCCAAGCTGTGCTCGACCTGCGACCAGTACTGGGACGTGCAGACCGACGGCGTCAACGCCTACGTGGGCACCTCGGGGTTCGGAGGCTTCCTCGGTGCCTTCGACCTGACCACCGCCCACCAGCCGTGGCGCCTCATCTCGACCGACGGCGACGTCCAGACCCTCTACCTCGCCGGAGACGGTGAGCTCTACTTCGGCGGTCACTTCGCGCACTACGTCTCTGCCTTCGGACAGGGCAGCATCGACCAGGGCGTCCTGGCGGCGGTGTACACGGCGACGGGCCGGATCGACACCTCCTTCAGGCCGAGGATCTACAAGACCTACCCCGGGGCGTGGGCCATCACCGGCACCCCGGGCAAGCTGTGGGTCGGTGGAGACTTCGGCGGCGAGGGCGTGCCCAACAACAGCGGTGGGGTGAGGAACAACCAGAAGCCGTTCCTCGCCGCGTACGCCGCGCTCTGAGGCAGGGCCCTCCGCGCGGCCCACATCCGTGACGACGGCGGCGACCCACGGTCGCCGCCGTCGTCGCCGTCGTGCCCGATCGCGTCGCACGCGGGACACGGACGTCGGGTCGCGCGTTGCTGATACCTTCGCGTTCCTGAGACGACCTGAGAGCAGGAGCGAACCTCCGGCGGGCCGCGCCCGACCGGTGGACGGGGAGCAGGATGACGTCGAAACCCTCGAGGCGGGCCGGCTCCGTCGGCGCTGCCGAGGCCGACGAGGTCGTGCGAGCCTTCTCGACCCTCGCCGTGGACTCCGCAGCCGACTGGTTCTCGTGCTTCGGCGAGGCGAGGGTCACCACGAGCCTGGTCAAGCTCGACGCACGACCGCGATGCTTCGTCTATCGGTTCGCCCTCAGGGATGGAACCAGCCGGCGCGACGTCGTCCTGAAGATCCGGCACTCGGTCGAGACCCTGCGCCGTGCCGAGCGATTCGGCGACCGTCCCGAGCTCACCCCCCAGCGCACGATGTCGGACCGGGACGCGGCCGGCTGCGAGCTCACCGGGCTGCAGCAGATCGCCCGCGCGGTGGACGGCGCCGACCCCGAGCGCTTCGGCGTCCTGCGCGCCCTGGCGTGGCTGGACGGCCCGGCCGGCATCGTCATGGAGTACGTCGCCGAGCCGACGCTCCGCGAGCTCCTGGTGGGCCGCTGGCGGCGCGCCCTGGTGGGGCGGACGACGCCGGTCGACGAGGACCAGACCTGGAGCGCGCTCGGCGAGTGGCTACGGCGCTTCCATGCCGCCGACCCGGGCCAGGCGCTCCCGTCCCGGATGACCCGACGTCACGAGGTCGTCGACTTCGTCCAACGGTCGCGCGAGTTCCTCCTGCGGGCCGGGGCCGAGCCCGGGCCGGTGCACCGTCTGGCGGGGACCGTGGCCGAGCGCGCCGAGCACGTGTTTCCCGACGAGCTGCCGTCGGCGGCCGGGCACGGCGACTACACCGGCCAGAACGTGTTCGTCGGATCCCGGGGTCGGATCACCGTGTTCGACCCGCTCCCCATGTGGCGGGTCTGCGTGCACGAGGACCTGGCCCGGCTCACGATGGGCGTCCGGTTGCTCGGCCCCGAGGTGATGACGCACGGTCGGCTGCTCGGGGAGGGTCGGTGCGACCGGTGGGAGGCCCGGCTGCTCGAGGCCTACGCCGGCAGCGGGCAGCCTCCGGCCGACGAGCTGCACCTCTACCAGTCGGTGCTGCTGATGGACCGCTGGGGCGAGCTGGTCGGCAAGCTTCCGGCACGTGGTCAGGCGCGGCAGGTGGCACGCCGCGTGCGGAGGCGGGTCGGCAGTGGCTGGTTCGAGGAGCAGGCCGAACGGCTGAGCTCGCTGCTGCACTGAGCGCGGTGGCCGGCCCGGAGGAGCGCCTCAGGCCAGGAGCCACCGGAGCGGCTTGACCCTGCGCAGCTCGGGGAACATCGACAGCAGGTCGAGCGCACGCCGGGTGACGCGGACGACCCCCAGCGTGACCACGGCCGAGATGAGCATCGCCTCGAGGAACCCCGGGTTGACGAGCAGCTCGATCACCACGAGCACCAGCAGACCGGCGGCGATCGCGAGGTACGGCCGGATCCAGCGCATCGGGTCCGGGCCCCACCCCAGCACCCGGATCAAGGCGATCTGGTTGACGATGTTCTGGGCGGCCATCGTGGCGCCGCTGGCGACGGCTGCGCCGGTGGCGCCGTACCGGGGACTCAGCGCGAACGCCAGCGCCAGGCTGACGACGCAGACGCCGAGGTTGGAGTAGACGAGGAACTTGAGCTTTCCGTACACCTGCAGGACGTAGGTGTTGAAGCCCAGCGCGACGCTGACGTAGTAGCCCACCGACAGGGCCACCAGCACCGACGACGCGCTGGCGTAGCGCTGGGTGAAGAGCGCGACCGTGGTATCTCGCGCGAACACGGTCGTCATCACCATGATCGGGAACGTCGCCACGGCCTGGAAGTGCGAGCTGTGCCAGTAGGTCTCACGGACACCCTCATGGTCGCCGCGCGTGTGGAGCCGGGCGGTCATGGGCAGGAACATCGTCACGAACGTCTGGTAGACGACCTGGTTGAGGCGGGCCGCCGGCAGCACCGCGCGGAAGTTCGCGAGTGCCCTCGGGCCATGGAAGTGACCGAGGATGATCACGCTTCCGGTGTTGGTGACCAGGTAGACGAGCTCGGTGGTCAGCGTCGGCACCGAGAACGAGAAGACCTCTCGGAAGGGGAAGATGACCTTGTCGCGTCCGAGGCGGAAGGTGATGCCCCGCTCGCGCATGACCGCGAAGAAGAGCCAGAAGTAGATCAGGATGCCGAAGGCACTGGTGAGGACGTAGCCGAGCGCCAGCGCCGCGACCGTCCCGTCGGTGGAGGCGATGAACAGCACCACGCCGAGCTGCAGGGCCGGCGTCAGGAGGTACTTGCGGAAGAAGATCGCGGTCGGCTTGGAGAAGACGGCGAAGATCGACACGAAGACCTGGTCAAGCGCGTTGAGCGGCGCCAGGAACATCAGGGCCAGCAACACCCCGGTGGTGCTCGGGTTGTGGAACGACTTGCCGATCAGGGGCGCCAGTCCGATCGCCATCGCGCCCAGCAGCAGGGTGGCCGTCACCATGATCGCGCCGACGGCCATCAGGATCGCCCCGAACATCCGGGGGTAGTCCTTCTCCTCCTCGTACTTCGCCATGAAGCGGCTCAGCCCGCGGCCCTGGCCGAGGCTCATCACGATCCGGCCGGCGGCGGTGATGGTGAACGCGTAGGCGAAGACGCCGTAGTCGGCCTTGCTCAGCGCACGCACGATGACGATCTGGGTGAGGACGGTGAAGAACAGCGAGACGAGGCGACCGACCAGGAGCAGCATCGAACCGCGGACGTTCCGCTTGTTGAGCCGTGCGGCGTCCACGCCGCTGCTCGGTTCCTCCATCTGGTCCGTCATCATTCCCCCGTGATCGGTGCCACCCTGCAGGATAGGGATCCGATGGTTACCTGCGGAGCGAATCCGAGAAGGTCCCCCAATTCAGGGGATCGCAGGCACCACAGGGATCTCGCGAACCTCCCACGGGTACCCACCTGACCCATATCATGACCGCGTGGGTGAGCGCCGGGGGACGATCGAACCGCCTGCCGCGGTGCAGGCAGGTGGCAAGCACGCGCCGCCTCGTCGCGCCCACCGGCCCCTCATCGGGGTCCTCGTGGCGGTCGCACTGCTGGTCGGGGTGTTCCTGGTCGTGGTACGCCCGTTCGGCGGCGGCGGGGGCCATCCGGTCAGGCCCCACACCACGGCCCCCTCGAGGTGGCGGGAGGCGCCGCTGGACGCCCAGGGACGGCCGCTCCGGCCGTTCCTCGACCGATCCTGGTGGAACAGCCCCGTTCCGGCGAACGCGCCCCTCGACCCCGACGGGACCCAGGTCCTCGACTACCTGAGCAGCGCCCCGGAGAGCGGGCACGGCTGCCTGCGCCTGGCGGGCGCACAGCAGAACAAGTGGGGCCAGCCGGCGTACTGGGCACATCCCGGCGACCCCGAGTACGACGTGCGCGGCCTGCCCGACGGCGCCCCGCCCGAGATGCGGCACCTGCGCATCCCGACCGGCGCCCGGAGCGCGGACAACTCCGACGGGACCATGACGGTCTACGACGTCAGGCGCGGCTACGTCGCGCTGCTGACCGACGCTCACTACCGCCCGGCCACGAACACCTGGTCGGCGTCCGGAGGCACGGTCACGTTCCTGGACTCCAACGGCCTGCTCGCCGCCACCGGCAGGTCCGACGACCCGCGCAACGTCGGCACCCACCGCGGCAACAACGGCGCGACGTCGTACGTCCGGTTCGACATGGTCCAGGACGGCGACGTCCGCAACGTCCTGAAGATCGCCTCCGGCCCCGAGCTGTCGGACCGCTTCGTCTTCCCGATGACCGGCTCCGACGGCGACGTCACCGACCCGTCGGTCGGTGCCCCGCCCGAGGGGCTCCGGCTGCGGATCAAGCCCTCCGTCGACCTCAAGTCCCTGGGCCTGCACCCGCAGGCGCTGGTGATCGCCGAGGCGCTGCAGAGGTACGGCCTCTACCTCGGCGACTCCGGCGGCACCACCGCGCTCAAGCTCGAGGACACCAAGGCCGAAGGGCGAGGCCAGCTCTGGACGGTCACCGCCGAGGACCTCTGCACGCTCCCCTTCACGCCTCAGTACTGGGACGTCCTGCAGGAAGGGTATGACCCGAGTGCGCACTGACACGGTTCCCGACTTCCTCTACATCGGCACCAGCAAGGCCGGGTCGACCTGGCTGTTCAACGCGTTGGCGATCCACCCCGACGTATGGCTGGCGTCCAACAAGGGCCTCTACTTCTTCGACACCCACTATGACCGCGGTCTGGACTGGTATCGAGCGCAGTTCGAGGGCGCCGACGGCCGCGCCGTCGGCGAGTTCTCGCACTCGTACCTCTCCTCACCCGAGGCGCCGGCCCGGATCGCGACGTACTCGCCCAGCATGCGCCTGCTGGTGTGTCTGCGCGAGCCGGTCGACCGGGCGTTCTCCGACTATCTCGACCTGGCGAAGAACAACGGCTTCGCGGGGAGCTTCACCGAGGCCATCGAGCAGTACCCGCGGCTGCTCGACCGCGGTCGGTACGCCACCCACCTGACCCGCTACCTCGAGCACTTCCCGGCGACTCAGATCCACGTCGGCCTCTTCGACGACCTCAAGACCGGCGCCCAGGAGTACGCCGATGAGGTCTACGACTTCCTGGGACTCGACCGGATCACGCTCTCGGCGGGTGATCTGCGCGAGCGGATGCCGGCCGGCCGGCCGCGGAACACCGTCATGGTCGGGCTGGCGAAGCGTGCCTCGAAGCTGGCCGCCTCGGTCGGCATGCGTCGGTGGCGCTCGAGGATCAAGCGCTCCACCGTGGTCCGCTCCGCGCTGTACAAGCAATACCGGGACGACAAGCCGCGCCTCGACCCGGTCGTCGCGGCCGAGCTCCGCCAGGGCTTCGCGGACGAGGTGGCGCGGCTCGACGAGCTGCTGGGCCTGCCCGTCTCCGTGCGCTGGGGCTACACCTCCGCGCAGGTCAACTGATCGGGGAGAGCTCCAGCGCCTCGCGCTCCTCGGCACGCTCGAGGTAGCTGGCGCTGCGATAGAGGGCGACCATGATGAACGCCATCCAGAAGAACTTGTAGCCGAGGTTCGACAGGAACAACGACGCCTGGTACGTGCCGAGCAGTGCTGCGAGCGGTGGGCCTCGCACCGCCCGGGGCAGTCGCCACGCCTCGAACAACGTCAGGCCGAGGACGGAGAAGAACAGCAGCAGGCCGGGGAGACCCAGCTCGATGCCGACCAGCAGGATCACGTTGTGCGGCTGGTAGGAGCCCCCCTTGCCGACCAGCACGTCGGCGCCCGGCACCGTCGGTTGGGTGCGCTCGTACACGATCGGGAACGTCTCCCACCCGCTGCCCAGCGGGCAGTACTGCGGACACGCCGCCAGGCCCACCTTCCAGATGCTCGTGCGGCCCGACGACGACGTGGTGGAGACCTCGCGCTCGGCGAGCCCGAAGGGGTGCAGGAAGAACGCCACCAGCCCGGCGACGACACCGGTGATCAGGAAGCCGGCCAGGATCCCCCTGCCGCGCGGTGCCGCGGCGATCAGCACCAGCATGCACAGGACCGCGGCGAGCATGCCACCACGCGAGCCGGTCATCACCATGCCGACGAACATCAAGAAGGCGAGGAAGGCATGCAGCTGACGCGTGCTCGCCTTGGGCGCCGTGGCGGCTCGTTGCAGGCAGATGCAGAACGGCAGCAGGAAGGCGACGGCGTTGTTGTTGGGACCCAGCATGTCGTTGCCGAACCGGCCTCCCGGTCCCGGCGGAAGCCCGGGTACGTCGTTGGGGAAGCCGCCGAGCAGGGTCAGCTGCACCACGCCGTACCCGACTGCGGCGAGACCGCCCGCGATCAACCCCTGCTCGACCCGGTGGACGATCTCGCGGTCGATCTGGTTCATCGAGATCAGGGCGTAGAGCCCGACCAGGCTGCCGATCTCCAGGATGCCGTTGACGGTGAGCTGGGGACCGAGGCTCCACATCGTCGTGGTGGCGGCAACGGCCACGAAGCCGATCCAGAGGAAGACCGTCCCGGACAGCGGCGCCCGCTGCTTGCGAACGACCACCAGCCGCAGGGTGAGGCCGATCAGCATCAGGAAGCCGAGGATCGAGGAGAAGGAGCCGAAGCGGGAGTGTCCGATCCCGAGCAGGCTCCCGAACGGGATCAAGGCCGCGAACAACGGGAGCGCGACGGTGAGGGGCTTCTGGATGCAGAGCAGGGCGAAGAGCAGCCCCAACGGGGCGAGCAGCACCAGCATCAGGCCGGGCATGCCCCCACCCCCTCCGCGTGCCTGCGTGCTAGCCTGACGACCCTTCTCCGGGCGTCGTATCGGCCCGGACCGAGCAGGCGACGGGGGCACGGTTGGCGGTCGGAAGACTCGTCGAGACCCTCACGCAGCGCATCGCCCCGCTCACGCACGAGTGGTTCCCCGACCGACCACACTCCGGTGTCGAGGTGCGGGTGCTGGCCGACCGGCCGAAGTGCGTCCTCCTGACCATCCACCTGGACCGGGCCGAGGTGCCCGCGGCGATTGCCAAGCTCCGGCGCGAGGTCGTGGGCGGGTCCGGTGCCGCAATGCGTCCACGACTGAGGAACGAGGTCGCGACCGCCGAGCAGCTGACCCTGCTCGAGTGGGCGGGTCTGGAGGCGATCGAGGCGGCCTGCGGGGACACCGCCGGCCTCGGCGTCGTTCGCCCCCTGCTCCTGTTGCGCGACGAGGCAGGGCTCGTGATGTCCTTCACCGACGCGCCGACGCTGCGCGACGTCGTGCTCGACCTGAGCCGGCTGCGTCGCGGGCGCGGGAACCTGGACGAGGTCCTCGCCGGCTGCACGCTCGCCGGCCGCTGGCTGCGCACGTTCCAGGAGCACGCCGGTGGGTCCGACAACCCGGTGCGCCAGGGCACGCGTGAGGAGGTGGTCGACCGGATCCGCGCCTACGGCGAGTTCCTCGACTCGCGTGCCTGGCGTGGCGTGGCGCGCAAGGGCGCGGACCTGGTGACCGACCTGCTCCCTCGCGAGCTGCCGCTGACGGTCGGCCACGGCGACTTCGCACCCCGGAACATGCTGCTCGGCGAGGGTCGGCTCACCGTCCTCGACCCGCTGCCACGGTGGCGCGTGCCGGCGTACGACGACCTGTGCCGCTTCCTGGTGGGCATCCGCCTGATCGGCGAACAGGTCCACACCCACGGACTCGCCTTCGGCTCCGGCACGCTCGACGCGCTCGAGGACGCTGCCGTCGCCGCATACCTCGAGCCGGGTGCCGAGCGTGCGCCGTTGCGGGCCTATCAGCTGCTGATCCTGATGGACAAGTGGACCGCGATGCTCGACAACCCGCGCCGCGACGTCCCCGGCAGACTCGCCCGACGGTCGGCCGCGCTGGCCGACCACCGGGTCCGCGCGGAGGCCGAGCGGCTGCTCGACCTCGCGCAGCGGGCCACCGGATAACGAGACGCGCCCTGAGGCTGACATCTCAGCCCTTGACAGCGGGCTTCGGCTTCGCGTGGCCGCGGTGCGTGGTGACCAGGACGATGCCCGTGGGAGCGCCGGTGTCGTGCGCCTCGGCGAAGAGCCGCAGGCTGCGCGTGCTGATCCCCTGGGGGGCCAGCAGCAGCGTGTAGGCCTTGTCGTCGGGAGCGCAGATCCAGTCGTCGGCCTTCTCGGGGGCCATCACCTTCGGCATCGGCGCCACGCCACCGTTCGTACCGGGTCGCTTCGGGATCGGCCGCGGCATGGGCGGCATCCGCCCGAACACCTCGTTCATGACCGCGGCCAACTGCTCGGCCTGTGCATGGTGGGGCGCAGCCACGTGGATGGTCGACGCCGACGTGGTGAGCAGACGGCGACACAGCAACCCGATGGCACGGTCCTCGGAGTCCTGTGGTCCGCGCCGCGGTAGTCGGATGCGGCCGATCACCGGTGAACCGGTGACGTCACGGGCGGTGGAGATCTCCACGACCGGACGACGGATCACCAGCACCAGTCCGACGAGCGCGACGCCGGCGAGCAGACCGGCCACCAGGCCGAGCGCCACCGAGGCGTAGCCGCCCGCGATCTTCGGGACCTTCTTGGCGAAGGTGGCCTGGTGCGTGAGGATGAAGGGTGCGACCGACGCGTCGTAGTCGCCGAGCTCGATGACGAAGGTCTCGGCCGCCGTGTTCGCGATCAGGATCGCCTGCTCGGGCGTCGACGCGTGCGCCTGGACCTCGAGGACGAGGTTGTCCTGGGCCGCGATCAGCCGCACCTTCGACGGGATGATGTTGCCCTTCGGCTGGCCGATCTGCTTGCGAACAGCCACCTCGACCGCGCCGTTGTTGAAGACCGACTCCGCGATGCGGGGCAGCGGATCGGCGTTGGACAGCTGCAGCTTCGTGTGCGGACCGACCTGCGCGGTCGCCTGGTACACATCCGCGCGCTGGGAGAGCAGGAGCGGCACCAGCACCCCGAGAGCCAACATCATCGCCAGCACGAGTACGACGTAGCGGCGGAGACCCCAGGTCAGGGTGGCGAAAACGTCAGACCCGGTCTCCAAGCGGTCCCCCTTCACCGCACCAACAGTAGAGGGCACGTGGTCACCTTGTGAGCGAACGGGCGTGTCGGTGACTCTCATTGTCCCACCGCCCCGTAGGGGATCATGGCGTCCAGGTCGGACCGGAACCCGTCACATCGCGAGTTGTCGACGAACTCCGGATCACTCGAGAGCACGATATTGCCGCTGCCATGCACGATCTTCCTCACTTCCGGACGGAGGAGCTGGGCTGCATCCACCGCCACGTTGTTGTTCACCGAGGTGCCATGCGGCAGCCCGAGATGGAACCGGATCATGGCCGGCGCGGCACTGCCGCCGACGATGTTCCGGCTGATCTTGACCCGGTGCGGATGGCCGCGGACGTCGATGCCGAGGCTGCCGCCGTAGATGGTGTTCCGGAGCAGGCTCACCCGGTTCGGGGCGCCGGCACCGGAACCGATCCGCACGTTGGGTTGGTTCTCCGCGTTGAAGACGACGTTGCGCGACACGATCCCGTGGGCTCCCGAGTGCATCGTGCCGAGGAACAGGTTGGTCGACGTCGTGGGCAGGTCGGGGAGGCCGTGCAGACAGTTGCCTCGGAAGTCGAACCCAGCCGGCTCGTCGACGCCGAAGCCGGTGATCAGCACGTTGGCCCGGCTGGTGGTGCCGCGGAACTCGCTGTTCTCCCACGTCCACGAGCGGCCACCGATCATCTTCACCATGAACCTCGGCGGATCGGGGGTCGTCGGGTCCCCGGTCACGTCGATGTCGTCGATCAGCCAGTACGCCGGCCGGTGCAGCGAGATGCTCCCGATCAGCACGGGGTTCTCGCCGGGGTACGCGAGCACGGTCACCGGGCTCTCGGCCTTGCCGACGTGCAGCGGGACGTGGTCGATGTTCTCGTGGTACTCACCGCCGCGCACGAACAGCACCTGCCCGCCGTAGACCCTGCTCAGCGCGTAGCCCAGGGTGCGCCACGGCTGTCCCAGGGTGCCGCGATCGTGGTCGCTGCCGGTCGGGCTGACGTACCGCACGAGCGACGGCTTGCTCGGCACGGACGGGGTCGGCGTCGGGGTCTGCACCGGCGTCGGCGCAGCCGTGACCGGCTCCTCGTCGGAGCAACCGAGCAGAGGTGTCACGAGCAGGGCCAGGGTCAGGACCGTGCCGGCGACCCGCCGCCTCATCTCCCCCTCCTGGCCGCCGTGCGCGCGACGTTCGTCAGGTCGGTGACGAACGGGCGTGGGTCGCGGGCCGACCAGATGGCGTGGGTGCGGGGTCCGCGCAGGGAGGTCAGCCACTCGCGCGCAGTGAGCTCGCCGCGGCGGATGCCGACCACGGCGGCCTGCACGTCACGCCGTACGTCGAGCCAGGTCGTGCCGACGTACTGCTGGGTGCGCGCCTCGGGCAACGGCAGACCGGCCGCGTCGCAGTACGCGGTGTAGACGAGCTCGACGCCGCCACCCTCGGCGATCGCTGAGCGCCCGGTCGGGCGGCCGACGTTCGGCTCGATGATCGACATCGCACCGGTGCGGGAGTCGCGCTTCATCTCGAGGTAGGCCAGGCCGTGGAAGTCCACGGACCCGAAGACCCGCAGGGTCTCCTCGAGCACCTCGTCGTTGCGACACTCCTCGCCGGACGCGCTCGTGCCGACCTGCGGCGGCCACTGGCGCAGCTTGCGAGCGACGAACGTGACCAACGGGGTTCCGGACGCGTCGAAGTAGGCGTTGCACGAGAACAACCCGTCCTCGGGTCCTTCCACCCACTCCTGCGCGAGCAGCACCGGAGCCCAGTCGGCGACCCGGTCATAGACGTCGAGCAGCTCCTCGGGACCGTGCACGGGGATCCCCTTGGCACTCGTGTGCGCCAGCCAGGCCTCGGCCTTCACCGGAGGCTTCACGACGCTCGGCCACGAGAGCACCTCCGCCGCCTTCTCGGCGTCGGCGTGGCTCCGCAGCACCTCCGTGCGGGGCGCCGCGAGGCCGTGCATCATCGCGTGGTCGGCGAAGCGCACCTTGTCCATCAGCAGGTCGATGCCGTCGTGGTCGCCGAGTGGCAGCCGGAAGAGATCCAGCAGCTGCTCGCGCTGCGCAGAGAGCGACCAGACGGCGCCGTCGGTGCACGGGATGAGTACGGCGGGGTCCGGGCCGAGCCGCCGCGACAGGCCGCGCAGGGTGTCGACCAGCTCCGAACCGGACAGACGCGACTCGACCACGTGGACGCAGGCGTTGGTGCGCGCGCCGAAGTGCCGCCGGTTCGCGGCGACGCCGTACACACGCACCCCCCGGTCGGCGAGGATCCGTGCCGTCTGCAGGCCGGTGATGTTGTCCAGCCCGACCACGACGGCGGCCGGACCTTGCCCCATCGACCGGCCCGACGCCCTGCGCCGAGTGTCAGCCCTCCTCATCCGCCTCCTCCGCCTGGATCGTCTCCGTCGTGTGGACGAGGTCGAAGATGTGGTTCACCGAGGCGATCGTCGGGTCGGCAGCCGCCGGCTTGCGCTCCTTGTCCAGGACCTCGAGGGTCTCCTCCATCGCCTTCACCGCGGCCCGCATCGGCTGGTTGGCGAGGATCACCATCGAGAAGCCCTTCTGGTGCAGCTCGTCGGCGGTGTAGTCCGGGAACAGGGTGGGCACGGCGACCAGCGGCTTGGTCATGCCGGCCGCATGCCATGCCTCGAGGAAGCCCGTGATCTCGGTGAGCGTCTTGTCCTTGCTGTGGATCAGGATCGCGTCGGCACCCGCATCGGAATACGCCGTGGCCCGCTCCATGGCGGCCTCCACGCCGTGCCCGGCGATCAGGGCCTCGACGCGCGCGATCACCACGAACGACTCGGAGTCCTTGCCCTCGACCGCGGCCTTGAGCCGGCGGGCCTGCTCCCGGGTGGGGATCAGGTCGCGCTTGGACTGGCCCTGGTAGAGGCTGTTCCGCTTCGGGAACAGGTTGTCCTCGATGCAGATGGCGGCCACACCGGCGCGGTCGAACTCCACCGCCGTGCGCACGACGTTGCTGTAGCCGCCGAAGCCGTTGTCGCAGTCGACGACGACCGGCAGCTCGGTGACACCCTCGATCGCCCGGGTCACCGCGAGCGTCTCGCTCATCGTGACCAGGTTGAGGTCCGGTTGCCCGTAGGCCATCGCCGAGACCCCGAACCCGCTCACCCACACGGCGTCGAAGTTGTAGTTGCCGATCAGCACGGCGCTCATCGCGTCGTGCGCACCGACCGCCACCACCGGGGTGTCGCCCGCCAACCCTGAGCGCAGTCGCATCCGTTTCGCGTCGGCGCGGCTGAGGCGCAGTTGGTCAGAGGACATGTTCTCCATCACGAATCTCCTCGTCGAGCTTTCCGTTGTCATAGGCCTGCACGAGCTCGACGATGCGTTCGCCGATCAAGCGCTGTGAGTCCACCGCCATGGCCCCGATGTGCGGTGTGAGGACGACGTTGTCCAGGTCGGCGAAGCGGGACAGGGTCCCCTCCCCCTCGGTCTCGTGCACGTCGAGGGCCGCGCCGGCGACGGTGTCGCCCTGCGTCAGCGCCTCGAGCAGGGCCGCCTCGTCGACCACGCCGCCGCGAGCGACGTTGATCAGCAGCGAGCCCGGCTTCATCCGCGACAGCGCCTCGGCCCCGATCAGGTGTCGGGTCGACTCGTCGAGCGGCGTGTGCAGGCACAGGAAGTCGGAGGTGGTGAGCACCTCGTCGTAGTCGGTCAGTCGGACGCCGCGGCCCAGCAGCTGCTGGGCGACCGTGTCGTTGGGGTTGGCCACGCAGCCGATCGCTCGCATGCCCCACGACGCGCCCATCTGGCCGACGAGAGCACCGATGTTGCCGGCGCCGACGATGCCGAGCGTCTTGCCGTGCAGCAGCGGACCACCGAGCGTCGGCTTGGGCCAGTGGCCCTCGCGGAGCCGGCGGTCGGCCACGGTCACCTTGCGGGCCAGTGACAGCAGCAGCGCGAACGTGAACTCGGCGACCGGCGGAGCCGACATGCCCGGGATCTTCACGACCCGCAGCCCCTGGGCGCGCGCCTGGTCGAGGTCGATGTTGTCGAGCCCGGCTCCGGCACGCACCAGGAGCTTGAGTGCCGGTGCGGCCGCCAGCACGTCGGCCGAGAGCATCACGCCGCTGCGCAGGACGACGATGTCGCGGTCGGCGATCGCCTCCTTGAGCGCCTCCGGTGTCGATGCGGCGGGCTTGACCACGTCGTACGACGCCGCGAGGACGTCGACGGTGCCCGGGTCGATCGGGCTCGCCAGCATGATCTTCACGCGCTCTTCGCCTTCCAGGATGACTCGATGACTGCCACGACCTCGGAGACCGCCGCCTCGAGGGGACGGTCGACGTCGACGACCACGAACTGAGGAACCACGGGAGCCAGCTCCAGATACTGCTGCCTGCGTCGTTCGAGCCACGCCACCGTGGCCTCGGGCTTGCGGGCGTGCAGCACCTCCGCCGGCGCGTCGAGCATGATCACCAGATCGGGCTTGGGGTACACCCGTTCGAGCATCCAGCCGTGCAGCCGCTGCGCCGGGCCACGGCGTCCCGACTCGACGTCCGCATGGTAGTAGTCGAGGAAGAAGTGCCGGTCGAAGATCACGATCCGGCCGCGCAGGCTGTGACTGAGCGCGACGAGCTGTCGGAGCCATTCCTCGGTCATCCAGACGGCCATCCGCGCGGTGCTCTTGACGGAGGCGCCGCGACCGGCCGGCGCCACGGGCGTCTCGTCCACGTCACGCAGGCTGCTGGCCACCAGGTCCGGGCGGCCACCGCGCGCCCGCTTCGCGGCGAGCAGCAAGCGGGTGGTCGGGAGCATGAGCGTGCTGGCCTCGAGGTTCACCCCCATGTAGATCGTCTTCACGGGTGCCGGAAGGGTGGCCTGACGCAGGCGTGCAGTGATGGTGCTCTTGCCTGCCCCGTCAGGACCGACGAGGGCAACCGTGAGCCGCGGCCGAGCCACTGGACTTCCCCCTTTGCCAATGTTCGAAGTGTCAGCGTATGGGGCGATCCGCGAAAGCGGTCGGGGACGGCGAAATCCTTGACCTGATCTCCTCAATTCCGGGTACGCGCCCCGCGTGCCGCGTCCAGCACCGCGCGCCCGAGCTCCTGGACGTCGCACGGGTGCGGGTGGGTGACCTTCGCCGAGGGCACGTGGTCCAGACGGTCGGCGAGGAGGCGCGCCTCGAGGTCGCCCGCGGACTCCAGCAGCGGAGAGGGCCGGTCAGGGAAGGCGTAGCGGAACTGTCGGTAGTGCACCATCAACGGCGCGCGCTCCTCGGCCAGCGACGCCGCCATCCGGCGGGAGATCTCGCCGGGCTCCGCGGCGTGCGCGACGGTCTCGGGCGCCTCGTGGCTCAGCACCAGGACGACCGCGTCGAGATGCGCGCTCGAGACCATCCCGTCGGGGCCGAAGAGGTCGGCCGGCGGCACTTGGAGATAGGCCTGGCGACCGAGAGCCGGGGCGACGCGGCGCACCAGGCCCGAGCCCTTCCACGACCGGTCGGCCACGCCGTCGGCCACCCGCGACACGGTCGTCCACACGCGCAGACGACGCCGCTCGGCCGCGGTGCGGGAAGCGAGCAGGTCGGGCCGCTGGGCCAGCTGCCAGGCCCAGAGCCGGATCGGCTCCGGCAGCCCGAGCATCCGGCCGTCCGACGGCAGATGCACCCACTCGTCGCCGACGTAGCGGGCACCGAGGCGGGTCGCCGCGAGCAGGGTCTCGGTCTTGCCGCCCTTGGACCAGCCGGTGACCAGGATCCCCTCGCCGTCCAGCTCGATCGCGGTCGCGTGCAGCGGGAGCACGTCGCGGGTGAGCAGCACGAGGTTGACCGTGGCCAGGAGGTGCGGCACCGCGGGGATCCCGCGCTCGCAGACGATCTCGGCACCCGGCCCGAGCCGGTCGAACGGAAGCCTGGTCCTGCGAGGACTGCCACCCTTGGCCGTCAGCAGGTAGAAGGACTCGTCGTCGTACCCGCTCTCCCCCACACCGACCAGGGTCAGCGGCGCCGGGGCGAGGCGGTCGACGAAGCGGACGGTCAGGTCCGGCTCGCGGTCGAGGGTCGTCTCCGGGTGGCCGAGCTGACGGCGTACGACGGCAACGTCGGCGGGCGTGCCGTCGACGACCCGCACGCCGACCAGTCCGTGCAGGTCGAAGTCGGCGCCCTCTTCCCGAGACGCCATCAGGGACGGCCGTCGTGTCGCAGCGACGCCCACGCGCCCTTGACGTCGGCCCAGCTGCGGCCGCGCTGCACGCGCCGGGCGGCCTCCGCGATCCGCACGGCTCGCCGGGCTCTGGTCCGGGCCAGGGCCGCCTCCACCTGGGCCAGTCGGCGGGCCAGCTCGGCGGGGTCGGCGTCGAGCGCCAGCTGCACGGTCGGACCGGTCTGCTCGAGCACGCCGGGGTGCTCGGCGCAGCGCGCCGCCAGCTCCTTGCCGGTGGCCGTCCACTGCCGGGTGCCGGCCGGGAAGGGAGCGGCACCGGTCGAGGTGTACCCGAGGACCTGGCTCAACGGCGCGGCCACGGCGAGCGCGTCACGCTGGGCGGCGGTGATCTCGTCGGCCCACCTCTCGGCACGCCGCGAGTCGATCGGGTCGCGCGAGCTGGTGCTGCCGTCGGTGAGCTTGGGGGCGCCCTGTGCCCGTTGCACCTCGTGGTGTCGCAGCAGTGCGGGGTCGAACTCCTCGGCGATGGCGGGCATCAGCTCGCGCAGCACGTCCTCGCTGTTGCTCACCAGGTCCTCGTAGCGGCACAGCGTGAACCGGTCTCCGAGCTCAGCGGCGGCGGCGAGCATCTGACGGTTGACGTCGCACCAGTAGGCCACGGCCTCGTCGAACGCGTAGTGGAAGCTCCGGTGCAACGATGCGGCGACCGCGCCCGGATGGCGGACGATGCCCACGAAGATGGCGTCCGGGAAGACCTGACCCATCTCCTCCATGTGGGAGGTGTGGAACGGGGTCTTGTCACCCCAGCGGGCCTTCCCCTGCGACTCCGCGTGGCGCTCGAACATGCCCGTGTAGAACTCGCGGAGGCGGGCGTCGAGCTCCTGCTCGGTCCAGCCGATCCGGTCGAACCACTCCGCCCCGTGCTTCCAGCCGGGGATGCGTCGGGCCGCGAGCAGGCCTCCCATGAAGCCGGTCTCGGCGCCGATCGCGATCCGCGGGTGGCTGTCGAGGATGAGACGCAGCATCGTCGAGCCCGAGCGCATCGAGCCGACGACGAAGATCGGTGCCTCATCCATGCGCGCCATTATGGCGGCAGACGGAAGGCTCCGGGCCAGCTTGCCCGGAGCCTTCCTGGGGGGGCGGCTCGTCAGGGGCGGTAGCCGCCCTTGACGAACACGTAGTCGCTCCACGGGATCTTCGCCAGGGAGTTCCTGTTCAGGATCCCTCTCCAGTTGGTGTTGCCCTGGAGCTTCAGGCTGTTGCCCTGGCCGGAGTTGTCGCCGACCACGGCGCCGTACTTCTGCAGCGCGCGGGCGATGACGTACGCCGCGGGGGAGAGCGAGAGCCGCTTGAGGTTCAGGGTCGGCCTGATCCGGATGACGGCGCCCTCGGGGACGACGCCGGACTTGCCGCTCTCCGAGCCCGTCATCGGGAAGTACGCGCTTCGACCTTCGGGCGTCCGCGAGGCCGTCTCGTGCCAGTAGATCTCGAGGCGGTGCCGGATCTTCCCGCGCTGGATCTCGGCCTTGGTCACGGCAGGGACCGAGGCGGGGATGCCCCGGTGTCCGAAGTTGGCCTTGCGACCACCCGGGAGCCCGCCGGCGATGCCGTTGGACTGGTAGCGGTAGCGCGACACCGCCGAAGCGCTCCAGTTCCCGTTGGAGTAGTGGGCGCCGAACAGACCCACGACCTGGTTGGTGGAGCGGTCGATCACCGTGAGCGCCGCGTCGCTGGCGTTCATCGGACGGGCCTGGCGCGGAATGTGGACGCGCACGCTGTGACCGTTCGAGGAGAACCGGTACACCGGGTCCGAGGCCTTCGAGCGGTAGACCGGCATACCCCAGTCACCGATGATCAGGTTCAGGCCGTGGCCGCCGTACTTCTTGGCGTCCTTGATCCACTGGGAGCTGTGCGGACTGTGCGGCGCCGGGCCGAGCCGGGTGTTCCAGTAGCTGGTCGGTCGGAAGGGCCGGGAGCCGGCGGCTGCTGCCGCGCGATCGACCTGGCCGTTCGCGGGTTGGGTCGCGCCGTGGGCGGCCGGGGCAAGGGCCCGGGGAAGGGTCGCGGCGGCTGCCACGAGGGCGACGAGGGCGAGAAATAGCAGGTACGGGCGCAGGCGCCCGAGATTCAAGGACATCGGGGGAGTTACCTTGTGGGTTGGGGGCATCCTTCAGCGACGAGTAAGGCAAAGGTCACGGGAAGATTGCAAGTCGGCGAACGTCCGGTGTCGGTCGCTCAGGCGGAGTCCCCGTGTCTCACATCGTGGAACACTTGGTCGATCGCCCGCGCCGTCGCGGAGCTCGAGAAGGCCTCGACGGCCCGTCTCCGGCTCGCCTCACCCTGGCGCCGTCGCAGCTGCGGATCGACCAGGAGCGCTCGCAGCGCGTCCGCCAGCCGCCGCGGGTCCTTGGCCGGCACGACCGCCCCGCACTCCGGCGTGACCAATCGCGAGACGTCCCCCACATCACTCGCGACCACCGGCAGTCCGGCCGACATCGCCTCCAGGACGGACAGCGGCATCGCCTCCCACCAGGAGGGGAGGCAGAACACGTCGGCGTCGGCGTACTCGGCGGGCATCTCCTCCGGCGGCCGGGTGCCCAGCAGCCGGGCGACGCCCTCCGCGGCGGCCAGCACCGGCTCGGCGGCCTCGGGGCCCTCGTCCGGCATGCCGCCGAGGAGGAGGAGCTCGTGCTCGACCCCCTCGTCACGCAGCAGGCGGGATGCCTCGATCAGGTCGAGGACGCCCTTGCGGGGCGTGAGGAGGCCGACGTAGAGCACGCGGGGCGGATGGTTCTCGGTCGCGGCCGGGACGAAGCGGGCGGTGTCCACGCCGTTGTCGATCAGGCTCACCCGGCCCGGTCCCAGGGCACGCCCCAGGGTGTGCTCCCCCGCCGACCAGACCGCGACGATGTGGCTGGTGGGCATCATGGCCAGCCGCATCAGGGTCCTCGTGCGCCGGGTGGTCAGCCAGGTCTCGATGTTCCCGCCATGGGCATGCATGACGACCTTGGCCCCGCGAAGCCGGCCGGCCAGGGCCAGCAGCCCCGCGCGGCCGACGGTGACGGCCGGCGCGAGGGCGGAGTGGATGTGCACGATGTCCTGGCCCTTGGCCATCCGGAAGACACTCCTGGCGTCGCGCAGGGTGCGGGTGATGTTGCCCGCGGTCACCTCGCCGCCCTCCGGGGTGTCGAAGTGGGCGACGTTGAGGAAGGTGATCTCGTGGCGCTCCCCGAGCTCGCCGTTGCGCAGCGTGCTGAGGAACGTCGGGATCCCGCCCCGGTCCGGATAGCCCTTGCCGACCAGCAGCACCTTGCTCATGCGCCCTCCCCCTGTGCGCCGGCCAGCGCGACGTACTGCGTGAAGAGCCGTTGTGCCTCGCCGAGCAACCGAGCGGCGCGCGGTCGCCGCAGCGACGCGGCGATCTCGGCCTTCCGGGACTCCCGCTCGGCCGACGGCCGGCCCACATGGGTCTCGACCACCTCGCCACCGCTCTCGAGCCGGTTCATCTCCTCGACCAGCTCGAAGGCCGCCGCCTCGTTCGCGGGCGTGGCCTCGTAGCGCGCGAACGTCGTCCCGAACCGCTGGTTCACGCGGTCGATCACCGTCCCGAAGTCGTGGGTGACCGCGTCGAACAGGCCGACCACGAAGGCGTCCCGGGCCGGCCAGGCGGTCCGGTAGAAGTCGAGGTACTCCACCAGGGCGTCCTCGGCGCGCAGGCCCGCACGGCGGATGAGGTACGACGGGACGGCGTCCTCCGGCGCCCGCACGAGCGCGACGGCGGGGATCCCCAACCGCTTCGCGCGGCGCAGGTGGGGGGCCCCGTGGAGGTGCCGGCCCAGATGCGGCTGCGGGCCGTTGGCGATGCGGAAGGCGGCGACGCTGAAGGTGTTGCCCGAGCGCGGGAAGCCCTCGATCACCAGGGCACTGTCCCGTCGTGCCAGCGTGGAGCGCTTGTCGGCGCGGGCGTACATGGCGGCGTCCCAGGCGTAGGGCAGTCGTGACACCGGCCTCCGCAGATGGAGACGGAGCCGCAGGAGGTCCCGACCGACATGCACGGCGAAACCGTACCGGCCGCGGTACAGGCCCACGGCGGGATCGGTGAAGAGTGTCCGGAACGGCCATGGGGTGACCTGCCTCGCGCTACGGTGCCGGTGTGGCGGCCAGGCGGGGGAAGCACACGGACGAGCTCGTCACCGTGATCATGCCGGCCCGCAACGAGGAGCAGGCGATCGGTGCCGCTCTCGACTCGGTGCTGGGCCAGACCTACCAGAACCTCCAGTTCGTGGTCATCGACGGCGGTTCCACCGACCGCACCCGCCAGATCATCGAGGAGCGGCAGGCTCAGGACCCGCGGCTCGAGGTGGTCACCAACCCGCTGCCGAACATCCCCGTCTCGCTGAACATGGGGCTCGCCGAGGCTCGCGGGCGGTGGCTGGTCCGGGTGGACGCCCACAGCACGGTGCCTCCGACGTACGTCGCCGACCTGGTGGCACGCCTGCGCGAGGGCACGTGGGCAGGCGTCGGCGGCGTGAAGCCGGGCGTGGGCGTCACGCCGGCCGGGAAGGCCATCGCGGCGGCGATGAGCAGCCGGTTCGGTGTCGGCAACAGCAAGTACCACTACGCGACGAGCGAGGTGGAGGTCGATCACCTGCCGTTCGGCGCCTACCCGGTCGACCTGCTCCGCGAGGTCGACGGGTGGGACGAGAACCTGGTGGCGAACGAGGACTACGAACTCGACTACCGGCTCCGCCTCCGCGGTGGCCGCCTGCTGCTCGACCCTCGTGTGGTCATCGCCTGGCAGTGCCGCCAGTCCGTGCCCGATCTCTACCGACAGTACGTCCGCTACGGGAAGGGCAAGGCCGACGTCGCCCTGCTGCACCCGGCGTCGCTCTCGGCCCGCCACGTGGTGGCGCCCGTGCTCGTCGCGTGGCTGGCCGTCGCCGCACTGCGAGCGGGACGACACCCGGTCCAGGCCGCGCTGATGGTCACGCCGTACGTCGCGGGAGTCGCCGTCGCGACGAAGCAGACCCGCCGGGCGTTGGCGGACGACGCCGACTGGGTCTACCTCCCGGGCGCGTTCACCGCCATGCACATCGGCTGGGGCTACGGCTTCTGGGCCGGGCTGGTCCGCGGAGTGGCGCGCCGGGTCTCGGCCCGTTAGTCGAGCGGCAGGTACATCACGTGCAGGCCGACCCGGCCGTGCGCGGCGGAGCGGAAGGCGCCGGGCACGGTGCCGATGATCTCGAAGCCGAGCGCCTGCCACAGGTGGACCGCGGCCGCGTTCGTCTCCACGACCGCGTTGAACTGGATGCCGGCATAGCCCTGCTCGCGGTGCCAGTCGACGACGTACGTCGCGAGCGCGCGGCCGACGCCCCGCCCGCTCGCACCCGGGTCGACCATGAACGACGCGGTGCCGACGTGGTCACCGCGCGAGGGTCGGTTGGGGCCCATCTTCGCGGTCCCGAGGACGCGGCGCTCCTCCTCGAGCACCACCGTCAGGCCCGGCGGTCGCTCCATCCAGAGGTCGTACGCCCGGTCGGAGTCGAGGTCGTCGGGGTAGGCGTAGGTCTCGCCTGCCGCGACGATGGCGGCGAAGAACGGCCAGATCTGCGGCCAGTCGTCGTCAGTGGCCCCGCGGATGCGCGGGTCACTCACCGGTCTGGCCGTCGATCGACTCGCGGATCAGGTCGGCATGCCCGTTGTGTCGGGAGTACTCCTCGATCAGGTGGACCAGGATCCAGCGCAGGGTGAACGTGGAGTCCTGATGCCGGCTCTTCCGCGCCGACTCCTGCTCCAGGCCGGCGTGCGTCAAGGCCTCGTCGACGACGGCGTCGGCCCGGCGGACCGCCTCGTCGAACAGGGTGCGCAGCTCCTCGGGGCTGTCGTCACGAGCGCTGTGCCATTCCCAGTCGCGGTCGGCGTCCCAGTCGACGGTGTCGAAGGGCGGCATGAGGTCGACGCCGGTGAACACGGAGTCGAACCAGTTCGACTCGACCAGCGCGAGGTGCTTCATCATCCCGCCGAGCGTCATCTCGGACGGTGGCAGCGGTCGCGCCAGCTGCGCCGGCGTGAGCCCCGAGCACTTCCACCGAAGGGTGTCGCGGTGAAAGGTCAGGAAGCTCCGCAGGATCGTGACCTCGTCTCCGTGCAGGGGTGGATCGACCCGCGGATCTGCCGCCACATCACTCACCGGTCATCCCGTCGATCGACTCCCGGATCAGGTCGGCATGGCCGTTGTGCCGGGCGTACTCCTCGATCATGTGCAACAGGATCCAGCGCAGGCTGAAGGGCCCGTCCTTCGAGCTGGGCTCCGCCGACGGGGCATCGAGGCCGTCGCGGGCCAGGGCCTGGTCGATGGCGGCGTCCGCACGGCGTACGCAGTCGTCGTAGAGCGCGCGCAGCTCGACGGGACCGTCGTCGGCGGCGGTGCGCCACTCCCAGTCGGGATCGGCGTCCCAGTCGATGTCGGTGAACGGCGGCGGGTAGGCCGCACCGGCCAGGGTGTGCCCGAACCAGCCCACCTCGTTGAGCGCGAGGTGCTTCATCAACCCGCCGAGCGTCATCGTGGACGGCGCGTGCGGCTGTGCGAGCTGCTGCTGCGTCAGGCCGGAGCACTTCCAACGGAAGGTGTCGCGGTGGTAGTCGAGGAATCCGCGCAGCGCCGTGACCTCGTCGGCCCGCAGGGGCGCCTCGGTCCGCGTGCTCGTGTCGAACGTCTGGGTCATGGTCGCGACGCTAGCCAGGGTCACCGACGAGTCGCACCACGTTTCTCCGCGGCGCCGACGTACCGGTCACTGTCCCGTCGAGCCGTCGATCGACTCGCGGATCAGGTCGGCGTGGCCGTTGTGCCGGGCGTACTCCTCGATCATGTGCAGGATGATCCACCGCAGACTGAAGCGGCCGCGGTCGTCGACCTCGTCCGCCACCGAGAGCCCGTCGAGACCCACGCCGCCCGGTGCCAGCGCCTCGTCCAGAACGGCGTCGCTGCGCCGTCGCGCCTCGTCGAGCAGGGCGAACAGCTCCTCGGGCGTGTCGTCCTTGGCGCTGTGCCACTCCCAGTCGGGGTCGGCGTCCCAGTCGACCGTGTCGTAGGGAGGCATCAGGCCGCGGCCCATGAAGTCGTCCTCGAACCAGCTCTGCTCGACCACCGCGATGTGCTTCATCATGCCGCCGAGGGTCATCTCGGACGGAGGCAGCGGTTGCGCCAGCTGCTCCTGGGTGAGGCCCGAGCACTTCCACCGGAACGTGTCGCGGTGGTAGTCGAGGAATGCGCGCAGCGTCGTCGTCTCGTCGGCCCGCACGGGGCGGTGGGTGCGTTCCATGGCGACGACGCTAGTCCCGACGGAGGCGCCGCGCTCTGGCGCGGCGCCTCACCACAGCCCCAGCAGCTCGCCGCCGATCCGGACGATGAAGCCGGTCACCACCACGATGAAGAGGACCCGGACGAAGCGAGTGCCCTTCGCCACCGCCGTGCGGGCACCGAGGTACCCGCCGAGCAGGTTGCAGCCGCCCATCACCAGCCCCACCTTCCAGAGCACGGCGCCCTGCGGGACGAAGACGCAGAGCGCAGCCAGGTTGGTGGCCCAGTTCGCGAGCCGGGCCTTCGCCGACGCCTCCAGGAAGCTGTAGCCGAGCAGTCCGACCAGCGTGATCACGAAGAAGCTGCCGGTCCCCGGGCCGAGCGCTCCGTCGTACACCCCGATCGCCAGCCCGGCCAGCATCGCGACGCCGACGTGTCGTCGTCCGTGGTACCGCAGGGCGGTGGTCTCGCCGAGGTTCGGCCGGAACAGGACGTAGGCGCCCACCACGATCAGGACGACGAGCACGATCGGGTCGAAGGCACTGTCGGAGATGTGCGAGCCGATCAGGGCGCCGCCGATCGAGCCGACGAAGGCGCACCCCATCAGCGGACCGAAGGTGCGCGGGTCCGGCTTGATCCGGCGGTAGTACGTCGCGCTGCTCACGGTGGTGCCGCAGATGGCGCTGATCTTGTTGGTGGCCAGGATCTGGACGGGCGAGGCGCTCGGCAGCCCGAGCAGCAGTGCCGGCAGCTGGACCAGGCCGCCCCCTCCGACCACCGCGTCCACGAACCCCGCGGAGAGCCCGGCCAGCCCGAGCAGCAGCAGGGTCGTCGTGGACGGGTCGGTCACGCGCGCACTCTAGGTGGGGCCGTCTCCCGCCTCGCGCGTGCACCCCGACTCAGTAGAACCCGTGCCGGGCGAGCGGCCCGCGCAGCTCGCGCTCCTCATAGGCGAGGTGGCTGAGCAACCGGTCGCCGAGCGTCCGCAGCGACTCCTCGACCGCGTCGAGGGCTGCCGGGTCGGCGTCCCGCACCAGGGACACCAGCGCCGCGTCGACCCGGTCGAGCAGGCCGTGGATGACCACGTGCTCCTCCTGCAGCCGGTCGAGCACCGGGGCGACGTCGGGGTCTGCGCGCCGCAGGTGTCGAAACACACTGGCGTCCTCCAGGGAATGGTGACCGTTGACGAAGCCGCAGTAGGACTGGCAGTACGCACCGAGGGTCCAGTTGTTCTGCCGCAACGACATCGCGTGCACCTCCGACCGCGCCGCCCCTGCGGTCAGCACGCCGCGACGTACCTCGTCGAGAACGGCGTCGATCCGCATGAGCTCGCTGCGGAGGTGGTCATGGATGTCCACGAGGTGCTGGACCACCGCCTCCTGCACCGGGGGGTACGTCGTGCCCGCCGGCTCGGCGAGCGTGGGGCGGGCCGTCTCGTCCCAGGTCTCGTCGCTCATCTCGCGCCCAACCTAACGACCTAGGGTGGGGGCGTGCGGATCGTCTCGCTGCTGCCGTCGACCACGGAGATCCTCTTCGCCATCGGGGCCGGCGACGACGTGGTCGGGGTGACCTTCGAGTGCGACCATCCGGCCGAGGCACGCACGCGCTCGATCGTGTCGAGCTCCGCGATGCCCGAGGGGCTGACGCCGGCCGAGATCGACGCGTTCGTGGTCGAGGCGATGACGCGGGGGGACGACCTGTACCACCTCGACGAAGGTGCGCTCGCCGGCCTCGACGCGGACCTCGTGGTGACGCAGGATCTCTGCGCGGTCTGCGCCGTCGACGTCTCGGTCGTGGACGACGCCTTGGCTCATCTCGGCTGCACGGCCGAGGTGCTCACCATCGACCCGCACACGCTGGAGGAGGTGCTGGACTCGATCGTGACCCTGGGCCGGGCCACCGGCCACCTCGCGTCCGCGGAGTCACTGGTGGCCGAGCAGCGGCGCCGGCTCGACGTCGTACGCCGTCAGCGTGGGGGGCGGCCGCGTCCCCGGGTGATGTTCCTCGAGTGGACCGACCCACCGTTCGCGCCGGGACACTGGATCCCGGAGATGATCGAGATCGCCGGCGGCGAGCCGCTCCTGGCGACCTCCGGCCAGAAGTCCCGCCGCGTGGCGTGGGAGCAGGTGTCCGCGGCCGACCCCGACGTCGTGATCGTGGCGCCGTGCGGCTTCGACCGCCCCGGCTCGCAACGGCTGGCCGACGAGCTGGCAGCGAGCGGCGCGTTGCCGGTCGGCGTACCGGTCCACGCCGTCGACGCGAACGCCTCCTGGGCCCGCCCCGGCACCCGCCTCCCTGACGGTGTCGAGGAGCTGGCCTCCCTCCTGGCCACCCTCCAGATCGGGTCGTCCGCCTGAGCGGGTGCTCTAGCACCCCGTGGAGCGGACGACCCGAAGTGATGCCGCGTCGGAACGTCCTCACTCGACCCAGTAGCCCCGGCCACCGAACCAGTCGCCGTAGTGGTCGCCCAGCGCGGCCGGGCCGCGTGAGCCGAGGTAGGAGCCGACGACGGCCGCGCCGAGGTCGTCGAGCTCGGGTGAGACCACGCGCCCGTCGACGCGCCGCGCCATGGAGTCGACGAACCTCGCCAGCCCCGGGTCCGAGCCGAGCCGGAAGAACGTCGTCTGGGCACCGAGGCGGCCGGAGTTGTCGAGCTCGCGGACCGAGTAGGCGACGGTCAGCGGATGGGGCGGGTACTCGAAGTAGACCTCGCCGTTCGGCTCGAGGTGCGACGTCGGCTCGCCGTCGGTGACGATCAGCAGCACCGGCTGCGCACTGGGGTGCCTGCGGAAGAACCGGTTGGCCAGCAGCAGCGCATGGTGGAGATTGGTCCCCTTGTCCCACATGGCGTCGAGGCCGGTGAGCTCCTCGATGTCCATCACCTGCGCGTGCCGTCCGAAGCCGATCAGCTGGAGGGCGTCGCCGCGGAACCGCGACCGGATCAGCGTGTGCAGGGCGAGCGCGGTGCGCTTCATCGGCACCCAGCGGCCGTCCATCGCCATCGAGAACGACGTGTCGACCAGCAGCGCGACGGCGGCCTGCGTGCGTGCCTCCGTCTCGGACACCTCGACGTCCCCGATCTCGATCCGGAGCGCTGGTCGCTCACCGGCGCCCTGACGATGCGCACCCTGACGATGCGCACCGTGACCGGAGGCGACCCGTCGTACGGCGTTGGTGATCGTGCGCGTGACGTCCCATGGCTCGGTGTCGCCGAACTGCCACTCCCGGGTCGCGCCGGACAGCTCGCCCGCCGCGCCGGCCTGACGCAGGTCACGCTGGCCCTGGCGGCCGCTCATCCGGGTGGCGACGTCCTTGAGCAGCGCCTTGCCGAGCTGGCGCATCGCCTTCGGGCTGAGCTTGAGCTGGCCGTCGCTGCTGCGCTTGAGGTACCCGGAGTCGCGCAGCGCCTGCTCGAGCCGCTGCAGGGTCCGCGCGTCGACGGCCGCGTCGCTGCCCAGCTGCTGGGTCAGCTTGTCGAGGTCGATGTCGTCGAGCCGGGCGCCGTCGTACGACTGGGCGAGCTGCTCGGCGAGCTCGTCGAGGTCGGCGATGTCCTGGAGCACACCGGTGCCGTCGCCGAGACCGAGCCCCTGCTCGCCATCGAAGCGCTCCGAGCCGCGCCAGTCCTCCCCGGGCCGGAGCGCCTGGAGGTTCGCGTCGAGCTGGGCCAGCTGTTGCATGAGGGCCGGGGAGCCGAAGGCCTGCCCGGCGAGCGCCATCAGCTCCGCCCTCTGCTCGGCGGTCATCGAGTTCATCATCCGCTGGGCGGCGGCAGCGCGCTGGGCGAGCGCGTCGATGAGCTCGTCGACGTTCTGCGGATCCTCGGGGAAGAACTCGCCGTGCTTGGCCATGAACTCGGCGAAGTCCTCGTCGGTGTCCTCCCCGCGCTGGTGCTTCGACAACAGGTCGTTGAGGTCGGTGAGCATCTCGTTGATCGCCGCGCGGTCCTCGTCCGTGGCGTTCTCGAGGGCCTGCTTCATGCCCGCGAACCGCTGGTCGAGCAGCTCGCGTCCGAGGAGGTCCTTGATCCTCTCGTAGTCCTCGCGCGCCTCGCGGCTCTGCCAGTCGTACGTCGACAGCTCGCTCACCGCGGCCGCGGTCGAGGACGGCAGGTTGTCGAGGGTCAGCTCGCGCAGAGCTCGCTCACCGTCGTCCATGGCGATGTCGCGGGCCAGCTGACCGCGCTCGCTGAGGATCGCATGGTCGAGCAGCTCGCGGACCTCCTGGAGAGTGCCGTCGAGCTGGTGCCGCTGGGTCAGCTCGCGTCGCTTCTCCGCGATCCGCCTGGCCAGGTCGTCCAGGCCGCCCTGGCTCTGGCCGCCACGCCGCAGGAACTCCCGCATCGCCCGCTCGGGCGAGTAGCCGGCCATCACGTCCTCGCCGATCGCGTCGAGCGCCTCGGCGATGTCGACCGGAGGGGCCAGCGGGTCCGGACCTCCGTGGTACGGCGCATAGCGCGAGCGCGGCTCGTGTCGCCTAGGCACGCGCCCGCTCCACGGTCATCCCGGCCCGCAGCGCGCGAGGGACCTCGGCCACCCGGTCCACCTGCTCCAGCAACGACGCCACGTCATCGGCGGACGCCGGCGAGTCCACCTCCACGTCGTAGGCGATCCCGGTCGACTGCCAGGTCTCCTGGTCGAACTCGCCCCGAGCCGAGACCCTGACCCCGGCGACCGGCAGGTCGCGCCCGATCGCCTCGCGGAAGGTGTCGTTGAGCACGCACAGGGCGACCGCCACGTGCAGCACGCCCGCCCCGTTCGGGGCGGCCTGGATCACCACGCCGGTGTCGGTCCAGTCGTGCGGCACCAGCCAGCCGGACGACGGCTCGGCGCGCAGCGATCCGGCGGTGAGCACGACCGGGAAGTCGCCGGCCCTGGGGATGCTAGCCATAGACGGTCTCCCCACCGCCCGACTCCTTGCTGATCCTGCGGGCCAGGTACAGGCCCTCGAGGGCCAGCTCGATGGCGCCGGCGCGTTCGCCGTCGTTGCCGGCGCCGAGCCGCTCGCAGACCTGGTCGTACAGGTCCGACTCGCCCAGCACCGGCAGACCCATCAGGAAGTCACGAGCCGTCACCTGCTCACCGGTCGTCACCATCTGGCCGGCCTCGATCCGGTCGACCAGCAGCGCGAAGTCGATGCCGCGGAAGTGACCTCGGACGGCCTCGGCGGTCGCCGTCCGCAGCAGATGGATGAGGATCTCGCTCTCGCGGCCCTCCTCGCCGGTCTCGAACTCGATCTTGCCGCCGAGCACGTCGACGGCGGTCTCGAGGTCGACGACCCGCGCGACCGCCTGCTCCTCGCCCTGACGGGTGGCCCGGTGCAGGGCGGACGCCGCCACCGTCTCCGCTCCGGCGATCGCGAAGCGGGCACTGACCCCCGAGCGCTGGTCGACGGAGTTCGACTCGCGCAGGTTGCGGGTGAACCGGGCCAGGATCTCGATCAGGTGGTCGGGCACCTCGGCGACCAGCCCTGCCTCCTGCCGAATCACCGCGATCTCGTCGTCGAGCTCCATCGGGTAGTGCGTGCGGATCTCGGCCCCGAACCGGTCCTTGAGCGGGGTGATGATCCGTCCGCGGTTGGTGTAGTCCTCGGGGTTGGCGCTGGCGACGACGAGCGTGTCCAGGGGCAGCCGCAGCACGTACCCGCGGATCTGGATGTCGCGCTCCTCCATCACGTTGAGCATCGCGACCTGGATCCGCTCGGCGAGGTCGGGCAGCTCGTTGATCGCGACGATGCCGCGGTGGCTGCGCGGGATCAGCCCGAAGTGGATGGTCTCGGGGTCGCCG
>DATAOY010000070.1:0-42970 GCA_036265495.1 Nocardioides sp. | reverse complement strand
GCTGGTGCGGCTCTTCCAGACCGAGCTGGAGCACTACGAGAAGATCGAGGGGATGACCCTGTCGATCGACGGCAAGGCCAACCGCCTCGCCGCCCTGATCCGCGGCAACCTCGGGATGGCCATGCAGGGGCTCGCGGTCGTGCCGTTGTTCGCCGGCTTCGACCTGGTGGCCGGCCAGGGCCGGATCTTCAGCTATGACGTCACCGGCGGTCGCTACGAGGAGACGGCGTTCCACTCGGTGGGCTCGGGGTCCCTGTTCGCCCGTGGGTCCCTGAAGAAGCTCTACCGCGACGACCTGTCCGAGAGCGAGTGTGTGACGGCGCTGGTCCAGGCGATGTACGACGCCGCGGACGACGACTCGGCGACCGGCGGCCCGGACCTGACCCGTCGGATCTTCCCGGTCGTCCAGGTGATCACGGTGGACGGTGGCCGCCGGTTGGCCGACGCCGAGGTCGCCGCCATCGCAGATACCGTCATCGCCGGCCGCATGAACCGACCCGACGGCCCGGCCGCGGGCCTGACCTGATCGGAGCAGGCACATGAGCATGCCGTTCTACGTCTCGCCCGAGCAGCTGATGAAGGACCGGGCCGATTTCGCGCGCAAGGGCATCGCCCGGGGCCGTTCGGTCGTCGCGGTCCAGTATGCCGACGGCATCCTGTTCGCCTCCGAGAACCCGTCGCAGGCGCTGCACAAGGTCAGTGAGATCTACGACCGGATCGCCTTCGCGGCGGTCGGTCGGTACAACGAGTTCGAGAACCTCCGCATCGCCGGAGTCCGGCTCGCCGACATGCGCGGCTACGCCTACGACCGTCGCGACGTCACCGGCCGCGGCCTGGCCAACGCCTACGCGCAGACGCTCGGCACCATCTTCAGCAGCGGCGGCGAGAAGCCCTACGAGGTCGAGATCTTCGTGGCCGAGATCGGCGACCTGGCCGCGGACGACCAGATCTACCGACTGACCTACCAGGGGCAGGTCACCGATGAGCACCAGTACGCCGTGATGGGCGGAGCCGACGAGGTGGTCGCGTCGTACCTGCAGGAGCACTACACCGAGAACGCGAACCTCTCCGACGCCCTCCACGTGGCCGTGGCCGCGCTCGGGCGGGGGCAGGAGGAGAACGGCGGTGCTCCCTCCGAGCGGGTCATCCCGGCCAGTGACCTCGAGGTGGCCGTCCTCGACCGCACCCGCAGCCAGCCCCGGAAGTTCCTGCGGCTGATGCCCGCCCGGCTGGAGGGCCTGCTCGGCGACCGTGGGCCGACGACCCCCGCCTCGTCGCCGGAGTCCCTGGACCGGTCGGACGCGGAGAACCGCACGGACGGATCCGCCGGCGGCGACTCGGCGTGATCCGGTAGAAATCGGCCCGCCGCGCAGGACGGCGCGGCCCTCACGCTCATGTGCGGCATAGTCTGAACCCGTGGACCGCCGCATCTTCGGGATCGAGAACGAGTACGGCGTCACGTGCACGTTCAAGGGCCAGCGGCGGCTGAGCCCCGACGAGGTGGCTCGCTACCTGTTCCGCAAGGTGGTCAGCTGGGGCCGCAGCTCCAACGTCTTCCTGCGCAACGGCGCGCGCCTGTACCTCGACGTCGGCAGCCACCCCGAGTACGCGACGCCGGAGTGCGACGACGTCGCCGAGCTGGTCACCCACGACAAGGCGGGGGAGCGGGTCCTCGAGGGCCTGCTCAAGGACGCCGAGCAGCGCCTGCACGACGAGGGGATCGCCGGCGAGATCTACCTCTTCAAGAACAACACCGACTCCGCCGGGAACTCCTACGGGTGCCACGAGAACTACCTGGTCAGCCGGGCCGGGGAGTTCAACCGGCTGGCCGACGTGCTGATCCCGTTCCTGGTCACCCGGCAGATCGTGGTCGGCGCCGGCAAGATCACGCAGACCGCGCGCGGCGCGTCGTACGCCGTGAGCCAGCGCGCCGAGCACATCTGGGAGGGCGTCAGCAGTGCGACCACCCGGTCACGGCCGATCATCAACACCCGCGACGAGCCGCACGCGGACGCCGAGCGCTTCCGGCGCCTCCACGTGATCGTCGGCGACTCCAACCTGAGCGAGACGACCACCATGCTCAAGGTCGCCAGCTGCGACCTGGTGCTCCGGATGATCGAGGAGGGCGTGGTGATGCGCGACCTCACGATGGAGAACCCGATCCGGGCGATCCGCGAGATCAGCCACGACGTCACCGGTCAGCGCAAGGTCCGGCTCGCCAACGGCCGCGAGGCGAGCGCGCTCGACATCCAGCACGAGTACCTCTCCAAGGCCCGGAACTTCGTCGACCGCCGCGAGATCTCCTCGCCGATCATCGAGCAGGCACTCGACCTCTGGGAACGTGGGCTCAAGGCCGTCGAGTCCGACGACCTCGGTCTGGTCGACCGCGAGCTCGACTGGGTGATCAAGTGGAAGCTGATCGACCGCTACCGCGCGAAGCACGGTCTCCCGCTGGGCCACCCCCGCGTCGCCCAGCTCGACCTCGCCTACCACGACATCCGCCGCGACCGCGGCCTGTACTACCTGCTGGAGAAGCGTGGCGCGGTCACCCGGGTGACCTCCGACCTCAAGATCTTCCAGGCCAAGTCGGTGCCGCCCCAGACCACGCGCGCTCGGTTGCGGGGCGAGTTCATCCGCAAGGCACAGGAGCGGCGGCGCGACTTCACCGTCGACTGGGTGCATCTCAAGCTCAACGACCAGGCCCAGCGCACGGTGCTCTGCAAGGACCCGTTCCGGGCGTACGACGAGCGCGTCCAGCGCCTCATCGACGGCATGTGACCGGGCAGGCATCGGTCCACGGCCGATGCGGGGGTCTCACCGGGGGGCGGCTAGGGTGGCCCGCGGGCCCCGCCCTCCCTGTACCCCCTGTATCCCCGATCTGACGATCCTCGTCGAAGGTGAACTCTGTGTCCCGACGTCTCCGACGCCTCGTGCTCCTGCTGGTGCCCGTCCTCCTGCTCGCCCTGGCCGGATGCGGGAGCAGCAGCTCCTCGTCGTCGGCCGCGACCTCCACCGACCCCCTCGACGCCGTCAGCATCACCGGCGCCGTGGGCACGAAGCCGCAGGTCGAGTGGAAGACCAAGTTCACGGCGAACGACGTCCAGACCACGACGCTCACCAAGGGCGACGGCGACACGATCGCCGAGGGCGACCAGGTACAGGCGCAGATCTGGATCGGGAACGGCTTCAGCCAGAAGGAGGCCTACAGCACCTACGACCAGGGTGGTGCGCAGACCCTGACCCTCAACGGCCAGCTGAGCCCGGTCTTCGCCGACGCCATCAAGGGCGCGGCGGTCGGGTCCCGGATCGTGGTCACCGCCCCGGCCGACGAGCTGGTCGGTGAGGGCGGCAATGCCGACCTCGGCATCAGCAACAAGGACCCGCTGCTGGTCGTGATCGACCTCCTCGGCAAGCCGAAGCCGCCGCTGGACGGCCCCCAGGGCAAGCCCCAGCCGTCGCCTGCGTGGGCCCCGAAGCTCGTCACGAAGGGCGACAAGGTCACCGGCCTCGACTTCGCCAAGACGCCGAAGCCCGACGGGAAGCTCCGCTCCGCGGTGCTGATCCAGGGCACGGGCGCGACGGTGAAGAAGGGCCAGTCGATCACCGTGAACTACCTGGGCCAGGTGTACCAGGCCAAGCAGCCGTTCGACGAGAGCTACACCAAGGAGCCCGCGACCTTCGGCATCGGCACCGGTCAGGTGATCCCCGGCTGGGACAAGACGCTGGTGGGCCAGAAGGTCGGCAGCCGCGTGATCCTGGCGATCCCGCCCCAGGAGGGCTACGGCAAGCAGGGTCAGCCCCAGGCCGGGATCAAGGGCACCGACACGCTGTACTTCGTGGTCGACATCCTCGGGGCCGCCTGAGCAGGATGAGCGGCATGTCCTCCCGGAGCCGAAGGTGAGCGCGTCGAAGACCGAGCGCCTGCTCAACCTGCTCATCATGCTGCTGGTCCAGCGGCACTACGTCTCCAAGGACCGCATCCGCGAGATCCTGTACGCCGACGCGCCCTCCACCGACGCCTTCGAGAAGACCTTCGAGCGCGACAAGGAGGAGCTGCGCAGCCTCGGCGTCCCGATCGAGGTCGGACAGATGGACGCCTACTTCGACGACGAGCCCGGGTACCGGATCCGGGCGGACGAGTTCGCTCTCCCGGAGATCAGCCTCGAGTCCGACGAGGCGTCGGTGGTCGCCCTCGCGACCCGGGTCTGGGAGCACGCGCGGCTCGCGGAGGCCACGACGGACGCCGTCGGCAAGCTGACCGCCGCCGGACTCGACCTGGATCTGGAGGCGCTGGAGATCGCCCAGCCCCGGCTGAGCGCCGACGAACCCTCGTTCGACGTGTTCTGGGAGGCGACGTTGACCCGCCGGCCGGTGACCTTCGACTACCGCAGACCCGGGTACGACCAGCCGCTCACCCGACACCTCGAGCCGTGGGGTGTCGTCCGCTTCTCCGGGCGCTGGTACGTCGTCGGCCAGGACACCGACCGCGGCGAGGAGCGGGTGTTCCGGCTCTCGCGGGTGGTCGGTGCCGCGACCATGTCCGGCCCCGCCGGGTCGTTCGTCGTACCACCGGGCACGGACGTCCGGGAGGCCGCACGCCGCATCGAGCCGGCCACGCCCGCCGAGGAGGTCGTGGTGCTGGTGCGGCCGGGTGCCGGTGCCGTGCTGCGCCGCGAGGCCAGCAGCGTCGAGCCCGACGTCGACGGACCCGACGAGGACACCCCTTGGGACCGGCTGCGCCTCCAGCGTGCGCAGGCCGACGAGCTCCTCGCCTACGGACCGGACGTCTACGTCGAGGAGCCCGCGTCGGTGCGGGACGAGGTGGTGGCGCGCCTGCGCGCGGCCGTGGAGGCCGCGTCGTGAGCGCGACGAGCGCCGGCGCCGCCAAGGACCAGGTCGCCCGGCTGCTCCGGCTCGTGCCCTATCTGCATGCTCGTGACCAGGTGTCCCTCGAGGAGGCGGCCCGGGTGATCGGGGTACCGGCGGACCAGCTCGAGAAGGACCTCCGGGTGCTCTTCCTGTGCGGGCTCCCGGGCGGCTACCCCGACGACCTGATCGACGTCGACCTGGATGCCCTCGAGGGGGAGGGCGTGATCCGGGTCTCCAACGCCGACTACCTCGCCCGACCGCTGCGGCTGACCCCGACCGAGGCGAGCGCGATCATCGTGGCGCTGCGCGCCCTGCGCGCCGGCTCCGAGCCGGACACCCGCGAGGTCGTCGACCGGGCGCTGGCCAAGCTCGAGACCGCCGCCGCCGGCAGCACCCCCCTGGTCGACCCCGGCGACGACGTACCGTCGACCCTGGCGCTGCGGGCGCAGCTCGAGGACGCCACCCGCCGCCGCCGCCAGGTCCGCATCACCTACTACGTGCCCGCGCGCGACGAGGAGTCCGAGCGCGTGGTCGACCCGCACGCCGTCGTGTCCCACCACGGCGTGGCCTACCTCGACGCGTACTGCCACAGCGCCGACGCGCCGCGGTTGTTCCGGCTCGACCGGATCCACGAGGCCACCGTGCTCGACTCCGAGGTCACGACCGAGCAGAGCGAGCCGCGGGACCTCTCCGACGGCGTGTTCGGGGGCGAGGAGGCCACGCGGGTCACCCTCCATCTGCACCCCGAGGCGCGCTGGGTCGAGGAGTACTACGCGATGGAGGAGGTCCGGTCCGGTCCGGAGGGCAGCTCGGAGGTCGACCTGCTGGTGGGCGACGAACGGTGGCTCCAGCGTCTCCTGCTCCGTCTCGCGCCGTACGCCGCGGTGGTCCGGCCCGCCCACTTCGGCGACGGTGCGGCGGACGCGATGCGCCGTGCGTTGGCGTTGTACGACCACCCCGCGGGCTAGACTGGCGAGGCAATCGACGCCTCACGTCAGGACCACACCTCATGTCTCCCCTGTTGATCGGCGACCTCGGCACGCCAGAGCTGCTCATCATCCTGGCGATCGTCGTCCTGGTGTTCGGCGCGTCCAAGCTCCCCGAGCTCGCCAGGGGCAGCGGCCGGGCGCTGCGCATCTTCAAGGCCGAGACCAAGGGCCTCACCGACGATGACGACGACGCCTCCAAGACCCAGTCGCAGCTGGAGCTGGAGGCCCGCCAGGCCGCCGAGCGCGAGGCCTTCGAGGCCAAGCAGGCCGCGGAGCGCGAGTCGGGCCCGCGCGACGACCCCGCCTGACCACACCTGAGCGAGAGCGGTCGGTCCCGTGTCCATCGTCGGTGTCGTCGACGTCCTGCGCGGAAAGCCGCGCAACCCGGTCGGCCCCGACGGCCGGATGGCACTGTCGGACCACTTCCGTGAGCTGCGCGCCCGGCTGATCCGTTCCGCACTGGTCCTGGTGATCGCGTTCTGCGTCGCGATCGCGTTCTACCCCCAGCTGCTGGACCTGGTGCAGCACCCGTACACCCAGGCCCAGGAGGAGCTGCTCGCGAACGGGCACAAGTCCGAGATCGTGGTGCGCGACGCAACCGGGGGTCTGCTCCTGCAGATGAAGCTGTGCGGAGTGGTCGCGCTGATCGCGTCGAGTCCCTACTGGCTGTACCAGATCTGGGCCTTCATCCTCCCGGGGCTCCACCCGAAGGAGAAGAAGTACACGCGGATGTTCGCCGCCGTCGCCGGGCCGCTGTTCCTCGGCGGTGTCGCCCTCGGGTACTACGTGCTGCCCAAGGGCCTCGAGGTGCTGATCTCGTTCGTGCCGAAGGACACGCTCAACCTGGTCGACTTCACGACGTACTTCTCGTTCCTGATGCGGATGCTGCTGATCTTCGGCATCGCCATGGAGATCCCGCTGTTCGTGGTCCTGCTGAACCTGGCCGGGGTCGTGAGCGGACGTGCGCTCGGAAAGCACCGGCCGTGGATCATCATCGGGACCATGGTCTTCGCGGCCGTGGCGACGCCGTCGACGGACCCGTTCTCGATGCTGATGCTGGCGATCCCGATGCTGATCCTGTTCCTGATCTCCGAGGTCATCGCCCGGGTGTCCGACCGGATACGCGGCCGAGGGGCCCATCGCACCGACCAATGGGCCGACGATGAGGTCTCGCCCATCTGACGGTGGTGTGATCTCCCTGTGACCCCGCCCCACGAGCCGCCGTCGTACGACGAGGCGGACCCGTTCGACCTGCCCGACTGGCTGGGGGAGTGCGAGGTGACGTGGGAGGCCGACCACGGACTGGACACCGGCCATCGCGTCGCCGGTGCCCTCACGGCGCCGGGCCGGGAGCCGCTGGCGTGCGACCTGCTCGCGGTGGACGACGCCTACCCGGAGCCGGCCGCCGCGGATGCGGTGCGGGTCCGTACCCACCAGGTGTGGCGGCACGGCGAGGTGCTGGTCGCGGCGGACGGCCCGCGGGTCCTCCTGGTCGTGCCGGGCTCCCGGATCGACGCCGAGACCGCCCTCGACGCGATCGGTCGTCTGGCCCGGGCCGTCGGTGCGGGCGCGGGCGCGTACGCCGTACGCCTCCGCGTGGGGTCGCCCGGTGACTAGGGCCTGTGGTCGGGGACCGAACGGCCCACGTACCGACCGGTAGTCTGCGCGCGTGCCGAGCAGGGAGATCGCCCTCCTCACGAACCCGACCGCGGGCAAGGGCAGGGGCGCCAAGGTCCGCACCCGCGCGCTCACACGTCTGCGCCGCGCCGGCCTGACCGTCCGTGACCTCCAGGGCCGCGACCCCGGTGAGGCGCTGGATCTGGCCCGGCAGTGCGTCGCGGACGGCGTCGAGGCCCTGGTGGTGTGCGGCGGCGACGGCATGGTCCACCTCGCGATCCAGGCCCTCGCGACGACGGCCACCCCGCTCGGCATCGTCCCGGCGGGCACCGGCAACGACGTGGCGCGCTACTTCGACATCCCCCGCAAGGATCCCGATGCCGCCGTCGACCGGGTGATCGCCGGTGCGACCCGCACCGTCGACCTGGCCCGGAGCGGGTCCCGGTTCTTCGTCACGGTGCTCGCGGCCGGCTTCGATGCTGTCGTCAACGAGCGAGCCAACCGGATGACCTGGCCGAAGGGGCAGATGCGCTACAACATCGCGACCCTGGCCGAGCTCCGGGTCTTCGAGCCGCTGCCGTACACCCTTCAGCTCGACGACCGCCAGGTGTCCCTCGAGGCGATGCTGGTGGCGGTCGGGAACGGACCGTCGTTCGGGGGCGGCCTGCGCATCACCGAGGGCGCCGTGCTCGACGACGGCTTGCTGGACGTCGTCATCATCAAGCCGATCTCGAAGCCCGACCTGATCCGGACGTACCCGAAGCTCTTCAAGGGCACCCACATCCACCACCCGCAGTACGAGCACCACCTGGTTCGCTCGGTCACCGTCGCGGCGCCCGGCATCGTGTCGTACGCCGACGGCGAGCGCTTCGGCCCACTGCCCCTGACCGTCGAGTGCGCCAGCGGCGCGCTTACGGTTCTCGCATGACCTCCCATCCGGTCTTCGACGCCTTCGGACAGCTGTACGAGTTCGGTCTCGACGGCTTCCAGGTCGACGCCTGCCACGTGGTGGAGGAGGGGAAGGGCGTCCTCGTGGCGGCCCCCACCGGATCGGGGAAGACCGTGGTGGGGGAGTTCGCCGTCCACCTGGCGCTCGAGACGGGTCGGAAGTGCTTCTACACGACGCCGATCAAGGCGCTGTCCAACCAGAAGTACCACGACCTCGTCGCCCGCTACGGCGTCGAGCGGGTCGGCCTCCTCACCGGCGACACGTCGGTCAACGGCGAGGCGCCGGTCGTGGTGATGACGACCGAGGTGCTGCGGAACATGCTGTACGCCGGCTCGGGGACGCTCACCGGCCTCGGGTACGTCGTGATGGACGAGGTGCACTACCTGGCCGACCGTTCCCGCGGCGCCGTCTGGGAAGAGGTGATCATCCATCTCCCCGAGTCCGTCTCGCTGGTCTCCCTCTCGGCAACCGTGTCCAACGCCGAGGAGTTCGGCGAGTGGCTGGAGACCGTCCGCGGCGACACGGTGACGATCGTCGAGGAGCGGCGCCCCGTGCCGCTGTACCAGCACGTCCTGGTCGGCCGCCGGCTGCTGGACCTGTTCGCGACGTCCGACGTCAACGCGGCCGCCGGGTTCGTCAAGGAGGGTGCGCCGGTCAACCACGAGCTGCTGCGGATCGCCCGCGACGACTGGGCCAGCACCCGCATCCGGGATCGCCGTACGCCCAAGGGGCGGCCGCAGCGCGGCGGGCGACGTCCCGTGGGCAACGGGAGGCGGGTGTGGATCCCCAGCCGGGTCGACGTCCTCGAGCGTCTGGACGGCGCCGCGTTGCTGCCGGCCATCGTGTTCATCTTCAGCCGCGTGGGCTGCGACGCGGCCGTGGAGCAGTGTCTGCGCTCGGGGATCCGGCTGACGACTCCGGAGGAGCGCGACGAGATCTTCGAGTTCGTCGAGGAGGCGTGCGCGGACCTGCCCGACGAGGACCGCGCCGTCCTCGGCTACCAGGACTTCCTCGACGGGTTGACGCGGGGGGTCGCGGCGCACCACGCGGGGATGCTGCCGGCCTTCAAGCAGTGCGTGGAGCAGCTCTTCGTGCGTGGGCTCTGCAAGGCCGTCTTCGCGACCGAGACCCTGGCGCTGGGCATCAACATGCCGGCCCGCACGGTCGTGCTCGAGAAGCTGTCGAAGTGGAACGGCGAGACGCACGCCGACATCACGCCGGGCGAGTACACCCAGCTGACCGGACGCGCGGGACGCCGCGGGCTCGACGTCGAGGGACACGCGGTCGTGTTGTGGCAGCCGGGCACGAACCCGGCCGAGGTCGCCGGCCTGGCCTCGACGCGTACCTACCCACTGCGCTCGAGCTTCCGCCCGTCGTACAACATGGCGGTCAATCTCGTGCACCAGGTCGGCCGCTCCCGGGCGCGTGAGCTGCTGGAGATGTCGTTCGCCCAGTTCCAGGCGGACAAGGCGGTGGTGGGCCTGGCCCGGCAGCTCGCCAGGAGCGAGGACGCGCTCCAGGGGTACGCCGAGGCCGCGACCTGCGAGCGGGGCGACTTCATGGAGTACGCCGCACTCCGACAGCGCGTCTCGGAGCTGGAGAAGAACGCGGCCCGGGCGCAGCGGGCCGACCGGCGCGAGGAGGTGATCGCGTCGCTGGCGCAGCTCCACCGCGGCGACGTGATCCAGGTGCCCGGTGGGAAGTTCGCCGGGTACGCCGTGGTCCTCGACCGCGGCACCTCGACGGACGGTCCGAGACCGCAGGTGCTCACGGCCGAGCGCCAGGCCCGACGGCTGAGCGTGGTCGACTTCCCGACCCCGGTGACGGCCCTGAGCCGGCTCCGGATCCCGCGCCAGTTCAACCCGCGGAACCCGCAGATGCGTCGCGACCTGGCGTCCACGCTCCGCAACGCCACGCACGGTCTCGCGCCCGTGCCCCCGAGCCGCGACCGCCGCGAGGTCGAGCCCAGCCGTGAGGAGCGGGAGATCGAGGACCTGAGGCGACGGCTGCGCGAACACCCGTGCCACGCCTGCCCCGACCGCGAGGACCACGCGCGCTGGGCGGACCGGTGGTTCAAGCTCGATCGCGACGCCACGACGCTCCAACGGCGGGTGGACCAGCGGACGAACACCGTGGCGCGGCAGTTCGATCGCGTGTGCGACGTGCTGGAGGCCCTCGGCTACCTCGCCGACGACGACGTGACGGACCTCGGCCGGCCCCTGCGCCGCATCTACTCCGAGCTCGACCTGGTGGTGGCCGAGGCACTCCGGCTCGGGGTCCTCGACGGGTTGGCCCCCGCCGGACTGGCCGCGGCGCTGTCGACCCTGGTCTACGAGGCGCGGAGGCCAGAGGACGTCGTCTCCGCGCGCGTCCCGGCCGGCGACACGCAACGGGCCGTCGACGACCTCGAACGGCTGTGGCGCGAGCTCTCCGCCGTCGAGCTCGAGCACCGGCTCGACTTCCTCCGCCGCCCGGACTCCGGCCTGGCGTGGGCGGCGTACCGCTGGGCCGAGGGCGACGACCTCGCCGAGGTGCTCGACGGGAGCGACCTGACGGCGGGCGACTTCGTGCGGTGGATCAAGCAGCTGATCGACCTGTGCGGGCAGGTCGCCGACGCGGCCGGCGACAGCCGGCTGCGCGACACCGCGCGCGACGTCGTACGACGGATCCGCCGGGGCGTGGTCGCCGTGGCCCCGATGGAGGACTGACTCAGCGCCAGGGCGCGGTCCGGCTCCAGGTGCGGTCGCCCCGGACCGAGGCGTTCGGTCCTCGGCGCGAGTCCCCGGCCCGCCGGGTCGCCCGGTCGCGGTCTCCGCGCAACAGCCGCTCCATCACGTAGCCCCAGTAGTGCATGACTCCTCCTCTGCCGGGTTTCGGTGTCCGACTGCGACACCAGTCATCAGCGTACGCCGGTGTCGACTGGGATGCAACCGGTGAAGCGGTTATGCTGGTGTCATGGTGAGTGGAGCGGCCGAAGTGCCCGCCGCGGTCGCGGTGGTGCGCGACTTCGTGAACACCGATGACCACGAGCTCGGCACCGACCAGCTCGAGAACGTCGCGGCCTTCGGCCGCTGGCTGGAGCAGGCGGGGCTGGCCGTGGGTGCGGACCCGGCGAGTGCCGAGGAGCTGGACCTGGCGCACCGACTGCGCTCGGGCCTGCGTCGTGCGCTCGAGCTCAACCACGACGGTGACACCGGCTCGCTGCCGACCTTGGGGGAGGCCCTCGGCGAGCTGCCGGTGAGGCTCGCCTGGGACGGGAGCGCCCCGGTCCTGACCACGCACGCCGAGGGAGCCCTCGGTGGGCTGGCCCGGGTCGCGGTGTCCGCGCACGAGGCGGTGGCGTCGGGCGACTGGTCGCGGCTGAAGATCTGCGCGTTCGACGAGTGCGAGTGGGCCTACTACGACCACTCCAAGAACAGGTCGCGGGCCTACTGCGAGTACGGCTGCGGGAACAAGCTCAAGACCCGGGCCTACCGGGCCCGGCAACGCGCCGCCGGCGCGTAGGGTCGGTGAATGCCCGATACGGACCTGCTCGTGATCGGCGCCGGTCCCTACGGGTACGCCGCAGCGGCGCACGCCCGCACTCGTGGGGTCCACACCCGGATCGTCGGCCGACCGATGAGCTTCTGGCGCGAGCAGATGCCGGCCGACATGTACCTGCGCTCCGGGCGCGACTGGACGCTCGACGCCGACGGCACGCACTCCTTCGCGGCGTACTTCGAGGAGCACGGCCTCGACCCGGTCCGGCACGACCCGATCCCGATCTCGGTGTTCCTCGACCACACCGAGTGGTTCCGCGAGCAGAAGGGGCTCGACGTCGAGGAGGTCATGGTCGAGTCGCTGACCGCTCACGACGGCCGCTTCGAGGCCGTCATGGGGGACGGGAGCACCATCACCGCCGAACGTGTGCTGGCCGCGCCCGGGATCGCCCACTTCAGCCATCTGCCCGCGTGGTACGCCGAGGTGCCGGCCGACCGCCGATCCCACACCAGCGAACGCGTCGACTTCGACGACCTCGCCGGCGCTCGCGTCGCGGTGATCGGTGGTCGGCAGAGCGCGTACGAGTGGGCGGCCCTGCTCAGCGACCACGGCGCCGACCGGGTCGACGTCATCCATCGGCACGACACTCCGGCGTTCGAGAAGGTCAGCTGGGCGTTCGTGAACGCCTACGTCGAGCAGACCGAGGCCGAGCGTGGCTGGTGGCGGTCGCTACCGGAGACACGTCGGCAGGAGATCACGCTGGAGTTCTGGCGGGTCGGCCGCCTCACCCTGGAGCCCTGGCTCACCCCACGGCTCCTCCCGGACGTCGTCACCTCCCGCCCGCGCACCCGGGTCGTCTCCGTCGAGGCCGTCGACTCCGGTCCGGTGCGGCTCTCGCTCTCGGACGGGGACCGGATCGAGGTCGACCACCTGATCGCCGCGTCCGGCTACCGGTGCGACCTGGCGGCGGTGCCGTACCTCGCCGGCGTGCTCGACCGGGTCTCGGTCACCGACGGCTTCCCGGACCTGTCGCCGGGGTTCGAGACCTCGCTGCCCGGGCTCTACCTGACCGGGTTCGCCGCCACCCGTGACTTCGGGCCGTTCTACGGGTTCACCAAGGGCTGCCCGTCCGCCGCGAGGATCGCGGTGGCGGAGATGCTGCGCTGAGCCGCCGAGCCCGGAAGGGTCAGCCCGCGAGTACCGCACGCAGGCGCTTCACCGGCGACTCGAGGTTGTACCTCTCCGCGAGCTCGTGGAGCCGCTCGGGGTCGCGGGGCGCCGAGGGGAGCGTCGCGTCGTACGCCGCGAGGTCGATGTCGCGCGCGACGGCGACCACCTTCGGGGCGACGAGGAGGTACTCGGCGGCGTCCAGGATCTTCCGGCGCGGGCCGGGGGACATCTCCGACCCGGGGTCGGCGGCCGCGTCGACGATGCCGCGGAGGTCGCCGTACTTCAGCAGGAGCGACGCCGCCGTCTTCTCGCCGACGCCGGCGACGCCGGGCAGGCCGTCGGACGCGTCGCCGCGCAGGGTGGCGAAGTCGGCGTACTGGCTGGGGAGCACGCGGTACTTCTCGACCACGGCGTGGTCGGTGACCCGCTCGTGGTTGCCGACGCCGCGCGCGATGTACAGCACGCGGACGTCGTTCTCGTCGTCGACCAGCTGGAACAGGTCGCGGTCACCGGTGACGACGTCGACCGGCATCGGCGCCCCGGTCGCGAGCGTGCCGATCACGTCGTCCGCCTCGTACCCGTCGGCGCCGACCACACAGAGCCCGGCCGCGGACAGCACCTCGAGGATGATCGGGACCTGCACCTCGAGCGGATCGGGCACCGCCTCGATGTCCGGGCGCGGGCCGGGGATGGCCTGCACGACGCGGTGGGCCTTGTACGACGGGATCAGGTCGACGCGCCACTGCGGCCGCCAGTCGTTGTCCCAGGCGCAGACCAGGTGGCTCGGCCGGTAGTCGCCCACCAGCCGGCTGATGAAGTCGAGGAACCCGCGCACGGCGTTGACCGGCGTACCGTCGGGCGCCAGCACCTCCGGAACGCCGAAGAAGGCGCGGAAGTACATCGACGCGGAGTCCAGCACCATCAGTCGCTGTTCGCTCGCCACGGGCGTGAGCCTACGCATCGCAGGTGCTCGGGACGCTAGGGTCGGCGGCGTGGAGGACACAGACCGCACGATCGTCCGGCTCTTGGCCGCAGATGGCCGGATGTCTTTCACCGACCTCGGCAAGGCGACCGGACTTTCGACGTCTGCGGTGCACCAGCGGGTCAAGCGGCTCGAGAAGCGCGGCGTGATCACCGGGTACGGCGCGTCGGTCAGCCACGAGGAGCTCGGCCTCGCCCTGACCGCCTTCGTCTCGATCACCCCGATCGACCCCAGCCAGCCCGACGACTACCCCGAGCGCATCCGCGGCATCCGGGCCATCGAGTCGTGCTGGTCGGTGGCCGGCGACGAGTCCTACATCCTCAAGGTGCGCGTGCGGACCCCCCATGCGCTGGAGGACCTGCTCGCGCAGATCCGGTCGGAGGCGAACGTGTCCACGCGGACCACGATCGTGCTCAGCACGCCGTACGAGAACCGCACGGTGACCGAGTAGGCACCCTCCGGGGGAGGACCCCGGCGTTCACGTGTTCGTGGTGCGGGTCGTCGCTGAACCACTGCGGGGCGCCGCTGCGGAGGTACGGCCCGCCAGCAGGGCATGGAGCGCCGGTCGGACGAGACCGACCAACGTGCCGGGAGGGCACGTCTGGTGAGGTCCGTCGTCTGTGTCGGATTCACCGCTTAAGCGGTGAATCCGACGCTTCGCGCACGTTGCAAACGCCTGGAAGCGTCGGGAAAGGTCAAGAAGGTCGGGTCAGCTGGCGTTCGGACGTCGACTCGCCAGCAGCGCCCGGATACGGCGCGCTGTGGTGACGGGCCGGTCGAGGTCCTCCCAACCGATCCGAATGCACACCCACCCGGTCGCCGCACAGATCTGCTCCTCACGGCGCTTCTCACGCAGGATCACGTCCGACAAGGTCTCTCCCGGTCGCCGAAGCCGGTCGTACTTGATCCGGCCGTCGAACTCGAGGAAGACCCCGAACTCGGGCCAGGCGAAGTCGACCACTCCGATCAGGTTTCCGACCGCGTCGCGGACCTCGCACTGCGGTTGGGCCTGGGGGAGATGTTCGCGCCAGAGCAGGTACGACGTACGAGCCTCGCCCGGCCAGGCGTTCCGGGCGTCGAGGAGTTGCCGAAGCACGTGCTTGCGAAGCGTCCCCGGCCAGAACTGGAACCGGTCGACGTACTCCAGCACCTCCTCGACGGAGGTCTGCTCGTGGGCGAGCATCCAGTTCGCCGTGACCAGGCTGGACTCGACATCAGCCATGGTCGACAGCTCGACGGCGCTTCGGGCGGCGCCGGAGACCCTGACGCCGTGCACGGTCTCGATCTCGGACTCCAGCAGGCCTCCGCCATGGTGGGCAACGCGGGCCTGGCGCCGTCCGCCCACCCCGTCCGGTCGGGAGACATGCACCTCGCTGAGGTCGACGCCCCACGTGGCGGCCCCGTGCTCGATCACAGCCGAGACGTGGGTCAGTGCGGCGGACGGGTGTGCGGTGCGGAGAACCGCCCGAGCCAGCAGGCGGTGACGTCCGACGGCATCGGACGCGTCCCACAGCGGCTTCTCGACATAGGCGCCGTGTCGGATCCGTTGCCAGATCCCCGCTCGCACGCGGTCTCGGATGGCTCGGTCGTCGTACCCGAGCGCCAGCAGGTCACGGCGGAGGAAGACCACGGCGGGATCGTCGAGAGGATCGTTCATGGACAACGGTGTGCCCGGGGAGCGCCCCCGCCAATCCGGGGGAGTGGCCGCCTGTGGACAAGGGTGTCGACCGTGGGATCCGAGTCCGGGTCAGACACCTTCCGCCGCGAACGTTATTGGCCCATCCCGCTGCATATTGGCCGTTGCTTACGCCAAGAAGCGTCGGTTTCACCGCGTAAGCGGTGAAACCGACGGAAAAGCACGCACCCGCCGTCAGTGCGCCTGCAGCGCCGCCGTACGCCGCGAGGCCTCGGCGACCTCGGCGGCCTTCAGGGCGGACTCGTCGAGGCGACCGTGCTCGGACCACCAGGCCTGGCCCTCCGAGGGGAGGGTGTGGATCGGGTCGTAGTACTCGTAGTGCCGCGTGAGCGCCTCGGGGTCGGCAGCCTCGATCGAGGTGCGGTAGTTCTTGGTCCAGTACGAGATGCCACGGACGGCGTCGTAGTCGGACAGCTGGTGGACCCACCGCTTGCCGACGAACGGTACGTCGCAGACGATCCGCGGGGTGGCGAAGCCGGGCAGGTAGCCCATGATCGCGTGCTGGAGTCGCTGAGCGTCGGCGACCGAGACCCGCCAGTGCTCCGAGTAGGGGATCATGTCGCACATGTAGAAGTAGTACGGCATGATCTGGGCGCCATCGAGCAGCGCGAAGCAGAGGTCGAGCAGGGCGTGCGGGTCGGCGTTGACGCCGTTGAGGATCACGCCCTGGTTGCGGACGTCGCGGATGCCGGTGTCGAGCATGGTGCGCGTGGCCTCGGCGACCAGCGGGGTCACCGAGTTCGCGTGGTTCACGTGCGTGTGGATGGCGATCGAGACGCCGCGCTCGCGCGACACCTTCCCGAGCCGGGTCATCCCCTCCACGACCTCGGGCTGCAGCCAGTGCTGGGGCATGCCCATCAGCGCCTTGGTCGCCAGCCGGATGTCGCGGATGTTCTCGATCTCGAGCAGCTCGGTCAGGAAGGACTCGAGCCGCGGCCACGGCATGTTCGCGACGTCGCCGCCGGACACCACGACGTCGCGCACGCCCGGCGTACGGCGCAGGTAGTCGAGCATGTCGCCGAGCCGGTCGTTGGGCTTGCCGACGAACTTCAGCTTGTCGATCACCGCGGTCGAGTTGCCGACCAGGTCCATTCGCGTGCAGTGGCCGCAGTACTGCGGGCAGGTCGGCAGCAGCTCGGCCAGCACCTTGGTCGGGTAGCGGTGGGTGAGGCCCTCGGTGGCCCACATGTCGTGCTCATGGAGCGAGTCGCGGGTGGCGTGGGGGTGCGACGGCCAGTCGGTACGGCGGTCGCTGAACACCGGGAGCATGTAGCGGCGCACCGGGTCGGCGTAGAACGCGTCCGTCAGCGAGCCCGCGCCCGCCGGCTCGACCCGTGGCGCCATCGTGTTCATCATCTGGGGCGGCACGAGCATCGACATCGTGGCCCGCTCGGCCTGGTCCTTCTCGAGATCGGCGTAGAAACTCTCGTCGAGCAGGTCGCCCATCAGGTCGCGGAGCTGCTTGAGGTTCTTGACGCAGTGGGCGCGTTGCCACTGCACCGATGACCAGTCCTCGGCGGTGACGTCCTTCCAGCCCGGGAAACGGGTCCAGTCGGGCTCGACCAGCTCGGCGCGTCGGTACGGGTAGGGCTGGCCGGTCTCAAGACCGATCGAGGTCTCGATGCTCATCGCGGATGCTCCTTGGTCGACGGCGAGCGGTCGGGTGTGCAGGCAGACGGCCCGGCGGTTGTGAGGCGTGCCGCCCTCATGTCAGAGTAGGCGGAGAACATGCGGCGAGTCCAATGCCACGCAGCAGATTCTTTCGCACAACTCGTGATCCAGCGGAGGAAACCCAGAATATGTCGGTGCCAGTGACCGATTCCGACCGTCGAACGTCGAGCGACCCGACCGGTCTGCACCGGGTCCTCGACGACACCGTGGTGCTGCCCCAGGCGGCGCAGCGCCTCGACACCCGGCGCGAGATCTGGCCCGACGAGGTCCGGGTGCGGGTCGAGACGCTCAACCTCGACGCCGCGTCGTTCCGCCAGCTGGAGGGCAAGCACGCCGTCGACGGGCGGCCGGACGGTGACGCCGTACGCCGTGAGGTGCTCGAGATCGTGGCCATCCGTGGCAAGATGCAGAACCCCGTGACCGGCTCCGGCGGGATGCTGATCGGCACCGTCGAGGAGGTCGGACCCGCGTCCACGCTGGGGGTCGCGGTCGGCGACCGGATCGCCACCCTGGTCTCGCTGAGCCTGACCCCGCTGGTGATCGAGGACGGCCTGGAGCGGTGGGACGGGAAGAGCGAGCGGGTGCCCGCCGACGGCTACGCCATCCTGTTCGGTCGCTCCATCGCGGCCCGGATCCCCGACGACCTCCCACCGTCGTTGAGCCTGTCCGTGATGGACGTCTGCGGGGCTCCCGCCCTCACCCACCGGATCGTCGCCCAGTACGCCTCGGCGGGCTCGGCGCAGACCGGGCCCGTCGTCGCGGTCATCGGTGGCGCGGGCAAGTCGGGGTCGCTGAGCCTGGCTGCGGCCGCCGACGCCGGCTGTGGGCGGACCGTCGGCGTCGTCCCGAACGACGCGGAGGCGGCGCTGCTGCGCGAGAGCCGCCTCGCCGACGACGTGGTGGTGGCCGACGCCCGTGATCCGGTCGCCCTGCGCGACGCGGTGGCGTCCACCGGGGGCCTGGCCGACATCACCGTGGTCTGCGTCGACGTCCCCGGCTGCGAGGGCGGCGCGATCCTGGCCACCGCCGAGCGCGGCACGGTCATCTTCTTCTCGATGGCCACGTCCTTCTCGGCCGCGGCGCTCGGTGCCGAGGGCGTGGCGGCCGACGTCACGATGCTGGTCGGCAACGGCTACGCGCCCGGCCATGCGGCGTACGCCATGGACCTGCTGCGGTCGAACGACGGTGTGCGACGGCTCTTCGAGCGGAGGCTCTGACATGGCACGCACCTCACGCGGCAAGCTCGACCTCGACCCGGTGACCGTCCGGCAGGCACGGTCGCTGGCCCGCAAGGTCGGCCGGCCGATCGTACGGATCGCCCAGCAGCACACCACCGTGTCGGTGGAGCGTGCGACCCTGCGCCTGGCCGGGCTCGAGGGAGCCGACGCCGAGGGCACCCCGTGGGTGAACCGGCTGGTCGACGTCGTGCGTGCCGACGTCGGACTCGAGCACGGGGTCGCGCTGCCGGTGTGGGACGCCCTCCGTCGCGCCGAGGGAGCCGACCTGCGCGAGCTGGCCGAGAAGGCGTCCGCCGGCTCGGTCAGGTTCCGGCTCCCCGAGGGGCAGGACGCGAGGCGTGCCCGCACCGCCGCGGCCAGGGCCGTGGGTGGCGGCATCAAGCGCATCGACGCGCGTCGGCGTGAGCGGGAGCGCCTGATCAGGCGCATCGGCGACGCCCCCGCGAGCCCCTGGATCTACCTGATCGTCGCGACCGGCGACATCTACGAGGACATCCCACAGGCGCAGGCCGCCGCACGCGAGGGCGCGGACGTGATCGCGGTGATCCGGTCGACCGGGCAGAGCCTGCTCGACTTCGTGCCCGAAGGAGCCACTCGCGAGGGCTTCGCCGGCACCTACGCGACGCAGGAGAACTTCCGGCTCATGCGCGCCGCGCTCGACGAGACGTCGAAGGAGCTCGGCCGGTACGTCCGGCTGACCAACTACGCCAGCGGCCTCTGCATGCCCGAGATCGCCGCGCTGGCCGGCCTGGAGCGGCTCGACATGATGCTCAACGACTCGATGTACGGGATCCTCTTCCGCGACATCAACCCCATCCGCACCTTTGTCGACCAGCGGTTCAGCCGCCAGGTGCATGCTCGTGCCGGGATCATCATCAACACCGGCGAGGACAACTACCTGACCACCGCCGACGCGGTCGAGGCGGCCCACACGGTCACCACGAGCCAGCTGCTCAACGAGTACTTCGCCAAGGAGGCGGGCCTCGAGGACTGGCAGCTGGGGCTGGGCCACGCCTTCGAGATCGATCCGGACCTGCCGGACTCGTTCCGACTCGAGCTGGCCCACGCGATGCTGGCCCGCGACCTCTTCCCGGACGCCCCGCTGAAGTGGATGCCGCCGACCCGGCACATGACCGGCGACGTGTTCCGTGGCTACCTGCTGGACGGCTTCTTCAACCTGGTCGGGGCGCTCACCGGCCAGGGCATCCTGCTGGTCGGGATGATGACCGAGGCCGTCGTCACCCCGTGGCTCTCCGACCGTGACCTGGCCCTGCAGAACGTCCGCTACGTGATGAACGCCGCCGGCAACCTCCGCGAGGACTTCCGCCCCGAGCCCGACGGCTTCATCGCCCAGCGCGCGCGCCAGGTGCTCGCCGAGACGATCGAGCTGCTGGACCAGATCGCCGACGAGCCCGGCGGCGCGCCGCTCCTCGAGGCGATCGCGGACGGCACCTTCGGTCTGATGAAGCGTCCGGCCGACCAGGGCAAGGGGCTCGAGGGGGTCGCCCGGAAGGCCGGCGGCTACTGGAACCCTGCCAGCGAGCTCCTGGCCCGTCGCGACGGCGCCAGCGCACGTCGTCCGGAACCGAGGAAGAGATGACCAGCCCCATCCGGCCGTACGGCGACACCACCGGCGACGGCATGGTGCAGGTGAGCTTCACCCTGCCCATGCCGAACTCGAAGATCGCCGAGGGCGCAGCCGTCCAGCTGGCCAACAAGATGGGCATGGACCCGGCGCTCGTCGTCCACGCGAAGCAGATGGGGGAGGGCTACACCTTCTTCGTCGTCTACGGACGCGTGCACCACCTCGTGGACCCCAGCGTGGTCGAGGTCGTCGAACGCGACTACCCGCTGCTCACACCCAAGGAGGCGAACGCCGCGATCAAGCGGTCCCTGCGCCGCCGCCTGGTGGTGGTGGGCGGCTGCATCGGCACCGACGCGCACACCGTCGGCATCGACGCGATCCTCAACATCAAGGGCTTCGCGGGGGAGAAGGGCCTGGAGTACTACCGCGAGCTCAAGGTCGTCAACCTCGGCGCACAGGTCAGCGTCCCACAGCTGGTCGAGCGGGCTCGCGAGGAGAAGGCCGACGCCGTCCTGGTGTCGCAGGTCGTCACCCAGCGCGATGCCCATCTGCTCAACACCCGCGAGATGTCGGCGGCCTTCCGCGAGTCCTACCCGCCCGAGAGACGTCCCCTCCTGATCGTCGGCGGACCACGATTCGACGAGACGATGGCCAGTGACCTGGGAGTCGACCGCGTGTTCACGCGCGGCACGACCCCTGGTGAGGTCGCGTCGTACCTCGTCCACCGGCTGACCGACCAGAAGGCGAGCTGACCCATGCCGACCAGGACCGGGAAGGACGTCGGCCTGCGCGTCGTCCATCGGCGCTACGTCCCCTACTCGCACGCGCACTACGCCGGCAACCTCGTCGACGGTGCCTACAGCCTGGGTCTGTTCGGCGACGTGGCCACCGAGATGTGCATCCTCACCGACGGTGACGAGGGCCTGTTCGCGTCGTACTCCGACGTTCAGTTCAAGGAGCCGGTCCGGGCCGGTGACGTGTTGGAGATCGTCTGTGAGCTGGTCAAGGTCGGCACCCGGAGCCGGGTCCTCGAGCTCGCGGTCAACGTCGTCGCGCGCGGCCTTCCGAGCGAGGAGCGGCCGGGGGCGGCAGAGCTGCTCGACCCGCCCCTGGTAGCGACCACGGCCACCGGTACCGTCGTCGTCCCAGGCTGACCCGGCGGGCTGCGCCCGCCCCGCCGCTCGCCGCGCTCGCTCGAGTTAGCGACCGTTCACCTACCCGGCGTGTCGACGCCGGACACGCCGCGATTCACGGAAAATTCGCGGCGAACTTCCAGCGACGCGATCGCGGCTGACCTGCGGATACGCGTGTCCTCGCAGGTCAGCCGGTGGTTGACAACACGGTCGTGGATGACCAAAGGTGCAGCATTCGCTCAGGCAGTCGTGGGAGCAGGACCGACGTCCGAGTGGCCGGCTCGTCCGGTGGGAGTCCGCCCATCGGGTAGCCGGTTCGCGGAGGTCGGTCCTTGCCCCGCGAGAGCGAGACCGGAGGGGGAGGTGGTCCCCCTAGACAACTTCCGTGGTCGCGGCACCCAGCTGCGGCCCGGTCGGCCCGAAGGGCCGCACCCCTCTCCGGTCAGGCCTGAGCGAGCACGGCTTCGCGAAGGCGGAGCCTAGCGATCGGCGCAGCGAACGGCGCAGCGAGCCTGCTCGCAAGTCGGCTTGGGCAGGACTCAGCCGTTCGGCCCCGGGATGCTTCCTCGCACCGGCCCGACATCTGCGCGACACGCGTCCGGTCGCGGAGCCCCGACTATCTTCGGCACATGCGGACCCGCTGCCTGGTGGCCCTCGTCGCCGGGCTGGCGCTCGCCCTGGCCTTCCCGCCCACGCACGCGTACGTCGTACTGCCCGTCGCGGTCGCCGCGTTCTTCGTGGCCACCGACGGGCTCCCGATGCGCCGGGCCTGGATGCCGGGTCTCGTCTTCGGTGCCTCGTTCCAGTTCACCCTCCTGTGGTGGCTGCACGTCGTCGGCACCGTCCCGTGGCTGGGACTGTCCCTGACCCAGACCGTCTGGTACGGCGTGCTGGGCGCGGCCGTGGTGCCGCTGCGGCGCCTGCCCGTGGCACCCGTCTGGCTGGCCGTCGCCTGGGTCGCCATGGAGTCGTTCCGCTGCACCTGGCCGGCGGGTGGCATGCCGTGGGGCCGGTTGTCGTACGCCGTGGTCGGCACCCCCGTGGCGGACTCACTGCCGTTCATCGGGGCGACCGGGGTCAGCCTGGTCCTGGCGCTGAGCGGTGCGCTGCTGGCCGCGGCGTGCACGGGGAAGGGCCGCCGGGGCCGGGCGGTTCCGCTGGCGGCCGGGATCGGAGTGCTGGCCCTGGCGTCGGTGCCGGTGGTCACGCCGTACTCCGCCGATGAGGTGGGTGACGTCGACGTGGCCGCGGTGCAGGGCAACGTCCCCGGGAACGGTACCGACGTCCTGGCGCACTTCCGGCAGATCACCGCGCAGCACCAGGACGAGACGGCACAGCTCGCTGCCGACGTGGGAGGCGGTCGGGTGCCGAAGCCCGCGTTCGTGGTCTGGCCCGAGAACTCCACGGCGGTCGACCCGTTCGAGGACCAGCAGATGCGGGCCGACATCGAGGGCGCGCTCGACGCGATCGACGTCCCGATCCTGGCCGGGGTCGTGGTCGACGGGGGCCCGAAGCACGTGCTGAACCAGGGGGTCGTCTTCGACCCGGTCACCGGCGCGGGGGACCGTTACACCAAGTGGCACCCGGTGCCGTTCGGCGAGTACATCCCGTGGCGCTGGCTGTTCGGGTCCCACCTCGCGCAGCTCAACCAGGTCCCGCGGGACATGGTGCACGGTACGCGGGTGGAACCGCTCGACGTCGCGGGCACGAAGGTCGCGGACGCGATCTGCTTCGACGTCGCCTACGACGACGGCCTCTACGCCCAGCTCGCACGCGGTGGCCAGCTCGTCGTCGTCCAGACCAGCAACGCGATGTTCATCCACACCGCCCAGATCGACCAGCAGTTCGCGATCAGCCGGCTCCGGGCGATCGAGACCCACCGCTACGTCGTGGTCGCGGCCATCAACGGCATCACCGGCGTGATCGCCCCCGACGGCTCGACAGTCACCTCGATACCCGTTCGCACCCAGGGCTACGTCGACGCCCGGGTCGGGCTGTACGACGCGGTGACGCCTGCGGTCCGGATCGGGCCCTGGCTCGGCCGCACCTGTGCGGGCCTGGTGATCCTGGGCTGGCTGTTGGCCTGGGGCCAGTATCGTCGGACGCGCGGGACGGTGACGGCCGAGTCCGCCAGGCCCACCCCCAGCGACAGGATCACTGCATGACCTCCGACCGGCCATCCGCGCCCGCACCACTCGGGCGGGTCGTGATGGTCGTGCCGACGTACGACGAGGCCGACAACCTGGCCTGGATCGTGCGCCGGCTCCGCGAGGCACAGCCCGACGTGCACGTGCTGGTCGTCGACGACAACTCGCCCGACGGCACCGGCAAGATCGCCGACGAGCTGGCCGCGGGCGACGACTCCGTCCAGGTCCTGCACCGCACCGAGAAGGGCGGCCTCGGGGCGGCGTACAAGCACGGGTTCCGGGTCGCGCTCGACCAGGGGTACGACGTGATCGGCGAGATGGACGCCGACGGGTCCCACCAGCCCGAGCAGCTCCACCTGCTGCTCGACGCCTTGCGCGACGCCGACCTCGTGATCGGCTCGCGGTGGATCCCGGGTGGCAGTGTCGTGAACTGGCCGTTCCGGCGAGAGCTGCTCTCGCGCGGAGGGAACCTCTACGTCCGGATGCTGTTGGGGGTGAAGGTGCGCGACGCCACGGCGGGCTACCGGCTGTTCCGCCGGTCGGCCCTCGAGACCATCGACCTGGATTCGGTGGAGAGCACGGGCTACGTGTTCCAGACCGACATGGTGACGCGCTGCCTGCGGCTCGGGCTGCGCGTGCGCGAGGTCCCGATCGAGTTCATCGAGCGCGTCCGCGGCGACTCGAAGATGAGCGGGCAGGTCGCTGCCGAGTCCCTGCGACGAGTGACGACGTGGGGACTGCGAGAGCGTCGCGACCAGCTCACCGGACGGTGGAGGCCGCGATGAGCTCGAGCCCCTTCCGTGCGGGCCGCGTGCGCCGCCGCCGCTTCCCGTGGTGGTTGGTGGTGGCGGCGTTCATCGCCGTCCCGATCCTGGAGATCTATGTGATCATCCAGGTCGGCCAGGTGATCGGTGCCTGGTGGACGATCGCCCTGCTGGTCGCGGACAGCATCTTCGGCAGCTGGCTGATCCGGCACGAGGGCCGGCGCGCCTGGCAGGCGCTCACGGTCGCGCTGGAGTCGGGGCGGATGCCCGCGACCGAGCTCGCTGACGGCGCGCTGATCCTGGTCGGCGGCACGCTCATGCTGAGCCCGGGATTCGTCACCGACGTCGTCGGGATCGTGCTGATCCTGCCCTTCACCCGGCCGCTGGCACGACGCCTGCTCACCCGCCTGGTCGCGCGCCGGATCATCGTCGCGGGCCGTCCCGGCCCCGGGTCCGACGGCCCCGTCGTCCGGGGCGAGGTCATCGACGACGATCGTTGAGGCTGACCGTCGAGCGGCCGTGCGAGCAGACCCGCTGCGGGCGACTCACGCCTTGCTGCGGACCCGGCGCTTCGCGTTCGTGCGGTGCAGGTGGGCCGGCCCGATCTCACCCTCGCGCAGCAGCTCCAGCCGCTCCTTGAGGATGTCCTCGAGCTCCTTCTCGGATCGGCGCTCGAGCAGCATGTCCCAGTGGGTTCGCGCGGGCTTCTCCGCCTTCTCCTCGGGACGGATGCCGGACGTGCTCAGCGCCTCGGCGCCGCAGCGCGGGCACTCCCATACGGCCGGGACCTCAGCCTCGACCGACATGGTCACCTCGAACTCGTGACCGTTCACGCAGCGGTATCCGCACTGCTGACGAGCCGCGAACTCGATCCCGCGCTCGTCCTCGAAACTCTGTCCTCCCAGCCGCGCGCCACGAAGTGTGCGCTCTGCCATGAGGTTCACCTCCAGCTTGTGTCGCCCCCGGTACGCCTCCCGAGGCGTACATCAACAAGACGTCCGTACCCCGTGTTCGTGATGGTCACACGTCACGGATTTCCTGTCCTGCTCAACGTACGCCGATCACGCTGTGTTCCACCATGCAGACGCGAGCCCGGTCACATCGGTTCGGTCGTGTTTCACGATCCCACACAACCCACCAGCTCAGACAACCGCGGGGACCGTGTTGCCGGCCTCCTCGATGCCGCGCCGGGCGTCGAGACGGAGCAGGAAGACCGCGCCGAGGACGAAGAACACGATCAGGGCGACGATGGCCGGCCGGTACGAGCCGGTGACCTGGAAGACCACGCCGAACAGGAAGGTGCCGAACCACGACGTCCCGCGCTCACAGGCGTTGTAGAGGGCGAAGTACTCACCCTCGCGGCCGCGCGGGATCAGCAGGCTGAAGAACGACCGCGAGAGAGCCTGGGTGCCGCCCAGCACGATCGCGATCGCGACCCCAGCCAGCAGGAAGGTCGCGACGTTCTTCCGGGGCAGGAACATGGCCAGGACCACGATCGCCATCCAGGCATAGGTGCCCCAGAGGATGCACCGGTAGGCCCCGTACGTCGCGGCCAACCGGCCGAAGAGCAGCGCGCCACCGTAGGCGACGAACTGGATCATCAGGATGGTCGCGATCAGGACGCTGTCACCGAACCCCAGCTCCTTCGAGCCGTAGGTCGAGGCCACCCCGATCACGGTCTGGATGCCGTCGTTGTAGAACAGGAACGCGACCAGGAAGGTCAGCGTCATCGGGAACCGACGCATCTCGCGCAGCGTCGTGAACAGCTGGCCGAAAGACCGGCTCAGGAGCCCGCCCGCCTCGGGTACCACGTCCTGGGCAGGGTGGTCGCGCAGGCGCAGGAACGGGATGAAGGTGAAGCCCGCCCACCACAGCGCGGCCGAGAGCAGCGACAGTCGGACCGCGAGCTCCTTGTCGAGCCCCAGTGCGTCGCGGCCCAGCACCATCGCGAGGTTCAGCGCGAGGAGCACACCGCCGCCGAGGTAGCCCCAGGCCCAGCCGCGGGACGAGACCCGGTCGCGCTCGTCCTCGGTGGAGATGTCGACCAGGATCGCGTAGTAGCTGACCAGCGAGCACCCGGCGAGGATGCTGCTCAGCACGACCGCGACCGCTCCGAGCTGCCAGTGGTCGCCCCGCATCAGGAACAGCAGTGCGGCGAAGCACGAGCCCGACCACGCGAACGCCGCCATGTGCACCCGCTTGCGCGACGAGCGGTCGACCACGGCCCCGACGATCGGCAGCAGGAACGCGCTCAGGATGGTGGCGAAGCTGGTCAGGTAGAACGGCAGCGAGCCGGCCGCGACGTGCAGGCCGAGCACGTCGACGGTCTTCGAGCAGGTGTCGTCGGCGGAGTCGCCGCACCCGGCGGCACGGCCGGCGACGGTGATCATGAACGGGGCGAACAGGACGCTCAGGACCGTGGTGTAGTAGGCGGAGTTGGCCCAGTCGTACCAGTTCCACGCGTGTTGCTCCTTCGACCGCCACAGCGGCTCCAGGTCGGCCACCCCGCTCATCGACACCGCCTCATCGGGCGTCCTCCCGTCCCGGGTGTGGCTGCTCCGTCCACAGGCCGCGCTCGCGCAACACGTGTCGGAGGATGTCGGTGCGGTCGGTCATCAGGCCGTCGACGCCTCGGTCGACGAGGAGTGCCATCTCCTCGGGATCGTCGACGGTCCACACGTGCACGGGCAGCCCGACCGCGTGCGCGCGTCGCACCAGGCGGGCGGAGGCGACCACCAGCGGCCCACGACGGTGGGGGACCTGCAGGGCCACCGGCCCGTGCCGGGTGAGCCGGCGCGCGAGCCGCGCCGGGAGGGCGACGTACGCCGCGACCTCACCGGGCGAGGCCGAGGTGGCGACCCGCGGGCCGGCCAGTCGGCGGAACCGTCGCAGCCGGCGTCCGGAGAACGAGCCGACCAGCACCCGGTCCTCCAGGCCGTGCTCCCGGACGAACGCCGCCAGCGGAGCCACGGCCGCGCCGGCCTTGAGGTCGAGGTTGAGCCGCACGTCCGGGTACGTCGCGACGAGGGAGGCCAGGGTCGGCACGGGCTCGCGGCCTCCGACCAGGACCTCCGCGAGCTCGTGGGCGTCCAGCCCCACGAGGCGGCCGGCACCGTCCGTCACCCGCTCGAGCAGCGCGTCGTGGAAGGCGACCAGCACGCCGTCGCGGGTCACGTGGACGTCGGTCTCGAGATAGCGGTAGCCCAGGTCGACCGCGTGGGCGAAGGCGGCCAGCGTGTTCTCGAGCCCGGACAGCTCCGGATGGCGGGCACCGCCGCGGTGGGCGAAGGCGAGCACGGGGCCACCCTCGTCGAGGAAGGGGTAGCCGGTCGTCATCGTGGAGCCGCCGCGCTCTCGATCGCGTCGACCAGAGCGGTGAGGGCGGCCGGCGTCGTGTCGGGGGTGAGCTCCTCGGCGAGCCGCCGAGCCAGCACGAGCTTGCGACCGGAGGCGGTGCCGGCGAAGCGGCGCAGCTGCTGGGCGCGCTCGCGGCCGCGCCACTGCGGCTGGCGCTGGAAGGCGCGGAAGCGCTCGAGCTCCCCGAGCTCCGCGAGCACCGCCTCGACCCGCTCGGGGCCGAGTGCGCGGATCAGCTCGTCCTCCAGGTCACGGTCACACATCCAGAACCCACGGTCGGCCAGGTCGGAGACATCACCGACGTCATGGCCGGCGCTGCGCAGCCCACGTAGGACGAAGCGCTGCTCGGGCGCGTCGTACAGTCCGAGGACCCTGGTGGTGGCGTCCAGCCGGCGCAGGTGGTGACCCACGTTGGTGACACCCCCCAGGTCGCGCACGTCGATGCCGCCGTGGTCGAGATCGCGAGCCGCACACAGCACCCGTACCACCGCCGCGTCGCTCGCGCCCTCGACCAGGACGACCACCGCCGCGGGCATGTCGGCTCAGAAGTCGCGGAACGTCTCGATCTGGGCCCCGAGCTGGTTGAGCCGCTCCGCGAGGTCCTCGTAGCCGCGGTGGATGACGTACGTCGAGCGCAGCACCGAGGTGCCCTTCGACGCGAGCATCGCCAGCAGCACGACGACCGCGGGCCGCAGGGCCGGGGGGCACACGATCTCGGTGCCGGTCCAGCGCGTGGGGCCCTCGACCATGACCCGGTGGGGGTCGAGCAGCTTCACCTGCCCGCCGAGCTTGTTGAGCTCGACGAGGTAGATGGCGCGGTTCTCGTAGACCCAGTCGTGGATCAGGGTCTGGCCGTCAGCGACGGCCGCGATCAGCGCGAAGAACGGGAGGTTGTCGATGTTGAGGCCGGGGAACGGCATCGGGTGGATCTTGTCCAGCGGTGCGGTCAACAGCGACGGGTGGGTGGTCAGGTCGACCAGCCGGGTGTGGCCGTTGCGGGCGACGTACTCCTCGGAGCGGTCGTACTTGAAGCCCATGTCCTCGAGCACCGCGAGCTCGATCTCGAGGAACTCGATCGGCACCCGCCGGATCGTGATCGACGACTCGGTGACGATGGCGGCGGCGAGCAGCGACATCGCCTCGATCGGGTCCTCGGCGGGCGCGTAGTCGACGTCCACGTCGATCTCGGGCTGCCCGGTCACGGTGAGCGTGGTGGTGCCGATGCCCTCGACGGCGACGCCGAGCTTCTCCAGGAAGAAGCAGAGGTCCTGGACCATGTAGTTGGAGGAGGCGTTGCGGATGACGGTCGTGCCAGCGTGCATGGCCGCCGCGAGCAGCGCGTTCTCGGTGACCGTGTCGCCGCGCTCGGTGAGCACGATCGGGCGCTGCGGCACGGTGGCCCGGTTGACGGTGGCGTGGTAGTAGCCCTCGGTCGCCTTCACCTCGAGGCCGAACGGGCGCAGCGCCGCCATGTGCGGCTCGACGGTGCGCGTGCCGAGCTGGCACCCGCCGGCGTACGGGAGCTCGAAGGAGTCGGCGCGGTGGAGCAGCGGGCCGAGGAACATCAGCACCGAGCGGGTACGGCGTGCGGCGTCCTCGTCGATCGAGCTCAGGTCGAGCTCCTTGGGCGGCACGATCTCCAGGTCGCCCTCGTCGCCGATCCAGCGGGTGTGGACCCCGAGGCTCCCGAGCACCTCGAGCAGGCGGTTGACCTCCTCGATGCGGGCGACCTTTCGGAGCGTGGTCCTGCCGCGGTTCAGGAGGGAGGCGCAGAGCAGGGCCACCCCGGCGTTCTTCGACGTCTTGACGTCGATCTCGCCGGAGAGCGTGGTCGGTCCGGTGATCCGCAGGTGGGTCGGGCCGGCACCCAGCGCGACGATCTCGGAGTCGAGCGCCGAACCGATCCGGGCGACCATCTCCAAGGAGAGGTTCTGATGGCCCTTCTCGATGCGGTTCACCGCACTCTGGCTGGTCTGGAGGCGCTCGGCCAGCTGTTGCTGCGTGAGCCCCCGATGGGTGCGCGCGTCGCGGATCAGCTTCCCGATACGGCCCTTGAAGTCCTCCGTCATGAGGCCACGGTATCTCATGTGTGAGATAAGTCCACACTCCCTCGTTGGCGTGTCCGGATGGGGGGTCAGGATGTCCGGCATGACGTTACCCAAGTGGGCCAGGGGACCGATCCGGGGTCCAGGCCCACTGCGGCGCAGGAGTCCCGGATGATCCGGGCGGTCGTGCTCGACATCGGCTCGGTGCTCGAGGTGATCGACGACAGTCTCTTCCCGGGGCCGTTCGAACGACGCCACGGGCTGGCGCCGGGCTCGGTGGCGGCCGCCTGCGACTGGCCGGCGGACCCGCTGGTCGGGGCGATGACGGAGGCGGAGACCCGGGCGCACTGGCAGCGGCGGCTCGGCCTGACCGACGACCAGGTCGACGAGCTGGTCGCCGACCAGTGGCGGTGGTACGTCGGCACCCTGGACCAGACCCTGTTCGACTGGTTCGCCCGAGCACGGAGCCGAGGACTGAAGACCGGGATCGTCTCCAACTCCGGACCGGGTGCGCGTGAGGCGGAGCGTCACTACGGCTTCGAGGCGATCACGGACGACATCGTGTACTCGCACGAGGTCGGGCTACGCAAGCCCGACCCGGAGATCTTCGCGCTGGCCACCTCGCGGCTCGGGGTCCGAACGGGCGAGGTGGTGTTCCTCGACGACGTCCCTGCGAACGTCGACGCGGCCCGCGCGGCCGGGTGGCACGCCGTACTCCACGAGGCGACGGCGCGGTCGATCGAGCAGATCGAGGCGATCATCGCCGGGTCGGTGTGAGCGGGTGGGCGGCTCAGGCTCGGTTCGCGGCGGGCCGTCCGGCGGGCTCTCGCCCGCCGGACGGACCTCGCTGGGGCCGGGGAGGCCGGTCCGGGTCGGCTAGCGGTGACGCGCACTCAGCATCTGGCTGCCCGGCATCTCGCATGGCGCGCAGTCGCAGTGCTCGTCGCACACCAGGAAGGTGTGCATCGCGTGACCGCACCGAGGGCAGGGCAGGTCGTGTGAGAGGTGCTGGTCGTTGTCGCTGACCGTGTCCCACATGACGTCTGTCCTTCCCCCCGGCTGCCGTTCACCCGGAGTGGAACCCATGCTGCTCCGTGCGCGGGTCGGCGAAGGTCCGAAACCGGACAAATGGTCACAACGTGCTAGGAGATGAGGACCATCGGCCCGGGGCATGGTGCCGATGGCTCAGGCCGCCAGGGTGCGGATGGCCCGACGGCTGGCGAACCACAGGCACAGCGCCGACATCGCCAGGCCGAAGACGAGCGTCGCGGTCAGCACGCTGGAGATCCGGACGACGGCACCCAGGGCCGGCACGGACAACGGCATCAAGGTCATGTCGCCGAGGCTGGTGACCGAGGAGACCCGGCCCAGGTGCGAGGCGTCGATCGCCCGGATGAACGCCGCACTGAGCCAGACCGAGGCCGCCCCGGCAGTGAAGCCGAGCACGGTCATCGCGACCACCAGGGTCGGTCGCCAGCCGATCCCCACCGCGGCGATCGCCAGCCCCTGCACCACGAGCATCCGGAACCCCGCCGCCGCGCCGTACGTCGGCTGCCAGCGGATGGCGACGACGCTGCCCACGATCGCCCCCGCGGCAAGGCAGGCGTCGGCGATGCCGAGCCAGTGGGCGCCCCAGTCCGAACCGCTGACCCGGAGCGCGACCCCGAGCCCGGTGACCGGCGTGACGAAGACGTTCAGGGCGGTCAACCCGATCACGAAGAGCTTGGCCGTGTCGTGGCTGCGCAGGTACTGCATCCCGTCGGCGAAGGAGTCGCGCCACCGGTCGTGCGTGGTCCGCGGCAGCCGGTAGCGGGGTCGTACGACGAGCGTCAGGACAGCCGCGATCCCCAGGAACGTCGCCGCGTCGACCAGCATCACGGCCACCGGTCCGCGCCAGGCGACGAGGATGCCGCCCACCGGGGCGCCGATCAGCTTCATCGCCCGGCTGCTGATCTGGTTCCAGCCCTGGACGGTCCCGAGATCCTCACTCGACACGATCTGCCGGATCAGGGTCGCGCCGGAGGGCATGGTCAGGCCGCTGGCCACCCCGAAGCAGATCGCGATCGCGAGCAGGACGGGGGCACCGTGGATCCCGGACGACCAGGCGATCGCCCCGAGCACCAGCACGGCGGCCTGGCCGACCTGCCCGGCGACCAGCATCCGGCGCGGGTCGTAGCGGTCGGCGAGCACGCCGCCCACGAGCACCAGCAGCGCCTGCGGGAGCATCTCCGCGCCGAGTACGACGCCGGCCACCACGGGGCTGAGGGTGTGCGCTGCGGTCCAGGCGAGCGCCACGCTCCAGGCGTAGTCGCCGAACCAGGACAACCCGACGGCGGACAGCCAGACCAGCACCATCGCGTCCTTGCGGACCGGTGGTGGGGGAGCGCCGACCAGCTCGGGCTGTGTCGCCGTACCACTCATGGCCGCACCGGCTCGCTGGGGAACACCCGCGCGATCGCCCGCACCGGACGGCGCTCGACCCCGGGGCGCTCGGCGGCGTCGGCCATGCACTCGTCCGACCACTCCCTGACCAGACGACTGAGGCGCCCGGCGAAGTCCCGGACCTGGGCCTCGGTCGCGGGCACGTAGGTGTCGACCGAGTTCGCCGCCGTGCGCCACCCCGCGGTCTCACCCGGCGCACGCCGTAGCCACTCCTGCATCGCCCGGACCTGGAACCGCAGGTTCTCCGCCTCGGCGGTCTGGGCCACCCGGCGGCCGAGCGTTCCCTCGTCGAAGTCCTCGACGCTCCAGGTCATCGAGCGCGGCTTCAGCCGCCACCAGCTCTCGCGCGTGTCACGGGCCAGCTCGGGTGCGGGCTCGATCAGGTCCTGACCGTGCAGGACCTTGAGGTGGTGGCTCACCGAGCCGACGGCCAGACCGGTCCGTGCCGCGAGCTGCCCGACGTTCGCCGGGCCCTCGACGCCGAGGAGCTCGGTGAGCCAGCGCCGGATCGGGTGGTGGAAGGCCATCAGCAGCTCGGCCAGCTCGTCGGAGGGGTCACGCTCCGGGGCCGGCCGAGGGGCCGAGTCGAGGTGTCGCTCGGCGGCGGTACGACGGGTCACCGGGCCAGGGTGGCCCGGTCACGCGACTTCGTACAAGATCTCTTGTATGACTCAGAGCCAGGCCGGGCCGGTGCCGCCGACGGTGGCCAGCAGGTGCCGGGCGACGTGCCCGGCGTTGGCGCGATGGACCTCGATCGGCACGGGCGGGAGGTTCTCCTCCCAGTCCAGGAGCGGCGAGCCGCGCAGCTGGAGCATGCGGGCCGGCCGCCCGAACACGAAGAGATGCAGGTGCGCGCCGCCGTCGCCGTACTTGGCGACCTGGACGCGGCCGACGCTGGGGAGCGACTCGACGCCGGCGGAGACCGCCACGAGGAGCCGACCCATCTCGCCGGCGAGGTGGTCGGGGACCGTCGGCAGGTCGCAGTGCTCGAGCGGACCGAGGTTGAGGCCGATCGGCAGCTTCAGGTCCGTGTCGAGGTGGAGCTGCCAGCGCTCGTTGCTCCAGACCAGCCGCTCGCGCAGGGCCGGGTCGGGTGGTCCGGCGCAGGAGCACTCCGCCGGGTCCTCGCCGGCTCGCGGCGGCTCCTCGTCGGCCAGCGGCTGCAGGGGCTTGATCCGGAGCGAGTCGATCTCGAACGGGTAGATGTCCCACCCCGGCATCTCCTCGACCGCCACGTCGAGCCTGCGGTCCGGTCCGGTGGCGGCCCGCACGCGGGCGTAGAAGTCCTCGGCCGACTCGGGTTGCATGCCCTCATCCAACAACACCCGGGATCTGCCTCAGAGCGTCGAGCCCAGCCACCACCCGAGGGCCGCCGCCGCGAGCCCCACGACCAGGCTGGCCGCGACGTTCCAGACCGCCGTGGTGGTCTCACCCTCCTCGGCGAGGCGGACGGTCTCGTAGCCGAACGTCGAGAACGTGGTGAGGGCACCGCAGAAGCCGGTGCCGGCGAGGGTGACGACCCAGTCCGGGCCGGCTGCCGCCACGACGCCGAGGACCAACGACCCGACGACGTTGACCGTCCAGGTGCCCCATGGGAACACCGTCCCGTGGGCACGCTGCACGGCCACGTCGGTGAGGTAGCGGGCCGGGGCCCCCAGGGCGCCGCCCAGGAGGACGAGCAGGACCGTCATCGGATCACCCGCTCGGCGAGGCGGAGCCCCGCGACGACGGCCACCAGACCGACCCCCAGCGTCCCGCCGAGGTACGCCGCGGCGGTGCCCGGGTGGTGCGCGGCGAGCAGGGTCCGGGTGTCGACGGCGTACGTCGAGAAGGTGGTGAAGCCCCCGAGGATCCCGGTCCCGAAGAAGGGCCGGACCAGGGGTCGTTTCTGCCACCGCTCGATCACCAGCACCATCAGGACGCCGATCAGGAAGCACCCCGAGACGTTGGTGAGCAGGGTGTCCCACGGGAACGCGCCGCGGTCATGAGGCATCAGCTCCGCGATCGCCCAGCGCGCGACCGCGCCGAGCGCGCCGCCGACAGCGACCGCAGCGACGACGGCGGTGTGGATCCGTGGGGGAGGGACGTCCGCCTCGAGGGTGACGTCGGGGTCGACCGGGAAGTCCGGGAACGGGTCGTGGTGCTCGGGTATGTCGGGCGTGGGCATGCAGGCTCCTACCGGATCAGGTAGGGACTGTTGGCGGACGGCTGCCGCGGTTCACACCCGGAGCGGTCCGGTGTGTCGGCGAGCCCCACCGCCGAGATCTGCAGGGTACTGGACCAGGGCGTCAGGGCCGCCAGTCGCCGGGAGGGTCCTCACCGGTCCGGCCGTCGACCGCCTCGCGCACGAGGTCCAGGTGGCCGGTGTGCCGACCGTACTCCTCGAGCAGGTCGAACAGGATCCGGCGGACGCTGGCCTTCGTGCCGTCGTCCAGGTTCACCCCGGAGTCACCGTCGAGTCCGCGGTCGTCGAGCGCAGCGCCGATGATCGCCCGGCTGCGAGCGACCGCTCCGTCGTACAGCGCGTAGAGCTCCGTCGGCGACTGCAGCGCCGCCGACGAGAACTCCCAGTCGTTGTCGCCGTCCCACCCGTTGTCGTCCCACGGCGACGGCATCTCACCGCCCGCGACCTTGACCGCCGAGGCGTAGTCCTCCTGCACCGCCAGGTGCTTGAGCAGGCCCCCGACGGTCAGGGTCGAGGACGGAATCGGCGTCCGTAGCTGCTCGGCGTCGAGCGCGTCGGCCTTCCAGCGGAACGTCGCCCGCAGCCGCTCCAGCGAGCCGAGCAGGTGCTCGCTCTCGCTGCCGGCGAACGGCGGCTCCCACGGGGGGTAGACCTTGTCGGACATGGGGTCACTCCTTTCGCGAGGTGACGCGGACTCGGGTCCGAGGCCCGGCGGGTGCCCGGCTCCGCTCCAAGCGCCCTCCAGGGCCTCGATCCCCGCCTCCCGCCACCGGGGAGACGATGGGTGGCCGGCTCGTCGTGGCCATGCCGCCGACCCTAGAATGGCTTCCGGACGTTTCTCTTCCGGATGCCGAGGCACCCTGTGGTCGTGCACGACGCGAGCCCCGCCGCCCGGGCCCTGCTGGTCCTGGAGATGATCCAGAACGCGCCCGGGATCACCGCCGACCGCCTGGCCGAGCGGCTCGGCCTGAGCGACCGCGCCGTCCGGCGTCACGTGGGCATCCTCCGCGAGGCCGGCATCCCGGTGGAGTCGACGCGGGGGAGGTACGGCGGCTACCGGATCGGGCGTGGGCTCCGGCTGCCTCCGCTGATGTTCACCCCGACCGAGGCCCTGGGTCTGGTGATGGCGGTGCTCGAGGGCCACCCGGCCGGCGAGGACGACCCCGTCGGCCAGGCCCTCGGCAAGATCGTCCGGGCGCTGCCCGAGCCCCTCGCGCGGCCCGCGGACGCCGTACGCCGGGTGCCAGCGCGGGGCTGGCACGTCGTCGTCCCCGATGTGGACGTGACCCTGCGCCTGGTGCAGGCCTCGGACGCGGGAGAGCGGGTGCGGCTGCGGTACGGCCACGAGCCCGGTCGCGAGTGGGACATCGAGCTGGACCCGTGGGCGGTCGTCGTCCGACACCGGCGGTGGTACGTGCTCGGCTGGTCACACGACAAGGACGCGCGTCGGGTGCTCCGCGTCGACCGGGTCCGGGCGGTCGAGGTGCTGCCGGAGCGGTTCGAGCCGCCGGTCGGCCTCGATGCCCTCGAAGCCGTCGAGGAGCAGCTCTCGATGGGCTGGAAGCATTCGGTCGAGGTGCTCATCGACGCTCCGGTCGAGGAGTGCCGGCACTGGCTGCCGCGCAGCTTCGGCCGGCTCGAGGAGGTGGACGAGCACGCGACGCGTCTGGTCGCCTCCACCGACGAGCCCGAGTGGTACGCCGCGCAGCTCGCCCACCTACCGATGTCGTTCCGGCTGGTCGGCTCGCCCGAGGTCCGGGCGGCGATGGACGAGCTGGGCCGGCGGCTCCTCGCCGCCGCCGAGTGAGCCGGCCGCGTCCAGCGGCACCCAGAGGATCTCCTCCAGGCTGACCCGCTGCCGAGACGCCGACTCCACACCCGACGGCGGCCCGTCGTCGAGACGCGCTCGCCCGATGGCGGCCATCGAGGTGATCTCCCAGTGCGCGGGGACGTCGAGCTCCGCAGCGAGCGACTCGCGGTCGAAGGCCCGGAACTGCCGGACGCCGAGCCCGAGCGCCTGCGCCTCGAGCGTGAGGTGGGCGACGGCCTGGCCGAGGTCGTAGTGGGAGAACTCCGAGTACTCCCAGTCCGTGCTCTCGACCAGGCGGTGCGAGAGGTTGGCGACGAGCACTGCGGCCGTCGGGGCCCAGCGACGCGAGCTCGGGAAGAGATGTGCGGTGAGGCGCTGGTGGACACGGTCGCCGCGACGACCGACCACGAAGGACCAGGGTTGGCTGTTGCCCGCCGACGGGGCCCACCGGGCGGCCTCCAGCAGCAGGGTCACCTCCTCGACCGTCACGCTGTGGGACTCGTCGAAGCGCAGCGGGCTCCAGCGGCTCGAGAGGAGGGGGTGCAGGCTCATCGTGAGGTCGGGCTCGGACACGATGACAGCGTTGCACCGTCTCGCTCTCCCGCAGCCGTCACCCTCCCGGCCGGCGATGCGTCGCCCAACGCGAGGACGACGGTGTGTGACGACCCTCAGCCGGCGAGCAACGCCCCACCGTTCACGTGGAGGACCTGACCCGACAGGTGTTGCCCGGCTGGGGACATCAGGAACGCCACCAGGCCAGCGACGTCGTCCGGCCTCCCGGCGCGAGCCGTGAAGGTCTCGCCGAGCAGGCGCTCGCGGCGCTCGGGGGTCATCGAGGTGCCGAAGAGCTCGGTGTCCTCGGTGTAGCCGGGTGCCACGACATTGGCGGTGACGCCACGCGGGCCGAGCGCCCGCGCCAGATCGCGCATCCAGGGCGTGAGGGCCGCCTTGGCCGCTCCGTAGGCGCCGCCCCCGCGGGTCCCGGCGATCGACCCGAGCGCGACCACCGAGGCTCCGTCGGTCAGGGTGTCGCGGAGCGCCTGCACGGTCAGCACGGCGGTCAGCACGTTCATCCGCCACGACGCCTCCCAGGACTCCGCGACGCCGGCGAGGCCGGAGCGGTCCGACGAGGCGCCGACGCCGCCGGCGACCAGGGCCAGTCCCGCGACGGGACGGGTGCCGACGGCTTCCGCGAGCCGGGTGGCGCCGTCCGGGGTCGACAGATCGGCGTCGACCAGCAGGGGAGGGGAGGGAGTGTCAAGCCCCCGGGCGGTGCCTTCGAGCGCCGTGCGCCTGCGTCCGACGAGGACCAGGGTCTCCGGACGCTCCGCGAGCGCCCCGGCCACGGCTCGGCCGATGCCGGAGCCGGCGCCGGTGACGACCAGGAGCTGGGGCGTGTGGGTGGTCATGACAGTATTTTAGCGCTAAAGTATTCTTGTGACCACCGGCCGCGGAGATGCAGTGGGGGAGATCGTCGCCGCCTGGCGACGCGAGCGGCCGCAGGACGACGTGTCGTCGATCCTGGTGGTCACCCCGATCTGGCGGCTGGGGGCGGCCCTGCAACGCGCGCGGTCGACGGCACTGTCCGGGTTCGGACTGGACCAGAGCCGGTTGGACGTCCTGGGAGCGCTGCGCCGCGCCGGTACGCCGTACCGGCTGACCGCGGGCGAGCTCACGCGTCGCTGCCGGGTCACGCCCGGGGCCACCACACAGCGCGTGCAGCGGCTCGAGGAGGAGGGGTACGTCGAGCGGGTGCGCGAGGAGCAGGACCGGCGCTCCGTGTACGTCGCCCTCACGCCGGGCGGTTCGGCGAAGCTCGACGCGGTGTTCGCTGCCGTGATGGCCGCCGACGAGGAGGTGCTGGCACCGCTGTCGCCGCGGGACCGGGCCTCCCTCGAACGGATCCTGGGTCGCTGGCTGTCGGCGGCTGGGCTCGACGCCACGACTCCCGACCCGGGCACGCCCGTCGGCTGAGGCGGGGGTGCCGTCGCCCGCCGCGCGCCTCCGACGCCCTGGACGAGGGGGCCGCGCTGGTGCTCGCACCCGACCCGTGCTGGCTCTGGAGTCCGCCACCGCGACCGTCATCGTCGGGATCCTCGAGCCGTGCCGTTGTCGACAGGCGCCTCCCGGCGACTGTGGCAGCCTTGGACCCGTGACCCACAGCCCCGCCGACGAGCAGCGCCTGAAGGACCTCGTGCTGCTGCGTCGCGTGCGCGATCGGATCGACCGAGACTACGCACAGCCGCTGGACGTCGAGGCCCTGGCGCGCGGCGTGCACATGTCGGCCGGCCACCTGAGCCGGGAGTTCAAGCGGGCGTACGGCGAGCCGCCGTACTCGTACCTGATGACACGTCGGATCGAGCGCGCCATGGCCCTGCTGCGACGCGGCGACCTCAGCGTCACCGACGTCTGCTTCGAGGTGGGTTGCTCCTCCCTCGGGACGTTCAGCACCCGATTCACCGAGCTGGTCGGAGTCTCGCCGAGCAGCTACCGCGAGCAGGTGGCCGCCCAGAGGGAGGGTGCTGCGGAGACCCCGTCATGCATCACCAAGCAGGTGACCAGACCGATCAGGAATCGAGAAGCACCGGCGTCCAGCCGCCCCTAGCGTGACGGCCATGGACATCACGATTCACTCGAGCTTCCTCCCGCAGACCGACCCGGATGCCTCGCTGGCCTTCTACCGCGACGCCCTCGGCTTCGAGGTGCGCCTCGACGTGGGCCAGGGCACGATGCGCTGGATCACGGTCGGGCCGCCGAACCAGCCCGACACCAGCATCGTCCTGCACCCGCCGGCCGTCGACCCGGGCATCACCGACGACGAGCGCCGCACCATCAGCGAGATGATGGCCAAGGGCACCTACGGCGTGCTGCTCCTGGCCTCCGACGACGTTGATGGCGCGTTCGAGCAGCTGACCGCCCACGACCTCGACGTCGTCCAGGAGCCGACCGACCAGCCGTACGGGGTCCGCGACTGCGCCTTCCGCGACCCCGCCGGCAACCTGGTCCGCATCCAGCAGCGGCCCTGAGCCGACGCCCACGTCATGTGTCATCCCGGGCTCGACCCGGCGGTGCGGTGCGCGGCCACGACCGGTCCGCGGCTGCACCGGCCCACACCATCCACGACCCAGCAAGGAGCCGTCATGCCTGCCATCGACCACGTCGTCCTCGAGGTGCCCGACACCGCCGAGTCCGAGCTGTTCCACAAGTCCGCGTTCGACCTGGGTGACCTGGTCCAGGTCCGGGAGTCGCACGAGCCGACGTCCGGGTTCCGAGGCTTCACCCTCTCGCTGGTGGTGTCCCAGCCGCGCACCGTCGACAGCCTGGTCGCAACGGCGCTCGAGGCAGGCGCGCGCGAGGTGAAGCCGGTCCGGAAGAGCTTCTGGGGCTACGGCGGCGTCGTCCAGGCGCCGGACGGCACCATCTGGAAGATCGCCACCTCGTCGAAGAAGGACTCCGGTCCGGCGAGCCGGGAGGTCGATGACGTCGTGCTGCTGCTCGGCGTGGCGGACGTGAAGGCCACCAAGCAGTTCTACGTCGCGCGCGGGCTGGCCGTGGGGAGGAGCTTCGGCAGCAAGTACGTCGAGTTCGACCTCCCCGGGGCGCGGGTCAAGCTGGCGCTCTACGGACGCCGTGCCCTGGCCAAGGACGCGGGCGTGCCCGAGGAGGGGAGCGGCTCGCACCGGATGGTCGTCGCCGCCGACGCCGGTGCGTTCGCCGACCCGGACGGCTTCGTGTGGGAGTCGGTGGCGCCCCCCGTAGCGTGACCCCGACGGCCCCGACGGACGGAGAACGATGAGCAAGGCCACCCACGCCGCCGACAGCCACGACCTGATCCGAGTGACCGGGGCCCGGGTGAACAACCTCAAGAACGTCGACGTCGAGCTGCCCAAGCGGCGGCTCACGGCGTTCACCGGGATCTCCGGCTCCGGCAAGAGCTCGTTGGTGTTCGGCACGATCGCGGCGGAGTCGCAGCGGCTGATCAACGAGACCTACAGCGCCTTCGTCCAGGGGTTCATGCCCTCGCTGGCCCGGCCGGAGGTCGACCTGCTCGACGGCCTGACCACGGCGATCATCGTCGACCAGGAGCGGATGGGCAGCGACCCGCGCTCGACGGTCGGTACCGCCACGGACGCCTACGCGATGCTCCGGATCCTGTTCAGCCGGATCGCCGAGCCGCACGTCGGCCCGCCCACGGCGTTCTCCTTCAATGTCCCGACTCGGACCGCGAGCGGGGCCTTGCAGGTGGACAAGGGCCGTGGTGAGCGCAAGGTCGTCCGCAAGGTCGTCTACCTCGGCGGCATGTGCCCACGCTGTGAGGGCCGGGGCTCGGTCAACGACATCGACCTCACCGCGGTGTACGACGAGACGAAGTCGCTGCGCAGCGGGGCACTGACCGTCCCGGGCTACAGCATGGACGGCTGGTACGGCCGGATCTTCGGCGGCAGCGGCTTCTTCGACATGGACAAGCCGATCGCGAGGTACTCCAAGCGCGAGCTGGAGGACCTGCTCTACAAGGAGCCCACGAAGATCAAGGTCGAGGGCATCAACCTCACCTACGAGGGCGTGATCACCAAGATCCGGAAGTCGATGCTCGCCAAGGACGTCGACTCGCTCCAGCCGCACGTCCGGGCGTTCGTGGAGCGAGCGGTCACGTTCTCGACCTGTCCCGACTGTGGCGGCACGCGGCTCACGAAGGAGGCGCTGTCGGCGAAGATCAGGGGCGTCAACATCGCCGAGCTCTGTGCGATGGAGATCCGCGACCTGGCGGAGTGGCTGAAGGGGCTGGCGGAGCCGTCGGTGGCCCCGTTGGTCGAGGCACTGGCGGAGAACCTGGACTCGTTCGTGGAGATCGGGCTGGGGTACCTGTCCCTGGGGCGTCCCTCGGGGACGCTGTCCGGCGGTGAGGCGCAGCGGGTCAAGATGATCCGTCAGCTCGGATCCTCGCTGACCGACGTCACCTATGTCTTCGACGAGCCGACCATCGGGCTGCACCCGCACGACATCCAGCGGATGAACGACCTGCTGCTGCGGCTGCGCGACAAGGGCAACACCGTGCTCGTGGTCGAGCACAAGCCGGAGACGATCGCGATCGCCGACCATGTCGTCGACCTCGGGCCGCGCGCCGGCAGCGCGGGAGGCGAGATCGTGTACCAGGGCACCGTTGCGGGACTCCGGAAGAGCGACACGATCACGGGACGTCACCTCGACGACCGCGCCTCCCTCAAGGAGTCGGTGCGCGAGCCGTCGGGCTCGCTCGAGGTGCGCGGCGCCGACACGAACAACCTGCGGGACGTCGACGTGGACGTCCCGCTGGGCGTGCTGACCGTCGTCACCGGCGTCGCCGGGTCGGGCAAGAGCTCGCTGATCCACGGCTCGGTGTCCGGACGCGACGGCGTGGTGGCGGTCGACCAGGCCGCGATCCGGGGGTCTCGCCGCAGCAACCCGGCGACGTACACCGGTCTGCTCGACCCGATCCGCAAGGCGTTCGCGAGGGCCACCGGCGCCAAGGCCGCACTGTTCAGCGCCAACTCCGAGGGCGCCTGCCCGAGCTGCCACGGAGCCGGGGTGATCTACAGCGACCTGGCGATGATGGCGGGCGTCGCCACCCCGTGCGAGGCGTGCGAGGGCAAGCGGTTCCAGGCGGAGGTGCTCGAGTACACCTTCGGCGGGAAGAACATCAGCGAGGTGCTCGCGATGTCGGTGGCCGAGTCACTGACCTTCTTCGGAGAAGGCGAGGCCGCCACGCCGCCGGCGCACCAGGTGCTCGGTCGGCTGGCGGACGTGGGGCTCGGCTACGTCAGCCTGGGCCAGCCGCTGACGACCCTGTCCGGAGGTGAGCGCCAGCGGCTGAAGCTGGCCACGCACCTGGGTGAGAAGGGTGGCCTCTACGTCCTCGACGAGCCGACCACCGGGCTCCACCTCGCGGACGTCGAGCAGCTGCTGGGGCTGCTGGACCGGATCGTGGAGTCCGGGAAGTCGGTGATCGTCATCGAGCACCACCAGGCCGTGATGGCGCACGCCGACTGGATCATCGATCTCGGACCCGGAGCCGGTCACGAGGGTGGACGAGTCGTCTTCGAGGGCACACCGGCCGACCTGGTCGCGTCACGCCCGACGCTCACCGGCGAGCACCTCGCGGCGTACGTCGGGACCTGAGCGGGTCAGTCCACCTGGGTGTGGGCGCCCTTGCACAGCCTCTAGCTGTTCGGCCAGTGCCGGTGCCGGTAGAGGATCGGTTGCGGACGGTCTGCCGGGGGCGTGGCCCGGTGCACGATCCGCTGGCCTTGCGAGCTCGGCGCCCACGCGAGGTGGACGTGGCGCTTGGCCTTGTCCAGGTGACACTCCAGGAGCCCGCACACGACGATGTCGACTCTGGCTACGGCAGGGCCTCGAGCGTAGGTCCCGACCGGCGAGACCAACCGCACCGACCAGTGGTGACGCGTGCCGTCGCACCGGATCCCCGTGCTGGAATCGGCCTGGATCTTCAACCGTCCCGCCCGTTGCACGAGGTGGGGGTCCACGATGGACGGGCTCGCCTCGTGGTTGCAGGAGTAGGTGCCATGGAGTCGGGCTGCACCGCCATGGAAGGCCACCCCCCGCTCGGCCAGCGTCACGTGCGCGTGCGGGGTAGGTACGCCGCGCAACGTCAGGACGAGGTGGCCGCCGTTCACGTCGGTGTCGGAGAACGCCATGACGTAGTAGGTCGTGCCGGCCCGCGTGCTCCATCCCGCCGCACCGGGTCCGCACGTCAGCAGCGAGTCCGCGGTCGGGGTGCCCTCGAAGACCATCACACCCGCGCTGTAGTCCGAGTCGCTGGTGTCCATCAGGACCTTCCTGCTGG
>DATAOY010000069.1:0-28124 GCA_036265495.1 Nocardioides sp. | reverse complement strand
GTCAGGTGGGGCAGCCGCTCGCGGACCGCCTCCGCCGCCACCTCGGCAGCTCGGCGTGAGCTGAACAGACCCAGCGTGCGGCCCTCGGCGGCGTCGACCAGCGACGCGATCTCGTCCAGCGTGCGCTCGCCGAGCCCGTCGCGGCCGGGCGGCGGGAGGTGGCGGGAGATGTAGAGGATCGCCTGCTGGGCGTAGTCGAACGGCGAGCCGACGTCGAGGCCGACCCAGGGCAGGGCGTCGGCCCCCTCCCCCCGGGTCGCGTCGACCTCCGCCTCCTCGGGACCGACGACCTCGACTCGCTCGTCGGGCCGGAGCCCGACCGACGTCGCGATCGCGTCGAAGTCGCCCCCGAGCATCAGCGTGGCCGAGGTCAGCACCACGGTCTTGTCGGTGAGCAGCCTGTCGCGCATCGGACCCCAGACCTCGAGCGGGGCGACGCACAGTCGCGGTGGGATGCGGTCGCCACCCTCGCTCAGCCAGAGCACATCGGCCTCGGACCGGGCCGCCATCCGCTCGGCGGTGACGAAGACCTCCTGCACCGAGCCGCGCGCCTGCGTCCGCCCGGCGTCGGGTTCTGCGGAGTCGACCTCCTTCGGGTACGCCGAGAGGCAGGCGCGCGCGGCGTCGCGGACCAGCACCAGCGCGTCGGCCAGCGCCTCGGGCACCTCGTCGAAGCGGCCCGGCCGGCACTCGGCGATCGCTGCTCCCAGCGCGTCGCCCGCGTCGGCGAGGTCGTCGGCCGCGGAGGAGTCGGACTCGCCGGTCTCGACGTACCGGCGGGAGCGGCGGGAGGCCCGGTCGACGTCGGAGGCGAGTAGCTCGTCGGTCGCGGCCTGGGTGACCCGGGCGACGACCTCGTGGGCCTCGTCGACGACGACGACGTCGTAGTCGGGGATCATCGGGACGCCCTCGATGGCGTCGATGGCCAGGAGCGAGTGGTTGGTGACGATCAGGTGGGATCGGTGGGCCTCCTCGCGGGCCGCCTCGACGAAGCACTCGTCGCCGAACGGGCACCGCGCCGCCCCCAGGCAGTCGCGATGGCTGACGCTGACCTGGCGCCACTCGCGGTCGGTGTGGCGCGGCGCACGGTCGCGCTCGCCGCTGCCGGCGTTCTCCGCCTCCTGCTCGGCCCAGGCCCGCAGCTCCAGGACCTTCTTGCCCAGCGAGCTCGGCCGCGTGGCCTGCGAGACCTCGACCAGGGTGCCCTGGTCGTCGTCGGGCATCCCCTCACGGATCCGCTGGAGACAGGCGTAGTTGGAACGGCCCTTGAGCACGGCGTACGACGTGTCGACCTCGGGGTGGATGGCGGCGACCGCCTCGACCAGCCGTGGGATGTCGCGCTCGACGAGCTGGTGCTGGAGGGCCAGCGTGGCGGTCGCGACCACGACCCGCTGGTCGTGCAGAAGCGCCGGGACGAGGTAGGCCAGGGACTTGCCGGTGCCGGTGCCGGCCTGGACGACGAGGTGCCGATGAGCGGTCAGCGACTCGGCGACGGCGTCGGCCATGGCCACCTGTCCGGGACGCTCCTCGCCGCCGAGAGCCGCGACCGCTGTCCCCAGCACATCGGTGACGGGTAGACGGACGTCGGGCACTGGTGCACCCTATCCGCGACGGGGGACAAGGGTTTCCGATGGGAACCTGCGTGGGGGAGAGCCCATCCGACCCGGGGTGGGAGCGAGGAAACCCGTGAGGGGGCTCGGGTTCCCTGACCAGTTCATCGAGCCGAAAAGGCGTTGGGATGCAGCGATGACCAGCATTCTCGTGATCGAGGACGACTCCTCGATCCGCGCCGCGCTGGAGCGTGGGCTGGCCGAGCGCGGCCACACGGTCCAGACCGCCGCCACGGGCATCGCTGGCATCGAAGCCGTGCTCGGCGACCGCCCCGATCTCGTGCTGCTCGACCTCGGCCTCCCAGACGTCGAGGGACTGATCGTGATCGGCATGATCCGGGCCGCCAGCACGGTGCCGATCATCGTGATCACCGCCGTCGACGACGACCCCACCATGGTCCGCGCCCTCGACTCCGGCGCCGACGACTACGTCGTGAAGCCGTTCCGGCTCGAGCAGGTCACCGCCCGCATCAGGGCCGTGATGCGACGTACCCGCCGTGGAGCCTCCGTCGAGCCGATCCGCGTCGGCGAGCTGCTCATCCACGAGCCCACCCGCACGGCGAGCTTGGCCGGCGAGCCGCTGGAGCTGGCGCGCAGGGAGTTCGACCTGCTCCTCGCCCTCGCCGAGCGCGCCGGCGAGGTGGTCAGCAAGCGCACCCTGCTGACGGAGGTCTGGCAGCAGGACGGCGGCTCCGAGCGGACCGTCGACGTGCACCTGTCGTGGCTGCGCCGCAAGCTCGGCGAGACCGCGGCCGAGCCGCGCTACCTCGAGAGCGTGCGCGGCGTCGGCGTACGCCTGGTCGATCCGTCGAAGCAGGACCGCAAGTCCTCCTGACGCCCGCCCGCTAGCCGGAGGCGAGCGCCACGAAGGCCTCCTCGGCTGCCCCGAAGGTGACGTCACCGTGGCCGCCGGGTACGACGTGCAGCTCGCTGCTGGGCAGCCGCTCCCGGAGCCACTCCCCGTGTCGAGGCGGGATCATCTGGTCACCCTCGCCGTACACCAGCCGCACCGGCGACGTGACCGTGGCCAGGTCGAAGTCCCACGACGCCAGCCACGACAGGTTGTCGCGGGCCATGCCGGCGCCGGTTGCGATCGCGCGCCGGAAGTCGGCCTGGAAGGCTCGTTTGAGATCGGGGTAGCGGTCGAGCCAGTTCTCCCCCGGAGGCGCCAGCCTGGCCAGGGCCACGGAGAAGTCCGCGGGAGACAGCTCGCGCAGGCCGCCCAGATCGGCGTCCGCGAGCGCGACCATGACGGCCATGCCCTCGTCGACGTCACCCGCGGCGACCAGGTCGAGAGCCCGGCGGTCGTCGTCGCCCAGCACGTCCGGATTCACCTGGGCCCAGCAGCCCGGCCCCGCGTGCACCGAGACGAGGGCGGCGCGGTCCGGCGCCACGCCCGCCACGGCCAGCGCGAACGGGCCACCGCCGGAGGTTCCCATCAGCGCGAACCGTTCGATCCCCAGCTGGTCGGCCAGCTCCAGGACGTCGGGTGCCGATGCGGCCAGGCCGGGAGGGCTGAGCGTGGAGGCGCCATAGCCGGGGCGCGTCGGGGCGACCAGCCGCACGCCGCGCCGCGCAGCGGACCCGGCGATGACGCTCGCCTGCCCGGCCGTGGCCGGCGTCCCGTGGCAGAGCACCATCGGTGTGCCGGACGGGTCACCGACGTCGGCGTACTCCAGGGTTCGTCCGTCGCTCAGCGTCGCGGTGGTGAACACCGTCCGAGCGTAGGGGCGGCGCGCCGCGCTGGGAACGGTCAGACGGGGTACGCCGCCAGCTCGCCCGCCAGGTCGGCGTGCGCCCGACCGCGCACGACGGTGCCGTCACCGGTGTGCTCCAGCGACTCGATCTCGCCGTGCTGGTGGAGCCGGTCGAGCAGGTCACCGCGTGCGTAGGGCACGAGCGCCTCGAACTCGACCCCCGGCCGGGGCAGGTCGTCCTCGACCATGGTCAGCGCGTCGGCGATGCCCTCGCCGGTCAGGGCGCTGACCACGACGGAGTGCGGCTCGCGCTGCTTGATCCTGGCCAGGACGAGCGGATCCGCCGCGTCGGCCTTGTTGACCACGATGACCTCGGGGACCTTGTCGGCACCGATCTCGGCGAACACCTCGCGCACGGCCGCGATCTGCCCCTCCGGGTCGGGATGGGAGCCGTCGACCACGTGGAGGATCAGGTCGGAGTCGGCGACCTCCTCCAGGGTGCTGCGGAACGCCTCCACGAGCTGGTGCGGCAGGTGGCGGACGAAGCCGACGGTGTCGGACATGGTGTACACGCGGCCGTCGCTGGTCGTCGTCCGCCGGGTCGTGGGGTCGAGGGTGGCGAACAGCGCGTCCTCGACCAGCACTCCGGCGCCGGTCAGCCGGTTGAGCAGGCTCGACTTGCCGGCGTTGGTGTAGCCGGCGATCGCGACGCTCGGGATGTGATGGCGACGGCGCTCCTGGCGCTTGGTGTCGCGGGTGCCCTTCATGTGGGCGAGCTCGCGCCGTAGCTTGGCGATCTTGGTGTTGATGCGGCGCCGGTCGGTCTCGATCTTGGTCTCACCGGGACCACGCCCGCCGATTCCCTCGCCCCCGGCAGCCCGGCCGCCGACCTGGCGGGACAGGTTGCCCCCCCAGCCGCGGAGGCGCTGCTTCATGTAGTTCAGCTGGGCCAGCTCGACCTGTGCCTGGCCCTCCTTGCTCTTGGCGTGCTGCGCGAAGATGTCCAGGATCAGGGCGGTGCGGTCGACGGTCTTGACCTTGAGCCGGTCCTCCAGGTTGCGGAGCTGGCTGGGCGCGAGCTCGCCGTCGAAGATCACGGTGTCGGCACCGGTGTGCCGGACGATCTCGGCGAGCCCCTCGACCTTGCCGCGGCCGATGTACGTCGCCGGGTCCGGCTTGTCCCGGCGCTGGTAGATCGCGTCCAGCACCTCCGACCCGGCCGTCTCGGCCAGGGCGGCCAGCTCGGCCATGGAGTTCTCGGCGTCCTCGACGCTGCCGTCGGTCCAGACCCCCACCAGGACGACCCGCTCCAGCCGCAGCTGTCGGTACTCGACCTCGGAGATGTCCTCGAGCTCGGTGCTCAGTCCGGCGACCCGGCGCAGGGCGTAGCGCTCGGCGAGGTCCTGCTCGCCCGTCGTCAGCTCGGGGTCGTGGTCGTCGCCGTCGTCGGCATAGCCGGACTCCCAGCCGTCGTCGGCCGGGTCCTGCAGGTCGTCCTCGAGGTCCCAGCCGGTCGTCTCGTCCAGCTCGGCGTCGAGGGAGAAGTCTTCTCGTGCGTTCGTCATCCGACCACCCAGCGTAGGTCGGGGCGCCCGGTGGTGCGAGCCGGTTTGCTCTCGGCGTACCTGGGGCGAGGGCCGCAGCCGGGCTGACGGGGCTCGCGAGCAGGCTCGCTTCGCCGCTCGCTGCGGCCAAGCCGACCCGGCTCCGCCGTGTCCGCATGTCCTCGCTCGGCCGCTAGGTTGTGCCGGTGGCCCCGACTGCACTGCCCGACCGTGCCCGCGTCGTCGTCATCGGGGGCGGCGTGATCGGGTGCTCGGTCGCCTACCACCTCGCCCACGAAGGCTGGACCGACGTCGTCGTGCTGGAGCGCGACCGGCTCACGAGCGGTACGACGTGGCATGCGGCGGGGCTGATGACCTGCTTCGGCTCGACGTCGGAGACCAGCACCGGCATCCGGCTGTACTCGCGCGACCTCTACGCCCGGCTCGAGGCCGAGACCGGGGTGTCGACCGGCTTCAAGCCGGTGGGGCTGATCGAGGCGGCGGCCGACGGGGACCGGCTGCACGAGTACCGACGGGTCGCGGCGTTCCAGCGCCACCTCGGGCTCGAGGTCGAGGAGATCGGGCCGAAGGAGATGTCAGACCTCTTCCCCTGGGCCAGGACCGACGACCTGCTGGCCGGCTTCCACGTCCCCGGCGACGGTCGGGTCAACCCGGTCGACCTCACCCAGTCGCTGGCCCGCGGCGCCAAGAATCTCGGCGTCACCGTGCTCGAGGGAGCCCGCGTCGACGACGTGCTGGTCGAGGAGGGCGAGGTGCGCGGCGTACTCCTCGAGACCGGCGAGACGATCGAGTGCGAGTACGTCGTGAACTGCACCGGGATGTGGGCCCGCGAGCTCGGTGGGAGGAGCGGCGTGGTGATCCCCAACCAGGCCGCGGAGCACTACTACCTGATCACCGACACCATCGACGGCATCGACCCGGACGGGCCGATCTTCGAGGACCCCGCGTCGTACGGCTACTACCGCGAGGAGGGCGGCGGCATGATGGTCGGCCTCTTCGAGCCGCACGCCGCCGCGTGGTCGGTCGACGGGATCCCCCGCTCGGCGAGCTTCACCACGCTCAAGCCCGACTGGGACCGGATGAGCCCGTTCCTGGAGACGGCGATGTCGCGTGTGCCGGTGACGCTGGAGGTCGGCGTGCGGACGTTCTTCTGCGGGCCGGAGTCGTTCACGCCCGACCTGATGCCGGCGGTCGGCGAGGCCCCGGGCATCCGCCACTACTTCGTCGCCGCCGGCATGAACTCCGTCGGCGTGCTGTCGGCCGGCGGCCTCGGCCGGGTGCTCGCACGCTGGGTCGTCTCCGGGCTGCCCGACGTCGACGTCACGGCGTGGGACGTCGCCCGCTTCCGCACCGACCAGCTCGATCCGGCGTACCGCCGCGAGCGCACCACCGAGATCCTCGGGACCGTCTACGCCGCGCACACCCCGGGCAAGCAGCTGCACACGATGCGCGACCGGCTGCTCTCCCCTGTCCACGACCGGCTCGTCGCCAACGGCGGCCTGCTCCGCGAGGTCTCGGGCTGGGAGGGTGCCGACTGGTTCGCCGGAGCGGGGGTCACGCCCGAGGCGGAGCCGACGTGGGACCGGGCGCCGTGGTTCGAGCAGTGGAAGGCCGAGCACCGCATCGTCCGCGAGGGCGTCGGGCTGATGGACATGTCGTTCATGGCGAAGTTCTCGGTCACCGGCAACGACGCCGGGACCCTGCTCGATCACCTGTCGGCCGGCGACGTGAACGGCGAGCCCGGCTGGATCACCTACACCCAGTGGCTCAACGACGACGGGCGGATCGAGGCCGACCTCACGGTCTCGAAGCTCGGCGACGACCGGTTCTGGGTGGTCGCCTCCGACACCGCGCACGGCCACGTCGCCGGCCTGCTCGACCGCGCGGCGCGCGGTCGCGACGTACGGATCGAGGACGTGACCACCGAGTTCGCGCAGCTGAACCTCCAGGGCCCGCTGTCGCGCGACGTGCTTGCGAAGCTCACCGACACCGACCTCTCGTCCGACGTCTGGCCCTTCCGGGGTGTCCGCGAGATCGCGGTCGCCGGGGTCGCGGTCACCTGCGCGCGGATCACCTATCTCGGCGAGCTCGGCTACGAGCTGTACGTCGCCGCCGACCGGGCGCTCGAGCTGTACGACGCGCTCGCCTCCGGTGAGGGCGTTCAGCCGGTCGGGCTGAAGGCTCTGGCGAGTCTGCGGATGGAGAAGGCGTACCGCGACTACGGCCACGACATAGACAACACAGATTGTCCATTGGACGTGGGGCTCGGGTTCGCCGTCGCGTGGGACACCGACTTCCGCGGCAAGAAGCCACTGCTGGAGCGGAAGGCGGCGTTCCCGTCGACCCAACGGTTGGTACAGATCAAGCTCGACGATCCCGAACCGCTGCTGTACCACGCAGAGCCGGTGCTCCGCGACGGCGAGGTCGTCGGCTACGTCCGCGCGGCGTCGTACGGCTGGACGCTCGGCGCCTCGGTCGGCCTCGCCTTCGTCAGCGCCGGCCAGAGGGTGACCAAGGACTGGCTCGACGCCGGCACCTGGGAGGTCGACATCGCCGGCGAGCGGTACGCCGCGGAGGTCTCGCTGCGGCCGATGTACGACCCCACGTCGGCGCGCGTCAGAGCGTGATCACCAGCTTGCCGCCGACGCGACCCGCCTCGAGCCGGCGGTGCGCGTCGGCAGCGCGCTCGAGCGGGTAGGTGTCGGTGATGTGCGGGCGGACCCCGGCCGCGACCTCGGCCGCGAGCTCGTAGAGCCGGTCTCGGCCCGCCCGCATCAGGACGCCGTGCAGGTCGATGTTGCGGTCGATGGCGAGCTCGAGGTCGCCGGTGAGGTCGACGATGGTCGCGGCGTGGCCGCCCACGCGCACGTACGGCAGCGACGGCTCGAGCTGACCCCCGACCAGGTCGACGACCGCATCCAGCTCCTGGCCCAGCTCCCGGACCGCAGCGGCCGCGGGGAACGGCCCGGACCGGTCGAGCCACAGGTCGACGCCGAGCTCGTCGAGGCGGCGACGGTCGTCCGGCCGCGACGCCGCGGCGACGCGCAGCCCGAGCCCGCGGGCCATCTGCACGAGGAGGTGGCCGACACCGCCGGTCGCACCGTGCACGAGTACCCACGATCCCGCCTCGAGCGGCATCCGCTGCATCACCTGGAGCGCGGTGCAGCCGGCCATCGGCAGCGCCGCCGCGACGATCGGGTGGAGCTCGGGCGGCCGGAGCGCGAGGTACCGACGCGGCACGGCGACGCGCTCCGCCATCGCGCCGCACGTCGTGCCCTGGACCGGTAGCAGGCCCCACACCGGTTCGCCGGTGTCCACGACGAGCCCGGCGAGCTCGTAGCCCACGACGTACGGCGGGCTGATCCCGGCCCACGACGGGTCGGCACGGTTGCCCAGGTCGACGGGGTTGACCCCGACGGCTTCGACCTCGACCACGACCTCGTCCTCGCCTGCCTCGGGGCGAGGGACGTCGACCAGCGTGAGCGCGTCGGGTCCGCCCGGGTGCTCGACGATGACGGCGCGCATCTCAGGCCGTCACTTCGGAGGCATCCGGATGCCGCCGTCGACGCGGACGACGGCACCGTTCATGTAGGAGTTACGCAGGCACTCCAGCACCATCGAGGCGAGCTCGTCGGTCGTCCCGAGCCGCTTCGGGAACAGCACCGACTCCCCCAGCCGGGCCTTGAACTCCTCGGCCTGCGCACCCTCGCCGTAGATGGGGGTGTCGATCAGGCCCGGCGCCACCGTGTTGACCCGTACGGCGATCGCCGCGAGGTCGCGCGCGACCGGGAGGGTCAGGCCGACGATGCCACCCTTGGAGGACGCGTACGCCGCCTGCCCGATCTGGCCGTCGAACGCCGCGACGCTGGCCAGGTTCACGATCGCGCCGCGCTCGCCGGACTCCAGCGGCTCGAGGCGCGACATCGCGGTGCCGGCGATCCGGATCATGTCGAAGGTGCCGATCAGGTTGATCGCGATCACCTTCTTGTACAGGTCGAGGTCGTGCGCCGAGTCGTAGGTGCCGTCGCGCCCGACCGTGCGCGCCGCCGGGCCGATGCCGGCGGAGTTCACCAGGATCCGCAGCGGCCCGAGATCGCCGGCTCGGTCGACCCCGGCCTGGACCTGCGAGGTGTCGGTGACGTCGACGTGGGCGAACTCGCCGCCGAGCTCGTCGGCCAGTGCCTGGCCCTGGTCGTCCTGCACGTCGGCCACGAGCACCTTCGCACCGGCCCCGGCGAGCTGCCGGGCGACGGCCGCGCCGATACCCGAGGCGGCGCCGGTGACGATGGCGGAACCCTGGATCTCCATGCCGCGGAGCCTAGCGACGTGAGTACGGCAGCGGCCCGTGGACCTGGGTGCTCTGGCCGTTCCCGGTCACGCCCACGACGTGGCCCGTGCTCGCGCTGCTGTCGATGCCGACCTCAGAGATCGGTCTCGCCGCACGCCACGATCAGCGCGGGCCCACCGAGGTGGACCCGTCCCTCCTCGTCGCGCGTGACCTCGAGGGTGCCGCCGGGTACGTCGACCCGCCAGCGGCCGGGGCCCTCGGGTGCCGCGGCGACCGCGGCGGCACATGCGCCGGTGCCGCACGACCGGGTCTCGCCCGACCCGCGCTCGTGGACCCGCATGGCGAGGTGGTCGGCCCCGAGTCGGGCGACGAACTCGACATTGACGCCGTCGGGGTAGCGGACCACGTCGTAGGTCGGCTCGTCGCACAGGCGGCCGGCCTCGGCCAGGTCGTCCACCATCACGACCGCGTGCGGGTTGCCCATGGTGACGTGGATCGCCCGCCAGGACCGGTCGTCCACCGACACCAAGGTGTCGCCGAGGATGGTCGCGGGTCCCAGGTCGGCGCGGAGGAGATCGCCGTGCCGGGTCACGGTCTTCACGCCGTCCCGGGTGGCGATCCGGACCGGCTCGTCGGCCGGAACCAGTCCCTCGACGGACAGGTGCTGGGCGAAGACCCGGATCCCGTTGCCGCACATCTCGGCGACCGAGCCGTCGGCGTTGCGGTAGTCCATGAACCACTCCGGCGTCGGGTGGGCCTCCCGGTCCCGCGCCAGGCTCAGGGGGCGTTCTGCGACCAGCGGCGAGCCGGAGCTCCGGACGACGCGGAGGACGCCGTCAGCGCCGATCCCGGCTCGTCGGTCGCACAGCGCCCGCACCCGCTCGGCGGACAGGTCACCGTGGACCGATCCGTCGTGGTCGGGCAGCAGCACGAAGTCGTTCTCCGTGCCATGGCCCTTGAGGAACGGATACGTCACCGGTCCAGTCTGACAGTCACGGCCCCGCGTGATGGAGCGGATCCACGACCACCGCCGTGCCGCCGCCGTGCCGCCGCCGCGCCCCGTGGGCTCGAACACGGCCGTGAGCCCCCCGGGCCGAACTCGATGCACGTCGCCGCGCCGATCTCGGCCGTCGTCGTCCCGGGGGCACCCGCCGGACTGACCCCGCGGGGTTACGGCGCGCGCGGCCGGAGTCGCCCGGCCACGGCCCCGGTGACCAGGACCAGCACGACCGAGCCGGCGAGGACCACTTCCACGGGCACCGGGCCGCCCGTGGCGCCCCCCAGCTGCAGGAACAGGGTCCCGACCAGGGCCGACCCCAGCCCCAGGGCCATCTGAGTGGTGGTGATCAGGATCCCGCCGCCCATCCCCGCGTGGTGGGCCGGCACGCCCCCGAGGATCGTGCCGTACAGCGGCACGACGAGCATGCCCTGCCCGACCCCGAGCAGCAGCAGCGGCGGTGTCAGCTGCCAGGACGAGAACCCGGGCCACGTCGCGTGCAGCACCAGCGCGAGCGCCGCCAGGGCGACGGCGGCCACCACCGCGCCGCGCTGCATCAGTCTCACCGGGTCACGCTGCGCGGCCCGGCTGCCGATCAGCGACGCGGCGAGGAAGGTCACGGCGAACGGCGTCAGCGTCCAGCCGATCCCCAGGGGATCCATGCCGGCCGCCACCCCCGCGGCCAGGGCGAACACGAACATGAAGCCGCCGAAGACTGTGAAGAAGATCGCGCTCATCGTCAGGCCGGTGACCATCGACCGGGTCCGGACCAGACCGGGTGGCACGAGCGCGTCGCGGCCACGACGCTCCATGCTCGCCTCCCACCACCCGAACGCGCCGACCACCGGACCGCAGGCGGCCAGCATCGCCCATGTCCACCACGGCCAGCCGGCCGCGCGGCCCTCGGTGAGCGGCAGGATGACGAGGGCGACCGACAGTGAGAGCAGCCCCGTTCCCACCGTGTCGACGCGCTGGGGACGCTCGGCCCGCGACTCCGGCACCCACCGGACGGCGAGGAGCGCCGCGGCCACGATCAGGACGTCCAGCCAGAACGCCGCTCGCCAGCCGAGCCCGGCCGGATCGGCGGTCACCAGGACGCCGCCGACGATGAACGCGACGCAGGTCGAGATGCCCGCCATGGCGCCGAACCACGCCATCGCCCGCGCCCTGCTCGCCCCCTCGGTGCGGGCCTGGATGGTCGACAGCACCTGGGGCGCCACCAGGGACGCCCCCAGACCCTGCACGACGCGCCCGGCCACCAGCAGGCCCACGGACGGGGCCAGCGCGCACCACACGGAGGCCGCGCCGAACCACACCAGCCCGATCCGCAGCACGCGGCGCCGGCCGAAGTTGTCACCCAGCCGGCCGCCGAGCACGACGGTGCTCGCGTAGGCGACGCCGAATCCGGCGACGACCAGCTCCAGCACACTCGGCGTCGCATGCAGGTCGCTCTCGAGCGATCCGAGCGCCACGGTGACGACGAAGAAGTTGAGGACCTGCAGTCCGTACGAGACCAGGACGGCGGCGAGACCGAGCCCGCCCAGCCCGCTGGGTGCGTGGTCGGGCCGCCCGACGCCCGAGGTCTTGGAAGCGAGCACTGAGGTGGTCATGCGTCGACTCTCGCCGCTCGGCGAGGGGGGTAGCCAGAGTGCAGTTATCCAGGTACCAGGGGACCCTGGCTAACGGTGTCGTCGTCGTCCTAGCGTGGGGGCCATGAGCCGTACCGATCGTGAGCGCCGAGTCGAGCTCGGCTCGTTCCTGCGGGCACGCCGGGAGCGCATCTCCCCCGAGGCCGTCGGCCTCCCGGGCGGTGGACGGCGACGCACGCCGGGACTGCGCCGCGAGGAGGTCGCCCAGCTCGCGGGGGTCGGGATCACCTGGTACACCTGGCTGGAGCAGGCCCGCGACATCAACGTGTCCGCCCCCGTGCTCGACGCCATCGCCCGGGCCCTGCGCCTCGACCAGCGCGAGCGCGCTCACCTGTTCACGCTGAGCGCGACCGTCGACCTCGAGGCCCAGTCGCGGCTCTGCTCCGCGCTGGCGCCGGGATACCAGCTCTTCCTCGACCAGCTCGACCCGTTCCCGGCCGTGGCCCTCTCCTGGCGATACGACATCCTCGCCTACAACACCGCCTACCGGTTCCTGCGCGGCGACCTCGAGGAGATCCCGCCCGAGGAGCGGAACTTCCTGTGGCTGTTCTTCACCCACCCCGACTACGGCGACTTCGTGGAGGACCGCGACAACGGCGCCCGCCACGCCGTCGCGAAGTTCCGGACGCACCTGGCCACCCACCTCGGCGACCCCCTCGGACACGAGCTCGTCGGACGGCTGCTCGCGGCATCGCCGTTCTTCGCCGAGATCTGGTCGCAGCACGACGTGGCACCCGACGACCCCGGCTACAAGGTCTTCCCGACGGACGTGGGCCGACTGCGGGTCATGCCTCAGCGGCTCCTCCATTCCGAGGGTGACGGGTGGACCATGGTCTACACCCCTGCGGACGACCGCACCGCCGCGCTGCTGCCGAGGCTCCTCGACAGGGCGCCCAGCGCCCGGTCCGACGCGATCGCCTGAACCGGACCGGTGGTCAGCACGTCGACGTGATCGCGGCGAGCGCGTGGTCGACCCGGTCCGGGTCGTCCCACCCGACCCAGACCACGCGCGGGTCCTTGCGGAACCAGCTGTCCTGCCGGCGCGAGAACCGTCGCGTCGCGACGGTCGTCCGCTCGACCGCCTCGTCGAGGGACGTCTCGCCGGCGAGGTACGCCGCGACCTCGCGGTAGCCGATCGCGGTGCGCGCGGTGCGGCCGTCGGCGAGACCGGCGGCGAGGAGGCGGCGTACCTCGTCGACGAAGCCGGCCTCGAACATCGCGCGCACCCGCTGCTCGATCCGCGGGTCGAGGGCCGACCGGTCGATGTCGACGCCGATCTGGACGCTGCGCGGGTCGACGTACTCGTGCTCGGGGAGCTCTGCGCGGAAGGGCCGGGCGGTGATCCGGACGACCTCGAGCGCCCGGACGATGCGTCGGCCGTTGTCGGGGAGGATCCGTGCGGCCGCGTCGGGATCCGCCTCCGCGAGGCGGGCGTGCAGGGCCGGCGCGCCGACCCTGGTCAGCTCGGCCTCCAGCTCCCGGCGTACGGCGGCGTCGGTGCCGGGGAAGTCGAACCGGTCGAGCACCGCCCGGGTGTAGAGCGCCGAGCCGCCGACCAGGACGGGCGTGCGGCCACGACGACGGATCTCGGCAACCGCCGCGCGGGCCCAGCCCTGGAACTCCGCGACCGTCAGCGGCTCGGTGACGTCGAGCAGGTCGATCAGGTGGTGCGGGACGCCCCGGCGCCCGGACTCAGGGAGCTTGGCGGTGCCGACGTCCATCCCGCGGTAGACGGCCATCGCGTCGGTGTTGACGATCTCGCCGTCCAGCCGCTCGGCGAGGTCGAGCGAGAGCCCGGTCTTGCCGGCCGCCGTGGCTCCGACGACCGCCACGATCGGCGGCGCCGACGTGGAGCCCGGCGTGCTCGGCATGCGGTCAGTCTCGCAGCCATGGGTGCGGACTTCGGGTCGGGCCTACTGTGGTGCCATGGCGGGGATCCGCGAGGACGAGTTCGACGAGGACCTCGGTCCCGACGACCCCACCTACGAGCCGGCCCCGCCGTACTGGTTCCCGGGCACCCGGATGCCCGACGAGGCTCGCCGGATCGGGCTCACCCATCACGTGCCGGACGGCGCTCTCCTGGACTTCGCGGGCCGGCTCGACTCCACGCGGACCTACCACCGGGTGGTCGCCTGGGTGATGCTCGTGGTGTTCGGCCTGCCGGTGGTGTTCTACGTGATCCGGCTGGTGCAGGACCTCGGCGTGCGTTGACGTCTCCCGACGGTCGCGTGCCGGCATCAAGTCCGTCGGAGCATCGCCCCGGCCGAGCTCTCGGGACTAGCCTCGACCCATGGGATTCATCGACGACGCCAAGACCTTCATCGACGAGCACGACGACGTCGAGGAGAAGACCGGCGCCGGCGACACCGGGCGCTGAGCCGCCGACCAGGGTGACCGACCGCTTCCGCGTCGTCCCCGCGTCGTACGTCTTCCTGCTGCGCCCGGGCGCCTCGGGCGACGACGTACTGCTCCAGCTCCGGGCGAACACCGGGTACATGGACGGCCACTGGGCCGCAGCGGCGGCCGGGCACGTCGAGCGCGGCGAGGCGGCGTACGACGCAGCCCGCCGGGAGGCGCGCGAGGAGATCGGGGTCGAGCTCGGCGACCTGTCCTTCGTGACGGCGATGCAGCGCACCCGGCACGCTGACCCGATCGACGAGCGGATCGACTTCTTCTTCAGCTGCCGCGGATGGACCGGCGAGCCGCGCATCCTCGAGCCGGCCAAGTGTGCCGCGATGGACTGGTTCCCGCTGGCCGCACTCCCGGAGCCGGTGGTCCCGCACGAGCGCTTCGTTCTCGATCGACTGGGTACGGGACTGCCTAGCTACACCACGTTCGGCTTCTGATGGAGGCGCACCAGCCCGACGGTGCGCAAGAGGGGGAACACGGAATGGCGACCGACCTGGGTGACAAGCCCATCCCGGAGACCGAGCCCGCCGAGCCGCCGCCCGGTGGCGTCGACGCCGTCGAGGAGTTCGAGTTCGAGCCCGATCCACTCGTGCCCGACCTCGTCGGCGTGGGCCACCCCGCCTCGAAGGACGAGGTGCCCGAGGAGCTCACCGAGCCCGACGAGACCGACGACGGCGCCAGCACCGACGGCGCCAGCGAACCCGAGAAGGAGTCTCCGGCATGAGCAGACCCGAGCAGGGCACGGGCAACGAGCAACCCACGGAGCTGGTGGACTCCAGCCCCAACGCGGGCGGCCCCGACCGCGCCGCCGGCGGCATGGGTGTGAGCAGCGAACGCGTTGGACCCACCGGTGGCAGCGCCGAGGCGACGGACGGCGAACGCGACACCTCGGCGCCCGACCACCGCGACGACGCGGGTGACGTGATCGGCTCCGACGCGGAGTTCCGTGCCGAACCCGAGGAGAACCCCGAAGGAATCCCCCCGAAGGCGGGCTATCCCTCGAAGGATCCACGGAGCCAGGACGCGCCGTACAAGGACGCCTGACGGCTCCTGCTGCCGACTGATGGTCCGCCGTCGGTTTCACCGCTTAAGCGGTGAAACCGATGCTTATTGGGGGAAGCATCGGCCAGGAAGCACCGGATTCACCGCGTAAGCGGTGAATCCGACAACCTCAGCCGCACGCCGCCGGGGCGAGCGGGGGTGGCGTCCCGAGGGTGGGCATGCCGAGACCGACGACGTTCGTGGTGTTGGTCGGGGGTGCGGTGCGCGCCTCCCAGGCGTCGCCGGATCGAGTACGGCGATGGCGCAGCACCGGACCATCGGCGACCAGGTGGTGCGGCGCGGCATGGGTGACCGCGACCTCGACCAGGTCGCCGGGCCGGATGCGTGCTTCGCCGGAGCTCGAGGCCGGCGACGGGACGCCGACCTCGACGCGCGGCGTGGCGAAGTGCACGAGGCGGTTGTCGCGGGCCCGGCCCGTCATCCGGTGCGTCGCGGCGTCCTTGCGGCCCTCGCCCTCGGCCACCAAGAGCTCCAGGCGTGAGCCGAGGAGCTTCTGGTTCTCCACCCACGAGATCTCGTTGACCAGCTCGACGAGACGGTCGTACCGCTCGCGCACCACCCCCGGCGGCACCTGGTCGGGCATGGTGGCGGCGGGGGTGCCGGGGCGGATGGAGTACTGGAAGGTGAATGCCGCGGCGAACCGAGCCTCGCGCACCACCTCGAGGGTCTGTGCGAAGTCCTCCTCGGTCTCGCCCGGGAAACCCACGATGATGTCGGTCGACAGCGCCGCATCGGGCATCGCGGTGCGAACGCGCTCGATGATCCCGAGGTACTTCTCGCGCCGGTAGGAGCGCCGCATGGCTCGCAGCACGCGGTCGGAGCCGGACTGCAGAGGCATGTGCAGCTGGTGCATCACGTTGGGCGTCTCGGCCATCGCCGCGATCACGTCGTCGCGGAACTCGGCGGGGTGCGGGCTGGTGAAGCGCACGCGCTCCAGGCCCTCGATCTCACCGCAGGCCCGCAGCAGCTTGCCGAACGCCCGCCGGTCGCCGAACTCGACGCCGTACGCGTTGACGTTCTGCCCGAGGAGCGTCACCTCGCTGACACCCTCGTCGACCAGCGCACGGACCTCGGCGAGGATGTCGCCGGACCGGCGGTCCCGCTCCTTCCCACGCAGGCTCGGGACGATGCAGAACGTGCAGGTGTTGTTGCACCCGACGCTGACGCTGACCCACGCGGCGTACGCCGACTCGCGCCGCGTCGGCAGCGTCGAGGGGAACACCTCCAGCGACTCGAGGATCTCGACCTGAGCCTCCTCCTGCACCCGGGCTCGCTCGAGGAGCACCGGCAGCGAGCCGAGGTTGTGGGTGCCGAAGACCACGTCGACCCAGGGCGCCTTCCTGGTGATGGTGGCGCGGTCCTTCTGGGCGAGGCAGCCGCCGACCGCGATCTGCATGCCGGGCCTCCTCGCCTTCACCGGCGCGAGGTGGCCGAGGTTGCCGTAGAGCTTGTTGTCGGCGTTCTCGCGGACGGCGCAGGTGTTGAACACGACGACGTCCGGATAGCGGGTCTGCTCTCCGTCGGGGCTCTGCTCGAAGGGGACGTACCCAGCCTCCTCCAGCAACCCGGTCAGGCGCTCGGAGTCGTGCACGTTCATCTGGCACCCATAGGTCCTGACCTCGTAGGTGCGCGGCTCCGTTGGTCGGGCAGCGCGCTCTGTGGGCGTCTCGCGACCGAGGGACGACGTCTCCGTGCTCATGACAGTCGCCCAGCGTACGGCGACGCGCGGTGCGACCCGAATTCCGCGGTGATTGCGTTTGCCATTCACGACGACGCAGAGTGACCACCGATGAACGAGAAGCTCGGACCTCACGCCCTCCATCGCCGTTCCCTCCTGCTCGGCGGGGCCGGGCTGGGAGCTGGGTTGGTGACCCGCTCGCCGGTGCTCGACTTCGCCGAGGCCGCGCCCGGCACCCGCACGCGGAAGCACTTCCACGGGAGGTTCCGCAACCCGAGGACGCCGGACTGGCACTACCTGCCGTTCACGATGCCGCGGGGCGTGCGCGCGCTCGAGGTGCGGTACGACTTCCACCCGCACGACACCGGCCTCGGCTTCAGCACGAACGTCGTCGACCTCGGGATCTTCGACCCGTCCGGGCGAGGGCTCGGGAACGACGAGGGGTTCCGCGGGTGGTCCGGCGGCGCCCGGCGACACGTCCGGATCACCCGGCACTGGGCGACTCCCGGCTACCTGGCCGGACGGCTGACGCCGGGCCGTTGGCACGTGATTCTCGGTCCGTTCCTGATCACCCGACCGGGGACGCCATGGACGGTGACGGTGACGATGGAGCACGGCGACCCGGTGGAGCCGGACTTCGAGCCGCACCCCGCGCCGACCTCGGTTCCCGGGTCAGGCCCCGGCTGGTACCGCGGCGACCTGCACCTGCACTCCATCTTCTCCGATGGTCGCTGGCGGCCGCGCGAGCTGGTCGAGCGGGCCCGGCAGAACGGCCTGGACTTCATGGGCACCTCCGAGCACAACACCAACGCCGCGACGCGCGTCTTCGGCCACGTCGTGCCCGACGGGTTCCTGGTGGTCAGCGGCGAGGAGGTGACGACACGCAACGGCCACTGGCTCGCCACCGGCACCACACCCGGGACCTGGGTCGACTGGCGGTACCGCAGGCGGGACGACCGGCTCGGCCGATTCACCCAACTCACCCGCGCCAGAGGCGGCGTGGCGATCGCCGCCCACCCCTACGTCCCGGTGGCCGGGACCCGGTGGGACTTCGGCAGGTCCTACGAGCACATGGACGCCGTCGAGGTGTGGAACGGGCCCTGGTCGGCCTTCAACCAGCTGACCGTCAACAACTGGCAGCGGCTGCTGGCCGGCGGCCACTTCGTCCCCGCGGTCGGCAACTCCGACTCCCACCACCGCGGCCAGGTCGTCGGCCTGTCCCAGACCGTCTACCGGATGGCGAGCCTGTCGACCGCGGCCGTCGTGGACGCGGTGCGGGGTGGGCACTGCTGGGTCGCCGAGTCGTCGGCGGTGGGGCTCGAGCTCGGCGGCACCAACACCGGCGCGACCGCCTCGACCGGCGGGCCAGGCGACACCGTCACGGTCGACGACGGGGCACAGCTCGCGGTGACCCTGTCGGCGTCCGGGGTCCCGGGCACGCTCGCGCAGCTGATCGGCGCGTCGGGCACGGTGCTCGCCGCGGCGTTCGCGGAGAACGACGGGACTGTGCAGCTGCAGCAGGACGTCGACCGGTCGGAGAGGTTCGCCCGCGCAGAGGTACGGCGGGCGTCGGGGACCGTGGACGCCTCGACGTACCAGCCGTCGCTGCCGATGGTGGCGCTGACGAACCCGATCTTCATCGCCTAGCCGGACGGTCCGTCACCCACAACCGGATCACGCCCTCGATCACGACCGTGCCGTCGTCGCGCACCCCGTGCACTCGCACGGGCACGTCCGGGTCGTCGCTCGCCCAGACCCCCGGGTCGGTCTCGGCGACGCAGGTGATGTCGGACGTGGCCTTGGCGGGGTAGGAGACCTCCATGCCCTGGGGGATCCAGCGCTTCCCGGGCGGGATGCTCGCCTCGGCCAGGGCTCCCATGGCGGCCTCCAGCCCGTTGCAGAGCGCGATCGCGTGGACCGTGCCGAGGTGGTTGTGCACGCGCCGGCGGTCCGGGACCACGAGCTCCGCGTGGTTCGGCTCGACGATGGTGAAGCGTGGCCGCACCGAGCCGAAGTACGGCGCGCGCCAGGCGAAGGCACGCGAGAACACGCGCCGACCGGCCGGGAGCCGCCCGGCGAGCTTCCAGAGGCGAAGGACGTCGGGCACGGCCGTCATCATGCCGGGCTCGGGCGGTCGGCGATTGGTATAGTCCAATCGTGTCTCAGACCTGGATGCGCCGCGAGATCGCCGAGCAGGGTGCGGCGGTGGCCGCCACCTTGGCGGAGGTACGCCGCCGGGCCGACCAGGTGCGCGCCGCGGCGAGCGATCGGAGGCGGATCCTGTTCGTGGCCCGTGGGTCGTCGGACAACGCGGCGATCTACGGCCGCTACCTGGTCGAGACGCAGCTGGGCGTGCCGGCCGCCCTCGCCGCACCCAGCGTCGCGACGCACTACCGCGCGCGCCTCGACCTGAGCGACGCGCTCGTGGTCAGCGTGTCCCAGTCGGGCCGCACCGCCGAGATCGTCGAGGTCCAGCGGTGGGCCGGGTCGATGGGAGCAGCCACGGTGGCGATCAGCAACGATGCCGAGAGTCCGCTGGCGACCGAGTCCGACGTACCCCTGACCACGCAGGCCGGGACGGAGCGTGCGGTGCCGGCCACGAAGTCCTACACGTCCCAGCTGGCCGCCCTGGCCGGCCTGGCCGCCACGCTGGAGGGCGGAGCGGGTCTGTGGCCGCTCCTCGACCGGGTGCCGGCCGAGGTGACGCGGCTGGAGCGCGCCGAGGAAGCAGTGGCGGGCGCCGTCGACCTGCTCGCCGCGTCGGACGACGTGCTGGTCACGGGTCGCGGACTGGCGTTCGGGACCGCCCTCGAGGTCGGGCTCAAGCTCGAGGAGACGTGTCTGAAGCCGGTACGTGGGCTCTCGTACGCCGACCTGCGGCACGGCCCGATCGCCGTGGTCGGCCCGGGACTCACCGCGGTCGTCGTCGCGGCCCAGGACGGGCCGATGCTGGCGCCGGTCATCGAGCTGGCCGGTGACCTGGCCGAGCGGGGTGCGCGGGTGCTGGCGGTGGGCGGGAACCCTGCGCTCGCCGCGGCGTCGACGTACCACGTGCCGGGTCCGGACCTTCCCGAACCCGTCGCCCCGATCGGACTGATCGTGCCGGCCCAGCTGGTGGTCGAGTCGCTGGCTCGCCGCCTGGGCCTCGACCCGGACGCTCCCCGCGGGCTGTCCAAGGTCACCGCCACCGACCCCTCCTAGCACCGGGTCCCCAACCGGGTCGTCCGCCCCCACCGCCACTAGAACAACCACTCAGGCGGACGACCCGAGGAGGGAGAGGGCGCGCTCGGGTTCGCCGGGGGCGACGCGGGAGATCAGCACCTCGTACTCCGGCTGCTCCGGACGCTCCGCGGCGGCGTCGAAGGCGGCGCGGGTCGGGAGGTAGCCGGCGTACCCGTTGGCGTAGCCGAGCAGTGTCGCGGGGCCACCCGGCGCCAGGTCGAGGAAGGGCTCGCCGCCGCTCCGACCTCCAGCGGGTGCAGCCGACCCGACACCGTGCCGGAGCGCGCGAACTCATGGGACCGCCAGTGCCTCGCGCACGCTGCGACCGTCGGCCAGCCGGCGTACGGCGTCCGCGGCCGGGACGCCGGCCAGCAGCATCACGACCGCGACCTTCACCGACCCGTCCGCGGCCTCGAGCGCCGCGGACGACGCCTCGGCCGTCGCCCCCGTCGCGGCCTCGACGATCCGGCGGCCGCGGTCACGCAGCTTCTCGTTGCCCGGCACGACGTCGACCATCAGGTTCCCGAACGTCTTCCCGAGCCGCACCATCACCAGCGTCGACAGCGCGTTGAGCACGATCTTCTGCGCCGTGCCCGCCTTGAGCCGGGTGCTTCCGGCGACCAGCTCGGGACCCGTCGGCGTCTCGATCGCGATGTCGGCGACCGACGACGACTCGGCACCCTCGTTGTTGGCGATGGAGACGGTGAGGGCTCCAGCCGCACCCGCCGCACGCAGCCCCTCGACCACGTACGGCGTCCGCCCGCTGGCGGTGACCCCGACGACCGAGTCCGCGTCGGTGATCGCGAGCTCCTCCAGGGCGGCGACCGCCGCGTCTCCCTCGTCCTCGGAGTGCTCGGTCGAGCGGGCGACCCCGACCGCTCCCCCGGCGACGACGGCGACGACGAGGTCGGGGTCGGTGCCGTAGGTCGGTGGGCACTCGGCGGCGTCCAGCGCAGCGAGCCGGCCCGGCGTACCGGCGCCGAGATACACCAGCCGTCCGCCACGGCGCATGCGCGCGCTCACGGCGTCGACCGCCGCCTCGAGGGCCGGGGCGGCCTGCTCGAGCGCGGCGTCCACCGCGTGGTGCTCGTCGATCGCCAGCCGCACCAGGTCGGCGGTCGACCGTTCGTCCAGATCGCTCAGGTCGGGGCGGACGGCCTCGGTGCCGAGCCCGGCGAGGCGGGCGCTGTCGTGGGCCTGGGTCATCGGGAGCTGCTCCTTCGTGCTGACGTGCGGTGGGTGTCGACCGGCTCGCTCGGCCGGGGCCGTGGGGCCGTTAGGCTCGAATCGTGAGCAGCCGACCGTCTCAGGCACCCGAGGCGCGCGAGCCGGGCGACCTGGCCCCCGCCGTCGAGATGCCGGCGACCGGTGCCAAGGGTGCGCGCCTGCAGGAGATCTTCGAGGCCTGGGTGGCCGAGCTGCCACCCGGGAGCCCGATCCCCAGCGAGCGCGACCTCGCCGAGCACTTCGGGGTCGCCCGGATGACGGTGCGCCTCCAGCTCGACCGGCTCGCCCAGCGCGGCCTGCTCTACCGGCACCGCGGCCGGGGCACGTTCGTCGCCGAGCGCCGCGTCGCGCACACCGAGCACCTCACGTCGTTCACCGAGGACATGCGTGCCCGGGGGCTCGAACCCGGGTCGCGGCTGGTCGGCAAGGAGGAGATCCGCGCCGGCGCCGACCTGGCCGCCCGGCTCGAGATCTCCGCGAGCTCGCGCGTCGTGCGCATCCGCCGCGTCCGCACGGCCGACGCCGAGCCGATGGCCGCCGAGCAGACGCACGTGCCGGCCCGTCGGTTCCCCGGGCTGCTCGACCAGGACCTCGACCACGGCAGCCTCTACGACCTCTTCGAGCACCGGTACGGCGTGCGCGTCGCCGAGGCGGTCCAGCGGGTCACGGTCAGCGACCTGACCGAAGACGAGGCCGAGCTGCTCGAGACCGAGCCCGGCCGGCCGGCGTTCCGGATCGAGCGCACCACGCGCGACGCCGACGGCACGGTGATCGAGTTCGCGTCGTCGATCTACCGGGGCGACCGCTACGAGGTGCTGATGCACGCCAGCCGCGACCCACGAGGCTGAGCAAGGTCGGGCAGCACTCACAGGCCCAGCCTCTCCCCGGGTCGCCGACGATGGCGCCGGCGACGATGCCGGCGATGAGTGGTCGACCGGCGTAGATGAACGTGGGCCCGAGGGTGTCGTAGATGCAGAACGTCGCCCACATGGCAAGGATCAGAGCCTGGAACACGGGCTACCTCCCTGTCGAGATGAGGATCGGTGGGGGGATTGTGGGGTGCTGTCCGGCGTCGCCGGTGCTCAGCCGCCGGTCACCTCCTTCGGGCTCGGGTCGACGGTGTCGATGGCGTGCCCCGAGATCCACACGCCGCGCAGGTGCCCGACGTCGTCGAGCCGGACCAGGTCGGCCGGCCCGTCGGCGTGGAGCCGGCCCACGTCCACGCCGTGCAGGAGTCCGGCCGGGATCGTCGTCGCCATCGCCACCGCGGTGGGCACGTCGACCCCGAGGTGGGCGACCGCGTTCTCGACCGCCCTCGCCATCGTCAAGGTGCTGCCCGCCAGCGTGCTCGTGCCGCTCACCCGGGCCCGGCCGTCGACGACCTCGACGACCTGGCCGCCCAGCTCGTAGGTGCCGTCGCTCATGCCGGTGGCAGCCATCGCGTCGGTGACCAGGCAGATCCGATCGGCGCCGGCCGCGTGCACGAGGGCGCGGGCGGCGACCGGGTCGACGTGGACCAGGTCGAGGATCAGCTCACACGTCAGCTGCGGAAGGTCCATCGCCATGCCGACCGCGCCGGGCCGACGATGGTGCAGCGGCTGCATGCCGTTGAACGTGTGCGTCATCGCCCGTGCACCGGCCCGCACGGCCTCCCGAACCGTGGCCGCATCGGCGTCGGTGTGACCGATGGCCGCGGTCACCCCGAGGTCGGCCAGGTGGCGCACGAGGTCCAGAGCGCCGGGCAGCTCGGGGGCCACCGTGACGGTGCGGACCAGGCCAGCTCCGGCCTCGAGCAGGTCGTCGAGCTCGGCCGGGTCGGGAGGCCTGAGAGCCGTCTCCTGGTGGGCGCCGCGGCGTACCCGGGAGAGGAAGGGGCCCTCGAGATGGATCCCGACCAAGCGGGCGATCGGCTCCGGCGGTGTCTCGGCTGACTCGGCCGCGTCGGCCGCGTCGGCCGCCTCGGCCGCATCGGCGGCGAGACGTGCGACGGCATCGCGCAGCTCGCCGGCGGGGCGGCTCACCGTCGAGGCGAGCATCGCGGTGGTGCCGTGCCGAGCGTGCAGCCGGCGTACGGCGTCGCGGTCCGAGCGGTCGGGTGCCATCACGTCGCCACCCGCGCCACCATGCACGTGGACGTCGACGAAGCCCGGCACCAGCCAGTCGCCCTCGACATCGATCCGCTCCGCCGCGTCGGGCGGTACGCCGTGCCCCAGGGCCGCCACGCGACCACCGGCGACCGCCACCCAGCCGTCGGCCGCACCGGTCGGTGGGTCGGCCCCGGTGAGCAGGCGTGCTCCGTGGAGCACCAGATCGTGTGCGGTCACAGCTTCTTGTTGCTCAGGACCTGGAGGAAGTCGGACTTTTCGTGGGGCATCACCCGCTGCTGGAGTGCGAACCCTTCGGCCGCGATGGCTCCGTACGTCTCCGCGTCCTCGGCCGTGACCGCGATGCTCCGCGTCACCATGGTGAACTTCGTGCCCGGGCGTGGCGCCTGGTTCCCGACGTTGATCTCCTCGGGCGCGAGCCCGCCCTGCACGAGCGCGAGCGCGTCGGCAGGGAGCTTGGCGATGACGAAGATCGACTCGCCCTGGGCCTGGTCGCTCGCGCAGCGGTCGAGCGTCTCCTGGATGCCGAGCACGGACGTCGGCACGCCGCGCGCGGCCGGCGGCAGGATCATCCGCTGCATGTCATCGGCCGCGACCTCGTCGTTGCTGACGATCAGCCGGTTGGCGCCCAGGTTGCCCGCCCAGGCGACGGTGACCTGTCCGTGGATCAGCCGATTGTCGATGCGCAGGTGACGCACGGTCATGCCGAGACTCCCTGTTCCAAAGGTCTATACCACTGTGGAATAGACCACACCGTACGCCGCCTGCGCCGGCTGTCAAGAGCCGCCAGGCTCACCCGAGCAGGTGCTGCTCCAGGAACTCCACGGCGGCCGGGTAGGCGTCCAGGCGGTTGGCCCGCTTGGCGAGACCGTGTCCCTCGTCGTGGTAGACCCGCATCTCGCAGGGCACGCCCCTCTCGTCGAGAGCGGCCTTGATCTGCTCGGCCTCCGAGAGCGGCACGCGCGGGTCGTTGGCGCCGTGGATGACGAAGAGCGGAGCGACGATGTCGTCGAGGTAGGTGATCGGCGAGGCCGACACGAGGAACTCCCGATCGTCGGCGAGCGAGCCGTACTCGCGCTCGCGAATCGCCCGGCGGTAGTCCGACGTGTTCTCCAGGAACGTCACCAGCGACGAGATGCCGACGATGTCGACTCCGGCCGCCCACCGGTCGGGCTGCATCGCGACACCGGCGAGCACCATGTAGCCGCCGTACGAGCCACCCCAGAGCGCCGACCGTGCCGCGTCGAGCCCCACCGTCGGGAGCCACTCGTGGATCGCGGCGAGGTCGGCCACCGAGTCGAGCCGGAGCTGCACGTCGTCCAGGGACACCCAGCGCTTGCCGTAGCCGGCGGAGCCCCGGACGTTGGGCACGAGTACGTCGAACCCGGCCAGCGCGAGCGCCTGGAACGTCGGGGCGAAGACCCGGGCCGCCTCGGCCTCGGGTCCGCCGTGGATGTGGATGACGGACGCGCCGTTCGTGCGGTCGGGCGCGGAGTACCGGAAGCACGGGATCTGCTCGCCGTCCGGCGCCGGCACGCGATGGACGGTCGGGGTCACCAGTCGGTCACGCAGCTCGGCCGGGACGCCGCCTCGACCGTCGACGAGCACGGTGCGGGCACCCGTGTGGGCATCCACCCGGACGATCGAGCCGGGGTCCGTCGGTGTCACGGCCGTCACCGCGAACGACGAGGAGTCCGGAGCCCACACGATGCCGACCGGGGCGACCGGGTCGAGCGCGACGTCGGTCACGTGGGTGCCGTCGACGCGGTGTACGGCGAGCCGGTCCAGCCCGTCGACGTGATGGCCGACCACCATCAGGCTGCCGTCGGGTGACAGACGCGCGGACACGTCGTGGTCGTCCGCATCGACGAGGGACGTCCAGGTGCCGTCCGCATCGAGCCGGAGCACGGCGTGGAACTCGCGCTCGTGGTCGGAGGTCAGCACCAGGGCATCGTCGTCCGCGGTCCAGCCGGCCACATGGTGGTCGGCCTGCTCGTCACGGTCGGTCACGAAGCGGGACCCGGTGCCGTCGGCCAGCACGATGCTCGTCGAGCTGGGCCTGAGGCTGATCATCGTGACGGCCACGGACTTCTCGTCGTGCGACACCTCGGTCGACGCGACGTAGCCGCCTCCGTCGTACACCACCCGCTCCTCGCCGGAGGCCAGGTCGCGCACGACGACGTCCATGTCGACGCCGTTGCGCCGGTTCGTGCAGTAGACGACCGACGTCGCGGTGACGTCGAGCAGGACGTGCAGATGCTCCGGGTCTGCGACCAGCGAGGTGAGCCCCTCCAGGCCGACCGGAGAGCTCGGGAGGTCGGTCAGGTCGAGCAGGGAGAGCTGGAAGTTCTCGTCGCCGCCCTGGTCGTGCTCCACGACGACCTGACGCCGGCCCGGCACGTACCGCCCGCGGCAGCGCGAGGGCAGGTCGGTCAGCGGCGTCGTCGAGCCGTCCGGGCCGATCTCGACGAGCTGTTGGCTGCCGAGGTCGTCGTGCCCGGCGAGCACCCGCCCGTCGACGTCGAGGTCGAACGCGATCCAGGTGCGGGTGTCGATGAGCGCGCGGAAGAGCTCCGAGGACGAGGTCACCAGCCGAGGTTAGACGCAGCGCGCAGGGTCACCCTGCTCCACGGCTGTCAGCGCCTCAGTGCTGGGCTTCCTGCGCGGCGACCTGACGGCGTACGTCGTCCATGTCGAGACCGCGAACCGCGGTGATCAGCTCCTCCAGCGCCGGAGCCGGCAGTGCCCCGGCCTGACGGAAGACCAGGATCCCGTCGCGGAAGGCCATCAGCGTCGGGATCGAGCTGATCCGGAGCGCCCCGGAGAGCCCCTGCTCCGCCTCGGTGTCGATGCTGGCGAACGTGATGTCACCGTGCGTCTCGGACGCCTTCTCGTAGACGGGCGCGAACATGCGGCACGGGCCGCACCAGGACGCCCAGAAGTCGACCAGCACGATGCCGTCCTGGGTCACCGTCTGCTGGAAGGACTCCTCGGTCAGAGGGAGGGTGGCCATCACAGAACCTTTCCGCCGTTCACCGGCTCGATCACGCCTGTCACGAGGCCAACGCCCGAGCGCATCGCGGCATTCCGACCACTGCGTCCCGGTGCGCGTAGCCTTCTCGACCGTGAACGACGCCCGCGACGCCACGCCCACCGCCTGGCCCGGCGGCGCTCCCCGCGTCGGCGACCGCGCCACGATCACCCGCACCGTCGATTCCGGGGACATCGTCCGGTTCACCGAGCTGAGCGGCGACCGCAACCCGATCCACTACGACGCCGACGCAGCCGCCCGCACCCGGCTCGGCGGGATCGTCGTCCAAGGCGGCGTGACGACGGCGATCCTGAACGCCGTGGTGGCGGAACGTCTGCCCGGCCCGGGCACGGTCTTCCTCGAGACGCACTGGAGGTTCCTGGCGCCCACCCGGCCGGGCGACGCCATCACCGGTGAGGTCGAGGTGACCTCGGTGCGTGCCGACAAGCCGATCACCACGCTGGCGACCCGCGTGCTCCGGGGGGACGGCGAGGTCCTGATCGACGGGACCGCCGTCTGCTGGACGTTCGACGTCGCACCGCCGTCCTGAGAGTCAGGAGTCCTCGGCCGGAAGCGCCTGCAGCACCTCGATCCGGTTGCCGGCCCCGTCCTGCGTGTGGAACCGCAGGTAGCCCTCGAACGTCTCGCGCTCCCGGTCGTCGACCTCGAAGCCGGCAGCCGTCACCGAGGCCGCGACGCCGTCGAGGTCGTCCACCACCAGCGCCGGGTGCGCCCTGCGGGCGGGCCGGAACGGTTCCTCGACCCCGACATGGATCTCAGCGACGACCGCGCCCAGTGCGTCGTACGAGCGGAACCAGGCGCCGCCGCGGCCACGGAGGGCGACCGGCTTCTCGACCTCGGTCAGCCGCAGGGCGTCCCGGTAGAAGCGGCGGGCGTCCTCCTCGCCGCCGACGGGGCAGGCGACCTGGACGTGGTGGAGGGCGATCACGCGGCGGACCCGGGGACCTGGGCGACCGCGAAGACCCGTCGGAAGGGCAGCACGACGCGACCGTCGCGCTCCGGGTAGGCCGCGCGCAGCCGCCGCCGGAACTCGTCCTCGAACGCCGGCCGCAGGTCGTCCGGTAGCGCTTGCAGCGTCGGCCGGGCGCCGGTGCCCGAGACCCAGGCGAAGACGGGGTCCGGCCCGGTCAGGACGTGGAGGTACGTCGTCTCCCAGGCGTCGACCGTGCAGCCGAGCCCGGCGAGCGCCTCGAGGTAGACGACCGGGTCGTGGCTGCTCGGGACGGCGACATCCCGGGTGTGCTCGGCGTACGGCGCCTCGGCGGCCAGGTCGCGCCGGATCGTGTGGCTCGGCTCCTCGAAGTTCCCGGGCACCTGGAGGGCCAGCCAGCCGCCGGGCCGTACCCGGCCGACCAGGCTCGGCAGCAGGTCGAGGTGGTCCGGGACCCACTGGAGCGTGGCGTTGGAGATGAGCACATCGACCGGGTCGCCCGCCGCTGCCCACCCGCGCAGGTCGGCGACCTCGAACGTGATGCTCGGCTCGGCGGACCGGGCCTGCTCGATCATCTCCCGGCTCGAGTCGAGACCGGAGATGTCGGCGTCGGGCCACCGCTCGCGCAGCAG